>DAIPJJ010000020.1:0-31856 GCA_036770325.1 Terriglobales bacterium
GATTCGAGTCCTACCTGAGGAGCCATTCTTTCGCAAGCTAAACGCCTTCCCACTGCTTCCCATCGTTCGTTGTATCCTAGTCCGGCCCGAAACAGTGCCATTCCATTCCATCCGAGGAACAATAAACGTGCGAACCCGTCCGCTGTTCTTGTCAGTGTTTGTCTTGGTATTGATGTCCTGTTTCTTCCTGCCGCCCACGAAAGCTCAGACGCCCGCAGCTCGTGCGATTACCGTGGACGATATTTTCGCGATCCGCGATGTGCGTGATCCGCAGATTACAGCGGATGGAAAATGGGTGGCCTATACGATTTCAACCATGTCGCTGAAGGAAGACAAGAGCGAAGCGCGCATCTGGATGGTGCCGGCCGCGGGCGGAGATCCCGTCGTGATGACCGCGCCGAAGGAGTCGTCGTCGCATCCGCGGTGGAGCGCAGATGGCAAGTATCTGGCGTTTCTTTCGAAGCGTGGTGAAGGCAAGACGCAGGTTTGGCTGTTGAACCGTATGGGCGGCGAGGCCGAGCAACTGACGGAAACCATTCAGGACGTAGAGGATTTCGCCTGGTCGCCGGACAGCAAGCGCATGGTCCTGGTGTTGCAGGATCCGTCGCCGGAAGAATTGGAGGAGGCGAAGGCGAAAGAAAAAGAGAAGCCCGGCAGCAAACCAGAAGACAAGAAAGAGAAGTCAGAAAAACCGAAAACGCCACCTCCCCACGTAATCGATCGCTATCGCTTTAAGAGCGATACCATCGGCTACCTCGACCGCCGGCGCACGCATTTGTACGTTCTCGATATCGCGACGAAAACCCTAACGCAGGTCACTTCCGGCGATTTCGACGACGAGGATCCCGCGTGGTCTCCAGACGGCAAGCTGCTGGCGTTTTCGAGCAATCGTTCCACTCCCGATCCCGACCGCACTTACAACTCCGACATTTGGGTTGTTGCGGCGGACAACACCGACAAGGGAGCGCACCCGACGCAGGTCACTACCAACCCCGGCGAAGACAACGAGCCCTCGTGGTCGCCGGATGGAAAATGGATCACTTACCTCACGAAACTTGATCCCAAACTCTTTCAGTACGGGACGCTGCACGTGGCGATTTCTCCGGCAAGCGGCGGCCCAGCGAAGGTATTGACCAAGAGTTTTGATCGCATGTCGCGCCGGCCGAAATTTTCGCCAGATGGTCAATACATCTATTTCACGGCCGACGATGACGGCACTGAGAACCTGTGCCGCATTCCTGTTGCAGGCGGTGAAATCACCCGGCCCATCTCGGGGCGCGTTGTGGTCGGCGACTACAGCATCTCCCAGTCGGGAGAGCTAGCGGCGCAGGTTGCATCGTCAGAGCGGCCGAACGAAGTCTTCGCCATCAGCGGTTCCGACACGCCCAGGCGGATTACTCACGTCAACGACGAGTTCCTCGCGAAGATCAAGCTGGTCACGCCGGAGTATGTGAAATTCAAGAGCAAAGATGGAACCATGGTCGCCGGCTATCTTTACAAGCCGCTCGACCACGTTGCCGGACAAAAATATCCAACTCTTCTGCATCCGCACGGCGGTCCGGTGGGCGCGTATCACGGCGATTTCAATCACTATTCACAGCTCTTTGCAGCTAATGGATACGTGGTTCTCGAGCCGAATCCGCGCGGGTCATCGGGATACGGCGAGGCTTTCTGCAAAGCCATCTACGCCGATTGGGGGAACAAAGATTTTCAGGATGACATGGCAATGGTTGACTACGCCATCGCGCAAGGGATTGCCGATGCCGACAAACTCGGCGTCGGCGGTTGGTCTTACGGAGCAATTTCTACGGATTTCATCATCGCGCAGACTACCCGCTTCAAGGCCGCGATCGCAGGGGCCGGTTCGTCGTTTTTTGCCGCTCTTTATGGGCATGACCAATACATTCTGGACTATGACACCGAGCTAGGACAGCCCTGGGTGAATCGCGCGGTGTGGGACAAGATTTCGTTCTTCTACAAAGTGGACAAAATCACGACACCAACGCTGTTCATGGGCGGCGAAATCGATTGGAATGTTCCCATCGTCGGTAGCGAAGAAATGTATGAAGCAATGAAGAGCCTGGGGCGCGAAACGGAATTGGTGGTCTATCCCGGCGAATATCACGGGTTCAAGACGCCTTCACATATCAAAGACCGGCTGGAACGATACCTGGCCTGGTATGCGCACTATGTGAAGAAGGATGGAACACCAGCAACGCCGCCGGAAAAGAATTGAAGCAGACTGAAGACTAGCGTGGTTCGCCTCGCGCTGCTTCACACTTCGATCGTGCCTGCTGTCGTGGTTTTCCCTTCTTCTGCTTTGGGACCGAGCACGTCTCGCATCACTCCGGCCAGGTCGTGTAATGCGCGCGAGCCATCGCCATGGAATGTTGAACCGTGCATTGCCGCCAAAGTTTTTGGCTTGAGGTCGGCTAATGAATGGAGAACGCGGCCGGTGTGGTGCGTATACGGGACATAGTTGGCAAATGGACCGGCTTCAGTTTGCTGCAAAGCTTCCTTGCAGCGCTCGATGATGTCATTGCTCGTGCTCGGTTCTCGATGACCCCACTGATGAAAAAGGTCGGAACAGAATAACGTTCGTTGCGATTCTTCAAACAAAACGCCTGCGTCCCATCCATGCGGAACATGCGGTGTAGGAACAAATCGGAAGCGATATTTCCCGGTCTGCACGGTGTCTTCCCGTGTCAGAACACGGGCAGGGCGAATAGCAAAATCATTCACGCTGACCATCGCGCCGACCATGCCGCAGACGGCCTGCGACGCGGGTGCGATTTCGAGCCACTGATTTAATGCGCCACATTCATCCGACTCAAAGTGACTGAATCCGATATGCCGCAATTTTGAAACGTCGATCAGTCGCGCGATCTCCGGACGCAGCAGAGGGAACATGCCGCGCAGTCCAGCATGAAAAAGAAGCGGCTCATCGTCGCGCACCAGAAAATGGCTGAACTCCAGATTTATTTCCTGGATAAAGACGGAAATCCTGAACACATCAGGTGCTATTTCGTTGACACTAATCACGACATCTCCTCAAAGGCGCTAAACATAATCGCGAAACGCCGTGCCACGCGCCGCAATACCTGCACACTAGCACGGCGATTCGCGAGATTTCTTACTCATAAAAACATCAGTGGTGGTCGTGATCGCCGAATCCGCCTACACCCGGACTGAACGGATGAGTCAGCCACGGATCGAACAATACATTCGGACCAGTGATCGTCGTGCAACCGTGTCCCGAAGGTCCCTGGAAACAGCCCCACCAATTCTGAACCGCATTGACGGTTCCGGTGCCCAGATTCGCAACGCCGACCTTGTGGCCGAATAAATCATTCAAGTGAGCACTCACATGCGATGACGTATTGACCGCGATATCGACGGCCTCGTCGCTGATGATGTTTTGCGAAATAATCGTCCCCCTCACCGGAGAAACCCCGAAGATGTTGATTCCGGCCGGCCCCGGAGTGGCGGCATCGTCTGTATCCGGGCCATTGCCTGAAATTCGATTTCCGACGATCACATTGTTGTTCAGGTTCTGGCCGGGAGTATGACTGTGCATAGCGACACCCGGCAGACGATTGTTGGTAGAAGTATTCCAGATCACGACATTCGCGTAGTTCTTTGTTCCCGGGATGGAATCGAAAATCCCAATACCGGCACCTTCACCTTGCAGGCCGTTCCTGGTGGAAACGTTTGCGCTGATCGTGTTGCGAAAAACTCCGAGCGGCGTGGCCGAGCCAGTTAGTGCGGCGGGGGGATGCGAAGCCAAAGTAATGCCACAGTCGAAGGGGTTGTCGGCCACCAGGTTCCCCGTGATCAGGTTGTGATGGTTCGCCGCCGTATCGTCACTGATCAGGATGCCGCCGGAGTTGTGCAACACTTTGTTGTTCGAGATCGTCGAATGTCGCACGCCGCTCAAGTGAATGCCCTCTCCGCAATCTTCTCCTTCAGCGGTTTCGAAGGCAGGCAGGCCAGGGCAGGAACCCGCTTCGAAATTCAAGCTGCGATCGTTGCCGACTACGTTGTTATCAACGATCGTGATGAAAGCTGAGTTCGTGATCAGGATGCCTTCGAAATTCGCATTCTCGACGGTGAACCCGTTTACCACTACCTCCCGCAGGCCGGGATTGTCGATTCCGTCGATGTAGATGCCGTTCGGCAGGCCGGAAGCATCAATCACGGGATGATGATGGTCGTCGCCGATGAGCGAGAGAGACTTCCCGATCACCACGTCTTCAGCGTAGGTTCCAGAAGCGACCCGGATCGTGTCATGTGGCGACGCATTCGCCACCGCGGCCGCGATGGTCGAGTAGCAGCCACCGTGCCCATTCTGATTCACGCATAGCGTGTGCGCGGTAGAAAGCTGGGACAAACAAGTTGTGAGTAGAAGGACAAGGAATGTTTGAGACAATAATTTTTGCATGGCGCATACTCCTGGATTGCGGTTGTACTTTGAATGTTTGTTGATTAGCAATGCCGGACAAGCTGCGGCGTTTAAAAGTTTGCGAGTAACGCGCGATTTTATGCGGGTGTGAACGCGAAGGTAATCGGGAGAAACCTGTACCGACTCTCAGGCGAGAACCAGCCGAGCAGAATCACAATACACACTATCCCGACACGTGGGCCTCTAAGCACTAAAACGCATAAGTGATTTGCGCATATGGATAGGTATAGCCGTTGCCGTGTCCCGTGTTATTGAGGAATGTGCCTGGGAACAGGTGGCCGATGCCAGCGGAAAACAGAGTCCGTTTGTCGTAGTTGTAGGCCGCAACAAAATCCAATTCCTGCCCCACCCACTTTCCAGCCGTCCCAGCCGCGGATTTAGCGATGGCTGCGCTGGCCCCGCTGTAAAGCGCGTCGTGGGTATTCGCGAGCCAGTACGAGTTGTATTTTGCACTCAGCTTCCATTTGGTGGCCGGCTTGAATTCAAATCCCTCGCGAATCAGCTCGACGTTTTTCCAGCCAACCTGATCCGTCAAACCGTAGAGATCGTGCCCTGATGGATAAATTTGATCGAACGTACTGCGCGTGCCGTCCGTTCCGTTGCGATCGCCGCTGGCGTAATCAAATTCACTCGAGATGCGTGGCTTGTATCGCGAACTGGTAATCGTATATCCCGCGAGCCAATGTCCGGCCCATGCGCTGATGCTATCGCTACCGAGCGAACCAGCCTGGCGCGCCATTTCAACGTCATAGTCGAGACCAGCCGCTGGCTTCACTACCCAGTGAAAGCCAATCGTCGCCTCATTCATGATTCCGAGCGGCCCAGCTTCTGACTTCAGCCCCGATTGACGGCGCCAGAACAGATAAGGCTCTATGCTGGTTTTGGGAATGAGTTTGCTGAATGTGCTGTACCCACCATAAATGTTGCTGCCGGAAACACACTCGTTGAACTGGCCGTTTATAGCCCTGTCCATGCAGGCCGCAAATCCATCCAGACGGAACCCATTGCCGCGGTAAGTAGCGCGAAAACCGTCAAAACTGCGCGGAACGTTCAGCCAGTTTGCATTCCCGAGAAGCCGTTCAGAACCGAAGGCCAGTTCCTGGCGTCCGACGCGAAATCCAAAGGGTTCGGTTTCCACATTTCCAAATTCAACATAAGCCTGTCGCAAATCAAAGTCGTCGTGGTAGGGAGGTACCGGCTTAATCTTGGTTTCGTCCTCTCCAAGAATGTGCGCGTCCTGGCCTTGGAAGTAGAAGCGCATCCAACTTGTCGGCTGCAATCGCATGTTCAAGCGAAGCCGAGTCAAAAGATAGCCATCGCTGTCGTTTGGTTGAAATCCCGCTCCGGAAAAACCTTCTCCGCGCAAACGAATTTCGCCGCTGAATGAGATCCAGCGAGGGAGAAGTTCGTTCAAAGCGTCGGAAGGTGGCCTGTCACTCGGCTTAGCTTGGGACGATTGAGTTCCACCCTGAGGCGCGGGATCGGCGGCTAGACGCGCCACCTGCTGCGGGGCTGAGGACGGCGTCGACTGGGACTGCGCAAATCCGATGCTGGTTAGGAACAGGAAGACTCCAAGCCCTGCCACCACAGACTTCATACCTTCTCCTGTGACTTCGATTGTCTTAGTCGAACCGAACTGGCGAGAACCACACGGGCATCGCCCCACGCACGCAACCACGATTTTCTGAGTTGTTCCGAGGAGTTTCGCGGAACTCAGGGCCGAGGTCAATAATATGTTCCTACTAGGATCAGGCAGTTCGCTGAAAACCAATGTGCGGATTCACCTACTCGCCTGCGTGGCAGACGAGTTTTTGCTAACCTGAGTATCTGCTCGCCGTTAATAGTTAAAGAGGTGGCCATGTCAGCAGAGAGCCGTTTGCTTCTATCCATGTTCTTTTCGCTTGCGTTCGCACTCGCAGTTTTCGCCGACGATACCGCTTCCGCGCCGCCGTCAACAACCAGCGGGCCTCCGGTTGCCGAGCGGAAACCTGTGCAGGACGTCATCCAGGGGCACACAATCACCGACCAGTATCGCTGGCTGGAGAACGCGACCAGCCCAGAGACAGAAAAGTGGGTGAGCGAAGAAGAGGCTTACACGCGAAGCATTCTCGACCCGCTGCCCGGACGCAGCGAGATACACAATCGTCTGACCCAGCTACTTTCAATCGGCACCATTGGTGCGCCACAGATTGGCGGCAAATACTACTTCTACACAAAACGTGAAGGCTCACAGAACCAGCCTGTGCTTTTTGTCCGCGAAGGACTTCAAGGAAAAGATCGCGCGCTGGTGGATGTGAATGCGCTTGCGCCGGATGGGACGATTGCGCTCGATTGGTGGCAGCCGTCGGAAGATGGAAAGTATGTGGCATATGGCACGTCGCCGAGCGGATCGGAGCTGAGCACGCTGCGAATTATCGAAACAGCGACTGGCAAGCTTCTGCCGGATGCGATCGAACGCACACGTGCCTCGAGCATCGCCTGGAAGCTCGACGATTCTGCCTTTTATTACACGCGTTATCCGAAGAAAGGCGATGTGCCGGAAGGCCAGGAAAACTACAACCGCCACGTTTTCTATCACGTGATCGGTTCTGACCCAGCAAAAGACTTGCTTATCTTCGGGGAAGGCCGCGCCGCGCAGGACTGGCCGGATGTCGATATTTCGAATGACGGCCGCTGGTTGCTGATCAACGTTGAAGAGGGCTGGACGAAAACAGAACTTTATCTGCAAGACTTGAAAGCAGGCACGCCGCCGATGCGCATCACCGAAGGCAAAGAGTTCCTTTATGGCGGCGAAATTGTAAACGGGAAGATTTTCATCACCACCAACGAAGATGCGCCGCGTTACCACGCATTCGTAGCGGATGTTTCTTCTCCCCAACGGGCGAATTGGAAGAAAATCATTCCGCAAACAGACGCTGTTCTTCAAGGCGCGAACGTCGTAAATGGCCAGTTGCTGGCGCAATACGAGCACAATGCCAGTTCTCAGTTGAAGTTGTTCACTACAGAAGGCAAGCCTCTCGGCGACGTTCAACTGCCGGCGATCGGTTCGGTCTACTCGCTAGGTGGCAAGTGGAACCGCAAAGAAGTTTTCTTCGGATTTCAGTCGTTCACAATTCCGGATTCGATTTATCAAATTGATTTGAAGAATCGCGGAACTTCGCTGTGGGGCAAGGTTGATGCCGCCGGAATTGATCCCACGCAATACGAAGTCAAGCAGCTCTGGTTTAATTCCAAAGATGGCACGCGCGTGCCCATGTTCGTGTTCCATAAGAAAGGGATTGAGCTGAATGGCAAAAATCCCACTCTGCTTACCGGCTACGGCGGATTCAACCTGAGCCTGACTCCCAGCTTCCAGGGTGATCGTTATCTTTGGCTGGAGCACGGTGGCGTCTTTGCGGTTGCGAACCTTCGCGGAGGTGCGGAGTTTGGCGAAGACTGGCATCGCGCCGGCATGCTCGACAAAAAACAAAATGTATTCGACGATTTCATTGCCGCTGCAGACTATTTGATCGCGCAGAAATACACCGACAAAGATCACCTTGCGATTCGCGGTGGCTCAAACGGTGGCCTGCTAATGGGGGCCGCACTGACTCAACGGCCTGATCTGTTCCGCGCGGTCGTATGCCAAGTGCCATTGCTCGACATGCTGCGTTATCAGAACTTTCAGATTGCAAAGCTCTGGGTACCGGAGTACGGATCTTCCGACGATCCCAAGCAGTTCGAGTGGCTTTACGCTTATTCTCCATATCACCACGTGAAAGCTGGCAACGAGTATCCAGCGATTCTGTTCATGACTGCGGACAGTGACACGCGTGTCGATCCCATGCACGCAAAGAAGATGGCGGCCCTGATGCAGTCTGAAGCGGCGAATGGACGCGATCGCGACCGTCCAATCCTGCTGCGCATCGACACCAAAGCCGGCCACGGCGCCGGCAAACCGATTGCCAAGCAAGTCGAGGATTTGACCGACATCTACTCGTTCCTGTTCTGGCAGTTGGGAAGCAAGTGAAGTTATTGAGTCATTGAATCATTGAGGCATTGAAGCATTGAGGCGATTGGTCATCGAACCCTGCTTTGCCGCGGGCTTTTAATGATTCAATCATCCGATGATTCAAGGATTCAATCGCGTTTCAATGATTCAATGATCCGATGATTCAATGATTCAATCGCGTTTCAATGATCCGATGATTCAATGACTCAATCTCGTTTATGCCTGAACTTCCCGAAGTCGAAACTGTCGCGCGCGGACTGGATAAGCACGTCAAGGGCGAGAGCATCGAGTCGGTGTGGCTGGGATCGAAGCCAGAGCCGCTTAAGTCTCCTGCGGAAGAGATTGCCGCTGCTCTTGAAGGGAGAAACATTTCACATGTCCGCCGTGTCGGGAAGCACATCGTTTTCGACCTTCAGCCCGGCAAGAATGACGCGCGTGAAACCCCAAAAGCCGATACTCAGTGGATCGTCCATCTCGGCATGACCGGTAGCTTGCGAATCGGCCCTGCCGATGTACCGATTGACAAGCACACGCACGCGATTTTACGGCTTGGCTCCGGACGAGAGCTACGATTTGTAGATCCGCGTCGCTTTGGCCGCCTCAGCGTGATTGAGAAGTTCGAAGCTCCGGGATCGGAACCGCTGCAAATCAGCCCTGAAGATTTTGCCGCCCTGTTTCGGAAACGAAAAACTCCCATCAAGAGCGCACTGCTGAATCAGAAACTTCTGAGCGGCGTGGGAAATATCTATGCGGACGAAGCGCTCTTTCGGGCGAAGATTCGCCCGCGCAGACGTGCCGCCTCACTAACTCGAGACGACCTGAAACGTTTGCACCTCAGTCTTAAGAAGGTCTTGCAAGAGGCAATTCGAGCAGGCGGCTCGAGCATTTCCGACTACGTGGATGCGAATGGCGACCAAGGATTTTTTCAGCTCAAACACCGCGTCTATGGACGAGAAGGCAAACCGTGCCTGATTTGCAAGACTCCGATCAAACGAGTCGTGATCTCCGGCCGAAGCAGCCACTACTGCCATAACTGCCAGAGGTAGATCCTAAGAAAACTTTCCTGCGTCCATTACATACACTCGACCCGGCCCGGCCGCCTGAATATTATTTTTTTCGAAGCATGCCTTGATCCGGCGCCGCATCTCGCGGCTTACAGGATATTGTTTACCCGGCCGTGTCTTGATCAGCATCAGGTACTCTGCTTCTCCGCTTCCTACGCGGTCGATTCCGGGTACTTGAATATCGCTGACAATGTCGTCTTCGTAATCCGGGTCGTGCCGGATTTCTTCGCCTACTTCTTTCAGCAGCTTGATTACTTTGTCGCTGGCCTCTGTGTATGCGACGGTCACGCGCAAGGCAAACTGCGCCCAATCACGGGTAGTGTTGGAGACAATTTGCACCGCACTGTTTGGTACCAGGTGCACGGTGCCGTCCTCATCGCGCAAAACGGTCATCCGCAGGCTCATCTTCTCGACCGTGCCCTTTACTCCTGCGATGCGTACGGTATCGCCTATGTCATATTGATTTTCAAGCAGGATGAAAAAGCCATTGATGAAGTCGTGCACCAGCGTCTGGGCGCCAAAACCGATTGCGAGTCCCGCGATTCCTGCGCTGGCCAGCATGGGGCCGAGATTCAGGCCGAGAAGGGACAGAATCTCCAGAGCGGCGACAAACACCAGCACGAAAATGCCAACGCTCGTAATCACGCCCGTGACCGTCCGAAATTGTTGAACGCTTACTCCTGGCGGCAACTTGCGGATGTGAAGATCTGCGGTTTTTCGGGCGATCGCACGCAAAATCCGGATCAGAATGTACGTGCCGAGTAATACAAAAAGTATCTTGGGTATGTCGTGCCGCAGGAACGTGATGGTATCTTCGCGCCAGTCGCGGAAAAGTCCGGGAAGTTTTGCCTCGGTTGACAGAGAAGTCGTCTGCAGCACGCCTAACAAGCTCATTTAGCGGAGATTATAGCAATGCGAGGGATACGATCTTTCCTAGACCTATATAATTCAACCCATCCGCAAGCCTGCGAGGTCCACCGTGCATAGAGTCATTTGGGGTTTGGTCTATCTGTTTCTTGTTGTGTCGCTTGATTCGCGGCTTCCTTCGCAACAGATGCCAGTTCCGCCGGAGATCAGAAATCCCCATGGAGACGAGACCAACACAAACCTGCCGGCGAGTGTTCAGAAGGAAATGCAGAAGAAGGCGAATGAACAAAGACAGGCGGAACTAAAACGCGATACCGACCGTTTGCTCAAACTCTCCACCGAACTGAAGGAATACGTCGACAAGAGCAACGAAAATATTCTCTCGCTCGACGTGATCAAGAAAGCAGAAGAGATCGAGAAACTTGCCCACAATGTGAAACAGAAGATGCGCGGACAGAATTAGTCGCTTAACCGAACGCGCAAAGCGGGCAACTCATCCAATCTGAGTCGTTAGTCGCACCACCCGCCTGGATTAATCTGCCGCCGCCGATACTTCCTGCGCCTTTCCTTCCACTCCGATTCGCATGCTGTAGAACGAGCGATAGACGAACACAAACGAGATCAGGAAGAAAATCAGCGCCAGCACGCGAGTAAGACTGTTGCTCTTCGAAGCGAGTTCCACGGCGAGTTCGACGGCAAGCAACCCGAACAAAGTCGTGAACTTGATTACTGGATTCAGAGCAACCGAAGAAGTGTCCTTAAACGGATCACCGACGGTGTCGCCGACCACGGTCGCATCGTGCAGCGCAGTTCCCTTCTGCTTCAGTTCCACTTCGACGATCTTTTTAGCGTTGTCCCATGCGCCGCCGGCATTGGCCATGAAAATTGCCTGATATAGACCGAAGACTGCAATCGAAATCAGATAGCCAATAAAGTAGAAGGGTTCAACGAAAGCAAACGCCAGCGTCGCGAAGAATACTGCCAGGAAAATGTTGAGCATCCCCTTCTGCGCGTACTGCGTACAAATTTGCACGACCTTTTTGCTGTCCGTAACCGATGCCTTTTCCACGCCTTCGAGCCGGATATTTGCCTTGATGAACTCGACCGCTCGATATGCCCCGGTCGTCACGGCTTGCGTTGATGCACCGGTGAACCAATAGATCACGGCGCCGCCAGTGATCAAGCCAAGCACAAATGGAGCATGCAGCAGCGAGAGTTTGTCCACGTTTATGCTGAGACCTTCAGTAAGTGCCATGATGATGGAAAAGATCATGGTCGTTGCACCGACTACTGCCGTCCCGATGAGCACGGGCTTGGCAGTCGCCTTGAAAGTGTTCCCGGCGCCGTCGTTGGCTTCGAGCAGGTGCTTGGCGCGCTCGAAGTTCACATCCACGTTGAAATCCTTCTTGAGTTCGGCCTGCACATTTGGGACCTGCTCGATCAGCGAAAGTTCATAGATCGATTGCGCGTTGTCTGTGACCGGGCCATAGGAATCAACCGCGATAGTGACCGGACCCATTCCCAGGAAGCCAAACGCGACCAGCCCGAATGCGAATACTGGCGCGGCAATCATGAGATTGCCGAGCAGCGGAGGAATTGTGGTCACGTAGTAGCCGATGGCCATGAGGATGACCATCGATCCACCGAGGTAGTATCCCGAGAAATTGCCGGCAACGAACCCGGAGAGAATGCCGAGTGATGCTCCGCCCTCCTGCGCCGAAGTTACGACTTCTTTCGTGTGGCGAGATTCGACTGAAGTGAACACCTTCACCAGTTCGGGAATGATCGCACCCGCCAAAGTGCCGCAAGAGATGATCGTGGCCAGCTTCCACCACTGACTGTCGTCTCCGCCCAGGGACGGAATGATGTAGTAGGAAATGAGATAAGTCAGAGCGATCGAAACAAACGAAGTGATCCAGACCAGCGAGGTCAGCGGAGCTTCGAAGCTCATGTCATTCGAATTGCTGTAGCGCGCTTTGGCGATGGCTGAATTGACAAAGTAAGCCACTGCACTCGCTACCAGCATGGCCACGCGCATCACGAAAATCCAGACCAGCAACTGGACCTGCACGGCAGGATCCTTCACTCCCAGCAGAATGAACGTGATCAGCGCGACTCCGGTCACGCCATAGGTTTCGAATCCATCGGCAGAAGGCCCGACCGAGTCTCCCGCATTGTCGCCGGTGCAATCGGCGATCACACCCGGGTTTCGCGCATCATCTTCCTTGATCTTGAAGACAATTTTCATCAGGTCGGAGCCGATATCCGCGATCTTGGTGAAAATTCCGCCCGCAATACGCAGCGCTGCGGCACCCAAAGATTCGCCGATGGCAAACCCGATGAAGCACTGCCCGGCATAGTCGCCGGGAATAAATAGAAGAATGATCAGCATCATGAGCAGTTCTACGCTGATCAGCATCATGCCGATGCTCATGCCTGCCGAAAGCGGAATCCGATAGATCGGATACGGCTTGCCATGCAAGCTGGCGAATGCAGTCCGCGAGTTGGCAAACGTGTTAACGCGGATACCAAACCAGGCCACGCCATAGCTGCCCAAGATTCCGATCACGCTGAACGCAAGAATAATGAGCACTCGGGCAGCTTCGTAATGCAGTAGCACGCCGAAATAAAGCACGATGATTACAGCAATGAAGATCCACAGCAGGAAAAGGAATTTGCCTTGCGTAATCAGATAGGTTTTGCACGTCTCATAAATGAGTTCCGACATTTCGCGCATGGCGCGATGCACTGGCAGATTCTTGAGCCGGGAGTAGATCACCAACCCGAAGCAAAGACCGAAAACGCAAAAGAGGATTCCGATGAGCAGCAGGTTGTGGCCGTTCATGCCCAGAAAATTGACCGTCGAGAGATCCGGCAATTTCAGATTGGCTTCGCCACTGGCTTGTTCGGGTTGAGCGAACGCGGCTGAGGCGCTGAGCCCCACGAAGAGTAAAGTTGCTGCCGATTTCAGAAGTCTGGCCGGTATGGACGCAATCCTGTGCGAACCACTGCGCATGGGTTTCCTCCGCTGTGATGTACCTCGGTTACTTACGGGTTCAGGCTTATTCTCCGCGGCTCATCTTCTCGTGCCCGGGACTCTTAGACCCTGGCTCGGGAGCGCGAGGCCGCATTCCGAACACGCTTCCACCGCTTTGAGGGAGTGCCGATTTGGCCGCGTCGGACGTTTGATGGGGTCTGCCGGTCAGATGGAGAGCTGAATCTCCGCGGGGCAGACCCGCACAAGACTAGTTTTTATAGCACTCGGGCGGCGAGGGCGTCAACGGAAACAGGCGCCTCCCCAGACCAGGTATCCAATTCGCTGATCACCGCTAACAGGCGAGCCTCAGAACGCAATGGAAGTTCCGGGACCTATCGAAAATTGAGGGTTGTCACATCACGAAATTGGCTTGGCCGAGTTTCGCGCAACGGTTATGATTCTGAGTACGCCTCTGCCCCGGTAAATCCCTGATTTGCATGATTGCGCGATGCCGCGGGCGTGTGTACGGCTCGATCAACACTCAAGTAAAAACTTAAGGAGTTGCATTGAACAACGGCAAGACTGCGGTCGTAATCGGAGCGCAATGGGGAGACGAAGGCAAAGGCAAGATTGTCGATGTGCTCTCGGAAAAGTTTTCCGTTGTTGCGCGCTATGCCGGCGGACACAACGCCGGACACACCGTCATTATTAATGGGAAACGGTTTGTTCTTCAGCTCGTGCCCTGCGGAGTCCTGCGCCCCGGCTGTCGCAGCGTGATTGGCAACGGAGTTGTCCTCGATCCGATCGCGTTTCTGAAGGAAGTTTCAGCGTTGCGTGAGGCCGGAGTGCAAGTTGATGGCAATCTGTTCGTCAGCAATCGTGCGCACGTCATACTTCCCTATCACCGGATGATCGAATTGGCTTCTGAGAATGCGCCCGGGCGAGTGAAGATCGGCACAACTTCACGTGGGATTGGGCCGGCGTACGAAGACAAAGCCGGCCGTCGCGGATTGCGCGTAATCGACCTGCTCGACCTCGATTTGCTCCGGAAGCACGTGGAAAATGCCTGCCGCGAGAAAAACATGATTGCGCACGCGCTGTTCAACTCCGAGCCACTCGATGCCGACAAGATGTACGACGAATACGCGGAAGTTTCGCGCAAGTTGGCCCCCTTCGTTTGTGACGCGGCGGCCCTGTTGAACCGCGCAATTGCAGAAGGGCATTCCGTGATGTTTGAGGGCGCGCAGGGCACCATGCTTGACATCGACCATGGAACTTACCCATTTGTAACTTCTTCGAGCGCAACTTCGGGCGGGGCCGTGATCGGCACCGGAGTCGCGCCCACCGCGATCAGCTCCGTAATAGGTGTGACGAAGGCATACTGCACGCGTGTCGGCGAAGGTCCTTTCCCGACCGAGCTATTCGACTCAGTCGGCGAACTGATCCGCAAGCGTGGCAATGAGTTTGGCGCAGTTACCGGCCGGCCTCGCAGGTGCGGTTGGCTCGACTTGCCTCTGCTGCGCTATTCAGGGATGATCAACGGAACCTCGTGGCTGGTGGTCACGAAGCTCGATGTTCTGGATGAAGTCGACGAAATTCCCGTCTGCGTGGGCTACGAAGTCGACGGCAGACGAACCGAAGAGATCCCTGCCAAAGCGAGCGATTGGGAAAAAATTAAGTGCCTATACAAGAAGATGCCGGGCTGGAAATCTGCGACTAAGGGAATAACGGAATTCAAACAATTGCCCAAGGCGGCGCGAGAGTATTTGTCATTCCTGGAAAAGGAAGCCGGCGCGCGAATTGGTATGGTTTCAACCGGCCCTGGCCGCGAGGAAACGATTTTCATTGATGAGTTCGCAGACGAGCTGAATTCTATGACACAATCTGTTGCGCCTGCGAAAGTCGCGGCAAACTAGCAAACTCGACGAAAGAGGACGCAAACAGATGGTTGTGCTGGCAGTTACATGGATGGCCAAAACTGGGCGCGAGGCGGCAGTTACCGATCTGTTCGAGAAATTGACCGCTGAGTCGCGTAAAGAACCGGGATGCGCGATGTATCAGGTTCACAGACATCGCACCGAGCCGCGCCGGTTCTTTATCTACGAGCAATACAAAGACGATGCAGCGCTCGAAGCGCACCGCACAGCGCCGCACTTTCTGCAATATGCGAAAAAAGAATTGCCCAAAATCGCGGACAGGGTGGAAGGAAATCTGTTCGAGCTGCTAGGTTGATGAGGGCTTCTGCTTGTCAGCGATGAGCTCGCCGCCGACTGCGCCTAATCTTCTTTGAAAGTTCGTCGAAAGCGACCGCGATTCCATCGCGGGTCCTTTTAGCTCGATATCTCCTCACAGCAGCACGAACTCGGAAATGCATTCCAACCAATACGCCTCACCCAATCTCTGCCAGCATGCCTTCCATCTCTGCTTGCGCATGAGCATCGCCTTTGCGCGCGGCAGCAGCAATGCCATTTTCGAGCATCTTCTTCGCTTCGTCTCTCCGGTCTGACTTCATCAGCGTCTGCGCGGCCATGAAATATCCCGCCGCATAATCCGGATTCGCTGCGAGCAGCTTTTCAAACTCTACGAGCGCCTGGTCAACCTGGCCGGAATTTGAATACTCCAGCGCCAACCCATAACGCGCGAAGGCATTGTTCGGATCTTGCGAGAGAATCTCGTTCAGCATTGCGATGCGGTCCATTGGAGTATTTTCCACAATAACTCTCGATTTGTCAGAGCTCCGCGGTGAGTACAATTGTCGCGAGATTCGGAAGTACACCTTGGCCTGCCCCTTTTTCAGCCCCGCAGAACGTGCCGATGACATCGCCTTTCCGCACCCCGCGCGGCTTCCGTTGGGCGCAAGCTGGCGCGGATCATGCTCGGCCAGCGGTCACGAACAGGCTGTTCTTAATCAGAAAGAGCTCGAATCGTGCAATCTGGGATACGCAAGATCGTGTCCGCGTTTGCCAAAAGAGCGCCCGTGCGATTCAGTAAGGTTCGGGATTGCAGGAGATTCAGGTGACCACATGGCTGTGCAGTTCGTTCTGGAAAGCCAACATCGGCCAGCAGGACACGGCATCTTGCATTTCGACCAGCTTTCAAAGAATTGGATTTCCCCGCATCCCGATCCGCTAATTCAGAAGAAAGCTGAGTGTTTTCTGCAGTCGTATCTCGAGCGAACAAGCCGCCCTTAAAGCTTTTCAGAGCTCTTCCGCGAACTCTGGTTTCTTCTGTGCGAACTCAGCGTTCAAAAGCTTACCTCCGCGGACTCGTGTGTAGACTCTGCGACCTCTGCGGTTAAAAGCTTTTTTAAGACCTTAACCGCCGAGAACGCAGAGTTAAACCAAGCTCACGGAGAAGACCTGTGTACGACCTAAGTCACTAGACATCGTCGCCTTCGCGGAGTACACAAAAATAGATTCGCGCAAAAACCAAATGCCCATCGACGAACTCCACGATCCCTTAATGCCGCGCCCGGTGCGCGACTCGGCCTCCGAAATGAACGAATTTGTTCTCCCCAATGACGCCAACCCATTGGGCGCACTTCTCGGCGGACGTCTCATGCACTGGATTGACATGGCTGGAGCGCTGGCCGCCCACCGCCACTCACGTCATTATGTTGTGACCGCTTCGATTGATCATCTCGATTTCTGGACGCCCGTCCATGTCGGGGACCTCGTCGTGCTGCGCTCCTCCGTGAATCGAGTTTTTACCACCTCAATGGAAGTCGGCGTGACCGTCTGGGTAGAAAATTACCTGAAGGATGAGCAGCGACACGTCAGCTCGGCCTATTTGACGTTCGTTGCCGTCGATGCCGCCGGCCATCACCTGAAAGTCGCGCCTGTGATTCCGGAAACCAACGAGGAGAAGCGCCGCTACGAAGACGCTGGGCGTCGTCGCGAGATCAGGCAAGCCGAGCGCGCCCGGCGCATCAGCAACAAGGGACGCAACTAGTTTCCGGAGTCCACAGCCGTTCTCTCCCGCATATCTGTTTCGTCGCGCTTCTCACCATCCCCGTATAATCAAGCGTTATCCCTTTTTCAGGTGATCTCTTGAGCGCCCACATGCCACCTCGCCCCGGACAGCCACCCGCGCCGCAGCCTCTGCCGGGAGTTAGTGCGATTGTCGCCGTCGGTTCCGGAAAGGGCGGAGTTGGGAAAACCACGTTGGCGGTAAACCTCGCGCTGGCTCTCGCGAAATTGGGCCACAAAACTGGCCTGCTCGACGCCGATGTCTACGGACCGAATGTTCCCCTTATGCTGGGCACGAACGCCCAGCCGCGAGTAGTAGGCGAGAACCGCATCGAACCGCTTAACGTGCATGGGCTCAAAGTCATTTCCGTCGGACTGCTGAACCCTGGCGATAAACCGCTAATCTGGCGCGGGCCGATGCTGCACTCGATCATCCGCCAATTTTTGAGCCAGGTTGAATGGGGTGCTCTTGACTATTTGATCGTTGACCTTCCGCCCGGGACGGGGGATGTGGCTTTGTCTCTCATCCAGACAGTTCCGCTGACGGCGGCTATCGTGGTTTCAACTCCGTCCGACGTTTCGCTGCAAGACGCCCGCAAAGCCATCGAAATGTTCCGCCAAATGAAGGTCGATATCGCCGGTATCGTCGAAAATATGAGCTACTTCGTCTGTCCGCATTGCAATCACGAGATCGATATCTTCTCTCGCGGCGGCGCAGAGAAGACTGCGCGCCAGTTCGGCGTCGATTTTCTGGGCAGCATTCAGCTCGATCCAGAAATCCGCCGCTCTGGCGACATGGGAAATCCGGCGGTCCTGGCCGGAGAATCCTCTTCCCATGCCAAGGCTTTGTTCGATTTTGCTCGTCATGTAGCTGACAAAGTTGAGCAGATTCAATCGGCTGCCCCAGCCGGCGTCATTCAAATCCAATAGCCCGCATCGCTCATCTAATCCTGTTGGTTGATATGTAGAGCGCGCTTGGGAGGGCACGGCTTCAGCCGTGCCGCAGACAGTCGCTTTTGACTAACGGTGCGGCTGTAAGCAGCACCGCTGTAAGCCTCGCGATCACTTTCCCATGCGAAGCATTCCGTAAATAATGGAACATATAAAATAAGATCATGTCGTCTGCTGCAAACATCGGCGATCGCGAACGCGAAATCCTGACCGCCATCGTGGAGACCTTCATCTCCACCGGCGAGCCAGTAGGCTCCCGTGTACTTTCCCGCGCCAGCCGAGAAGGGTTGAGCCCCGCCACGATCCGCAACGTGATGGCCGACCTTGTCGACGCGGGATACCTGGAGCAGCCGCACACCTCTGCGGGACGCGTGCCCAGTCCTGCCGCTTACCGTTATTACGTCGAGCAGTTGAGCGGCAAGACCCAGCTGTCGCAGCAGGATGCCGGAATGATCCAGGATTCCCTTCAGGGTGTGACTGACGTTCAGGAGTTCATGGAACGTACATCGCACGTGCTGTCGCTGATCTCGCGCAACGTAGGCGTCGCGGTGGCCGTCAGTGGTCCCAAGAATGCTCTCGAGCATGTGTACTTCTCGCGGCTTGCAGATCAGAAAGTTCTCGCGGTGGTAGTCACAAAATCCGGTCTGGTACGCGATCGGCTGCTGCGCCTCGATCTGCCGCAAGCCGATCTCGATGCTGCCGCCCGTTTCATCAATGAAAATTTTCGTGGCTGGACGCTCGAATCGGTCCGCAACGAAATCGCGCGGCGCATCGAAAAAGAACGCAGCGAATATGACCGGCTGATGTCCTCCGTCGAGCAACTCTACAAGCAGGGCGTGCTTTCGAGTGACGATTCAGCGCAGGTCATATATGTAGAAGGCGCATCAAACCTGGTGGCGAGCGAGCAGGATCGCCAAAGGCTTCAGGAACTGCTACAGGCACTCGATGAAAAACAAAAGCTGGTCGAACTGCTCGGCGCGTATCTCGATGCAAAGCAGGAAGCGGTGCGGGTAGTGATCGGTCTCGATGAAGCCCAGCCCTCGATGCGCAACCTCGTTTTAATCGGCACACCGGCGCGCGTAGGTGGCGAGGTAATGGGCTCGCTCGCTGTGCTCGGTCCCACGCGCATGGACTATCAGCACACGATTACCGCTGTCTCCTACATCGCGCGTCTGTTCGACAAAATTTTGAATGAATCTGAGTGAGTTATGGCAAGGAATGGAAAAGTAGAAGAACAATTCGATACCGAACACGAACTTCCTGAAGCGGAGTCGGGGGAAAACCCGCAATCAGCTTCGGCTCCCGCGGCGCACGTCTCGGAAGTCGAAAAACTTCGCGTGGAGCGCGATACCCTGCTCGATCGTCTGGCCCGCATGCAGGCTGAGTTCGACAACGCCCGCAAACGTGCCGCAAAAGAACAGCAGGACTTTCGCGACTACGCTCTTGTAGATACGATTAAAACTATTCTGCCGGTGCTCGACAGTTTTGATCTCGCGCTGAAGAATTCTCCGGAAAAATCAGAGTTCCACTCTGGCGTAGAACTGATCCACAAGCAACTGGTCGATGCGTTGGGAAAGCTCGGCGTGCGCCAGATTTCGGCAAAGGGCGAGCAGTTCGATCCGCGGTTCCATGAGGCCATTGAAATGGTCGATACCGAAGACGCGGAAGATCACCAGGTGCTCGATGAACTGCAGCGAGGCTACAAGCTGAAAGATCGCCTGCTGCGTCCGGCAATGGTGAGAGTGGCGAGGAATTCGAGAAAGTAAGGTTCTAGAGGTTTGAGGTTTCGAGGTTCTTCCAAGTTCCAAACGTTACATTGAAACCTTCGAAACCTTGAAACCTGCTATATAGGTTTAGCCGCGAAAGGGTCCACAAAGAATTGCCAAGCGTAAAACGAGACTACTACGAAGTATTGGGCGTGCAGCGTGGGGCGACTGAGCAGGAAATAAAGAGCGCCTATCGCAAGCTTGCGCTGCAGTACCATCCTGACCGCAATCCGAATAATCCCGACGCGGAAGAAAAATTCAAAGAGTGCAGCGAAGCATACGCGGTCCTCGCCGATGCCGAAAAACGTGAACTCTACAACCGTTTCGGCCACGCCGGAGTTGGCGCCGCGCCAGGAGCCGGGGGCGGCTTTGACGCAACCGTCTTCCAGGACTTCAACGACATCTTTGGCGACTTTTTCGGCTTCAGTGACCTGTTCGGCGGCGGCCGTTCGGGCTCTCGCCGAAGCCGGTCACAACGCGGCGCCGATCTGCGCGAAGACATCAATATCGAATTTGAGGAGTCAGTCTTCGGCACCGAGAAGAAGATCAGTTTTCGAAAGCACGAACTGTGTGAGGCCTGCAAAGGATCAGGCAGCGCACACGGCAAAGCTCCGGCCACATGCCGTACTTGCGCCGGCCGCGGTCAGGTGCGATATCAGCAAGGCTTCTTTAGCATTGCCCGCACTTGCACGGCCTGTCAGGGAACCGGCAGCGTGATCACTGATCCGTGCCCAAAATGCAAAGGCGAAGGTCGCGTGGTTCAGCAAAGAACCATCGATGCGAAAATTCCCGCCGGAGTTGAAGACGGAACCCGTATCCGCTTTACCGGTGTTGGCGAAGCAGGCTTGCACGGCGGACCGTCCGGCGACCTCTACGTTGTCCTTCACGTCAAGGAGCACCCGTTCTTCGATCGACAGGGGAACGATCTTTACTGCGTGATCCCGGTTTCAGTTACGCAGGCGGCTCTAGGCGACGACATTAGAGTGCCGACACTTGAGGGCGAGCAAACTCTCAAGATTCCCGAGGGCACCCAGTCGGGCACAGTTTTGAAGATACGCCACAAAGGCGTTCCGGTACTGAACGGTCATGGCAAAGGCGACTTGTTCGTCGAAGTCCGGGTACAAACGCCGACGAAACTCACCAAGCGGCAACGGGAGTTGTTGCAGGAACTGCAAGGACTCACGCCTGTAGAGAACAAACCACAGCGCACTTCCCTACTCGATAAGATGAAAGACATATTCACGCAGGCGTAGCCGCGTACCGAAATAAATTCATTCCCCACCACCTTGTCATCCGACCAAGCAATCGGATTGCCTTGCCAATCCAATTGCGCGTGGAGGGATCTGCAGTTCGGCCAACCTCCGAACACATGGAAGGTGCCCCACAGTCGTGACGCTCGTTGCGACAAGGTGGAAACCTCCGCCTGCACGTTACAATCGCTGTTCGCTCCGAGGCGTCATGGACATCCAAGAAAACATTCCGCTTGCCCCGCTTACAACTTTGGGCGTCGGCGGCGACGCGCGGTTTTTCCTTCGCGCGGAAAGTCCAGAACAAGTTGAGTCCGCGCTCTCTTTTGCTGCTAAAAACAAATTGCCTATTTTCATCCTCGGCGGTGGCAGCAACCTCGTGGTTTCAGACAAAGGCTGGCCCGGGCTGGTGCTGCAAATCGGAATTCGTGGCATCGAAGAAAGTTCACCATCCTTGTTCACGGTCGGCGCCGGCGAAGACTGGGACCATTTTGTCGCCGGCTGTGTGGAGCGTGATTGGGCTGGCATCGAGTGCCTCAGCGGTATTCCCGGCAGCGTCGGTGGAACTCCGGTCCAGAACGTCGGCGCATACGGGCAGGAGGTTTCAGAAACCATCCTTTCCGTGCTCGCATTCGACCGTCGCGAGAGTCGTACCCGAGAATTGACCGCGTCAGAATGCGGCTTCAGCTATCGCACGAGCATTTTCAACACTACCGAGCGCGACCGCTACATCGTCCTTCGCGTTACGTATCAGCTTCAGCCCGGCGGAACTCCAGCCCTGCGCTACGCCGACCTGCAAAAATACTTTTCCGGACGCGACGGAACACCAACGCTCTCCGAAGTTCGCGATGCAGTTCGCAAAATCCGTGCCGGCAAAGGCATGCTCATCACTCCCGGCGATCCCGACAGCCGCAGCGCCGGATCGTTCTTCAAAAATCCAGTGCTCACCGAATCGCAATACTCCGAACTCGCGGAGCGCGCAAAAGCCCGCAATTTGCAGGTGCCCAGTTACCCAGCCCTCGCTCAGCAGCATAAAATTTCCGCCGCATGGCTGGTAGAAAATTCGGGGTTCGCAAAAGGCTACCAAAAAGGGCATGTTGGAATCTCCAGCAAACATGCCCTCGCCCTTGTAAACCGCGGAGGCGCTTCGTCCGCCGAAGTCGTTGAACTCAAAGATGAAATCCAGCGGCGCGTGGAATCCGTATGGGGAATCAAACTCGAGCCCGAACCTGTGTTCGTGGGCTTCTGATGGAACGGCGGCCCTGCCCCGGACTCGCGTCGTTTATGCCCCTCGATGGAGGGTCCGGCCGGCTAGAAGCCGCCTGATTTCAGATCGGCAAGCTTTGCCGCTTCTTTAAAGATTTTCACGAACATTGCGCGCGTCAGCTTGCCTGTCTGCGTGTTCTGGTTCGATGGATGATAAGACGCAAGCAGCGTCCGGCCATCAGGCATTTTGTATTTTGCGCCGTGCTGAAAGATGAATCCAGTTTTGCGATCAACCAGCCCTCGCCGCTTCAGATAGTTCAAATAAGCTTCAAACCCAATCTTCCCAAGAGCAACCACAACTTTCGCGTGCTTCAGTCCATCAAGTTCGCGCTCAAGATACGGCGCACAATTCGCAAGTTCGAGCGGCAGCGGCTTGTTCTCCGGCGGGGCGCAGCGCGCCGCAGCAGTAATGTAGAGATTCTTCAGCGCGAGGCCATCGTCTCGTTTGATCGCACTCGGCTGGCTCGCAAAGCCAGTCTCATGCAGCACCGGATACATAAAGTTGCCCGAAGCATCGCCGGTGAATGGCCGTCCCGTACGATTCGACCCGTGCGCTCCTGGCGCAAGCCCGAGCACAACCACTCGCGCTTCAGGATCGCCGAAGCCAGGCACAGGCTTTCCCCAGTACTCCCAATCCATGTAGGCCCGCCGCTTCTCGCGCGCAATTTGCTCACGATGAGCCACGAGCCGAGGACAGCGCGTGCATGCCACGACCTCAGAGTTGAGGACGGTCAGCCAGTTCGGAGTTGATGTTGCGGCAACAGCCATGGGTTAACTACGAAGGACACAAAGGTCACGAAGTCTCATTCTATTGCATTGAGTTATTGAGATTTCCCGGCGTGCTTGGCGCTTATAAGTCTTCTTTCGCTGCGCTTTCTCGGCGAACTCGGGAATTTGCGCCCGGCGATCTCTGCGGTTAAATGGTTTTCGTTCCGAAGGTCAAGATCCCCGCCCTGTCGCAAACTACGCGACAAGGACGGGGCACCCTCGGACTTTACTTTTCTTGTTGAAATTTCTTCTTTCGCCGAGCTCTCTCGGCGAACTCGGGAATTTTCGCTCGGCGATCTCTGCGGTTAAATAATTTTCGTTCCGAAAGTCAAAATCCCCGCTCTGTCGCAAACTACGCGACAAGGACGGGGCACCCTCGAACTTTACTTCTCTCGTTGAATTTTCTTCTTTCGCCGAGCTTTCTCGGCGAACTCGGGAATTTTCGCTCGGCGACCTCTGCGGTTAAATGCTTTCCGAGGCGAAAAGCAGACTCCTCGAACCCGAAGGTCCGACAGCAGCCCTGCACCGCTTTACAGAGGGCTGATGGCTGAAGGCTGATGGCTACTCTTTTTCCGGCACCGCAAAATACCCGCTGCGCGCCTGAATCTTGTATCCGTCTTTCGATTTAATCTCCACCCGTCGAAAGCCGCCATTCTTCACCGGATTCGTCGGAATGTATCCGATGTTGTACTGGCTGCGCAGCTCCTGAGAAATCTGGTCGAACGCCGCTTTGAGCTTTTCCATTTTGTTCCCCACGTCGATCACGCGTCCGCCGGTCTCAGCCGTCAGTTTTTTCATTTCGCTGTCGCCGCTATAGCCGCCGAATCCGTAGAACCCACGATCTGCGCACAGCAGCACATACACAATGGTGTCCGACTTCTGCGCGGCCTCGATCGCGTCCTGGACCTTGTATTGGCTGCCCTGGTCTTCGCCGTCCGTCAGAAGAATCATCGCCTTGCGGTCCACCTGCTGCGCCATCTCATCATGCGAGGCCAGATAAACCGCATCGTAAAGAAGCGTCCCCTTTGGCTGACCGATAGTTGGAACCGGACCGCCTCC
This sequence comes from Terriglobales bacterium, assembly GCA_036770325.1. Taxonomy (GTDB): domain Bacteria; phylum Acidobacteriota; class Terriglobia; order Terriglobales; family Acidobacteriaceae; genus Gp1-AA145. The sequence continues at coordinate 24,387 of DAIPJJ010000020.1, forward strand.
CTGGCCGGGAATTCCCGCAACTGCCGACTGTCCACCGCTATTGATCCGCACGCTATTCAACGCGTTCTTCAGGCGGCGAACATTGCCCGTAAAATCCTGCACCAGGTTCACGCCGATGTTGAAGTCGATGACGAACGCCATGTCCTTGTCACGCAAGATTTGGCTGAGGAACACTCCCCCGACCTCCTGCTCCATTTGCAGCACGCGCTCCTGGCTGGCGCTTGAGTCGATCAGGATGCCCATGGTCAGGGGCAGCTGCGATTCAGCCGAAAAATACTTGATGGTCTGGGGCTTCTTGTCTTCGAAAACTTCGAAGTTGTCCTTCTGAAGACTCGGAATCAGCCCGCCCTTTTTGTCCTTCACATTGAAAAACAGTTCGACCACGTTCGTATTCGCCCGGAAGGTTGTGGCCGGCTGCTCATCCGGATCATCCTTCTGTGACTGGGCTTTGTCTGCGGCCTCACGGTCCTGCTTATCTGGGACCATCTGGACGTCCTGAGCGGCAACCCCGAGACCCAATGCCAGGCACAGCAGCAGAATCTGGACACAAAAACTTCGTAAGCGAAGGAGAGACACCATAGAATCAGGTACCCTGAGTGATTTCTGTTAGTCTAGTTCTCTGCAGTTAGATGCACCAAACCCGCTGACTCAAGCATCCCATTAACCAGAACTTTGTACGGGGGATTCTTTGCTGAGACGCCTCGTAGTGCAATCGATTGTACTGGGAGTTTTCGCGACAGTTGCCGCTTATGGGCAGAGTTCGAGCGATGTCCAGCAGAACGCACCGTCTGCGACTCAAAATCCTGATCAGACAAAATCGCAGGGAACTCAGCAGGACCAGAACGTTCCTGATGCACCGTCCGCAGTGCAGCCGCCAGCCGCCATCCCGAACTTACCGCCTACCCCGGGTTCTGAGCAGCAGGGCACGCAGCCTGCCCCGTCGTCCGCTCCTGCAAATCAACCTTCCTCGAGCACCGTTGCTCCTCCGGACGAAGAATCACCCGGCCCCCGGCCCCCGTTAAATGTAAAAACAGTCCCGGAAGGCGGCGCCACGCAGTCCGCCAGCAATGACAGCCAGGACCAATTTTTCCGGATCACGACCAACGTTAATCAGGTCATCATTCCGGTCACGGTCAAAGACGAAGCCGGACACCTTGTGAATGGGTTGCTCCCAAAAGACTTTTCCGTTCGGGAGAACGGCAAGAAGCAGACTCTGAACTTCTTCACCAGCGACCCCTTCGCGCTTTCAGCCGCGGTCATCATTGATCTCGGCATGAAAGACGTGGATGTACAAAAAGTGAACCATACCTTTTCCGCGCTGCAAGGTGTGTTCAGCCCGTTCGATGAAGTCTCGATCTACAGCTACAGCAACGTAGTCAGCCAACAGTCGAGTTGGGTGGGTGCCGGCCAGCAGCTCTCGGCCAGTTTGAACCGGATGTCGACCGCGACTGGCCGGAACAACGGGCCGCCGGTGGTTGACGGTCCTTTAGGCCCAAATGGACCTGTCATTAATAACAGGCCGGTCAATCCCAACACGCCGATCGTCTATACGCCGGCGCAGGAATCGCACGTATTGAACGACGCCATTCTCCGCGCGGCCCTCGACCTCTCAAAGCGCGACCGCACGCGTCGCAAAGTCATCTTCATCATCAGCGATGGCCGCGAATATCGCAGCGACGCCAGCTATCGCGATGTGCTGAAGGTCCTTCTCAGCAACAACATCATGGTTTACGGGATAGGCGTCGGCGGGAGCGCGATTCCGATTTACAACAAAGTTGAAAAGCTGCACCTGCCGCGCTTTGGCTATAGCGACATTTTGCCCAAGTATGCGAATGCGACCGGTGGCGAGGTCTCAAACGAACTCACGCGCACTGGCATTGAAGACGCCTATTCGAAGTTGATGGGCGACGCGCGTAATCAGTACACGCTGGGCTATATCACGCACGTGCCGCTCGTGGGACAGCATAATGAAGTTGAAGTCCTTGTTGATCGCCCAAGTTGCCGCCAGTCCTCAATCCGGCCCTGCGTTGATGTGACCGCCAAAGAAGGCTACTACGCCATGCCGCCGGCGCCTGCGCGATAATGTGCCCAGTGCGATGGTCACCCGGTCGCAACCGTACATCCTGTGTGTATTTCCTCTGTGTAACTCTGTGCTCTCTGTGGTTAAGGTTTTAAAAATCTCACCACAGAGGATGCGGAGTTACACAGAGGAAATGCACAGAGGCTAGGAGACGGCCCACTATTTTCGCGAGCTAATCAAATCACCTAGTCTCCGCTGGTGCAAACACAACCAGCAGCACCAACTCTTCCGCAATCTCGAAGAACCGGTGCTCCAAGTCCCTCTGCACAAAGATCACATCCCCGGACTCGATTGACCGCTTGTCTTTCCCCAATCTCATCTTCGCTTTGCCGCGCACCACGTAGTAAATTTCGTCTTCCCGATGCGGTTTTTGTCCGTCGCTAGCCTCTGGAGGCAGAACATACAAACCTGCACTCATGGCGGGAACGCGCAGAAATTCGTGATAGCGGCGATCCTCACCCAGCTTCGTGAGCAGATCATCAACCCCGAAAATCTCGCTCACGAAAACGCACCCTGAAAGAAAATTTCCGTGTACTGCTGCGCGAGATTTTCTTCCTGAAGGCTGCCTTCAGGCCGATACCATTGGTAAATCCAATTGATCATCCCGAGCAGCGCAAATGCGGCCGCTCGTGGCGTGACGCTTCCCTTTGATCCTCGTGCGCGCTGCACTTCGGCTACCAGATTCTCGATGAAGTGCACGTAGTCTTTCTTACGCGCATTGATCTTCTTCCGCAGCGCCGGCGACAGTGGATGGTTCTCATGCAGCATGACCGTGATCTCGCGGTCGCGTTCGCTGAGCACCACCGCAATGTGACGCCGAATTACTGTGCGCAGCCGGTCTTCGGGATCTGGAATCTGCTTGGCCGGGGCAATCACCCGCTCTTCGGTGATGTCCATCGCATGCGACATCAGATTGAAGAGAATTTCATCCTTGCTTTGGAAGTGATGATAGAGTCCGCCCTTGCTCAGCTTTAGCGCCGCGGCGACATCATTCATCGACGTGCCGTCGTATCCTTGCTGCTGAAACAGCCGCGCCGCCGTTCGCAAAATTTCCTGCCGGGAATCTGTAGTGCCTTCTCGTGCCACGGAGGTCAATATATCAACTTCGATGGTACTGTGTGCGGCTCGACCTCAGCGGAGTCCGACAGAACGCGGATAAGAGTGTCTGCGTCACACGTGCATTGTTATCCCGAACCAATGGCGGCGCGGGACAGCCTAATCACAACTTCCGTAATGGCCACATCAGTATGTCCCGCCTGCGCCAATGCATCGTAAGTTTCGAACCCCGTGAGCATGCTGAGAAGATCCGCCGCGACACTCTGCTGCTCACTTTTTGCCGGATCGAGTTGATGGAGGTGGAAGCGCCTGATGATTTCACCCGCTACGCGTCGTCGCCGTGAATCCCGCGCCTGCATGCCTGCCGCAATCTCTGCATCCAGCGCGGCCATTCCTCTTACGCGCCGGATTACAACCGGATCGGAGGCCCAGAATTCCACGAACGTCTTCACCATTTTTTCCAAGGCCTTGTTCGGATCGGGCTCCCGAAATATGGCCGCCACCTGACGCATATTGCCCCGGTCTGCCATGTAGTCGTAAAGCGCTTCGAGCAAACCCCGCCTCGACTCGAACTGGTAATAAATCGTAAGCCGGGAAACGTCTGCCGCACGCGCAACCGCTTCCATGCTCAGGTCGGCAGGCCCGGTCTCAGTCGCGAGCAACTTTCGCGCAGCTTCCAGGATTCGGGCCCGAGTTCCCTCAGTCGACGCCTTGCGCTTCCCTAAGTTGTAGGATCGAGGAGACATATTGCACTTGCGTATTTAATCATACAATATATATAAATAAATTATTAATGGAGGTTCGCCGTGAACACGTTCTCAATCGTCCTTTTCGTCCACGTGCTTTCAGCTATGGCTTTATTCGTCGCAGTCGCACTTGAAGGAGCGATTCTCGCCCGCATACGAAGCGCCCAGAATATCGAGGAATTGAGGCAGTCGGTTCGCAGCTCAGGCCGATTGGGGGCGATTTATGGACCTGCATTTCTCGGCATTCTGCTGGGCGGAATTTATCTCGCCGATCAACTCCACATTCGCGCGGTATGGGTTCCACTGGCTCTCGGAGCAACATTGCTCATGGCCGTCATCGGCGGGATTATGACTGCCAGGAAAATGTCGCGTTTGCGAAAAGCCGCAGAAGAAAACAACGCGTTCGAGTCTCTCGCCCGAATCGCGCGTGGAAATACGCTGAGTGTCTCCTATGGTTTTCGCGCAGGCCTTGCCGTCGGTATTGTTTTCCTGATGTCGACCACGCCTACGCTTGTACCTTCCGTTCTGGCGCTTACGATTGGCTCTGTTCTAGGCATCCTTTTCGCTCGCCGGTTGCCGCGAGTTGCAGGCTCTGATGGCGACTTAAAGACCACAGAGTCTCAAGCGGCCGCGAGGAGTTGAAGCATGAAGGCCATTCTCGGAATAGTCATGCTCGCCAACGCAGCGCTGTTTTTCTTCGGCGCTATTCAGCACGTGGGAATCACGCTCGGCAGGTTTCACGAACCGCGAATTATTCCCGCCGCAATCGTTGAGACAATTTGTGGAATTTCTCTCACCTGGGGAGCTGCAACTATCCTCGGGCGTGGCGTTCTCGGCTGGGGTGCGCCGCTGATCTCAAACCTGATCGCACTCGCCGGCGTTTGCCTTGGGATGGTTGCGCTTGCTCTTGGTCGTGGCCCGCGCACTGCAAGCAACGACCTGTATCACCACCTCATGCTGATTCTGATCGGCGTGAGCTTGCTGGTGCTGGTCCTGGGGAAGACGGCACTCCGGAAGGGATGATTCAAGCTCGGCAGCTCCCACATTCCGTTCGACTACGCTCAGGGCAGACTTTGCTCGAGCTCTCTAAGTGGACAGAGCTGGGTTTGCCGTCCACTTTCACTTGAACAACTCGCTCTTGGCTGCATCGCGAATAGCAACTACTGCGGGATGCTGTAGTTTTCGCTCGGCGCTGATGGCATAGAACTGAGTGCGGACCTCATTGGTGATGCCCACCATTCGCACTCCTTTTTGTCTGCGTATCTGATTCTGTACAGCCGACGGCATCGGAAAGACACCGGCTCCGCTTTCCCCGAACGCTCGCAGTAAAGCATAGTCCTCGAATTCTGCAATCACCTGTGGTCGAATTCCCTTCGATTCAAACCAGTAATCCAGATTCCGTCTCAACGCGGTATTTTCAGTCGGCAGGAACATCGGTGCGTTTTCGAGCGACTGCGGGAACTTGCGCCTATAGTGAGCTGCCGATTTCGCTCCCGCCACGAACACGACTCCGCATTCCCCCAGCAAATGGCTGTAGGCGCGAATTTTCACGCTCGGATCCATCGGAGAATCGGAGAGCACAACATCCAGTTCATGCGTCGCCAGGCGCGCGAGAAGCTGATCGGAACTCGCTTCACGACAGACCAGGCGCACAGGTTCACGGATTCGCAGCGCCGGAGCCAGCAGAGTCTGCACAACGATCTTCGGCATTACATCAACAACACCGACATCCAGCCGCAGGGGACGGCCAATCGGCCGATTCTTTACCACATCGAGGAGCTCGCGCCCGAGAACGAAAATGTCTTCCGCATAGCCGTAAACTGTTCGCCCTGTTTCCGTAAGCACCAGGCGGCGGCCCGAGCGCGTCAGCAATTTCTCGCCGAGCTGGTCCTCCAACACTTTCAACTGTGTGCTGATCGCTGGCGCGGAGATGCGTAACTCCGCGGCCGCTTTGTGAATACTGCCTGCTCTCACCACCGTCCAAAAATAAAAAAGATGATGGTAGTTCAGCCATTCCATGATTTATCCCCCGCCCATTGTTAATAGATGCTTACCGGATCATTCGTATTTATATAGTTTTTTTAAGAATTTAAGCGGGCTACAGTTCATTCAGAGGAGGAGATGATGCGTATTCGAACTCGCGTCACGGATTCTGATATTTCGAAGGCATTCAGCGCTTACGTAGAAAGGCGTCTGCGCTTTGCATTGGGCCGCTTTGCCGATCGTGTGGGCAAAGTCAACGTCCGCCTCAAAGCCGATGGTCCCGAGGGCCATCACTGCCACATGAGCGCACAAATACTGCCGTATGGGCAGGTGATGGCTAGCGACAACGATTTCGATCTGCTCGCCGTCATAGATCGTACCGCGGGGAAACTTGGTCAGCAGTTCGGCCGCGCGTTGGAACGCATGCGTGATAGAAGGCTGGGGCCGCAATCGGTACGCCTGGCGGCGTAACCGACGGGCCGAGACGTTGGACGAGCTTGAACATCCCTGGGAGACTCAGCTCACAACATCTCGGCCATTTCTCCGATTGAAGGTTTTGCAGTTTCTCTGCATTTCCTGTGCTTGACATGTGGATAATCGCGCCAGGTGAAACTTGGAAGCGTCAATTTTCAGATGCACTCGCGCTGGAGCAGATATTCCAAAACCCGCTCCCATTACCGCATTCAACGCATCAGTCATTGCCCTGAATTGTCGCTGGCTTCGCGATAAGAGACTTCACACTGCACCATAAATTGAGAATTGACCATCCATCCCTCAACGCGTAAATTCACATTCGCCTTGAACAAAATTCCAAATCGCTTTTCTGCGTTGCGCATCGCGAAAACTTGCAGTGCGGAAGAAGTTCAAGGTCGCCGTTCAAACAGCCTGAATTTTTAAAATTCCGAAACATTGAAACTGAATTTGGTCCGTCCAATTTCGAAATCTGAAACCCGAACCTGATTTTTGTCCGTGGAGTTCTATCTATGTCCGACGATTGGCACGTTTATCGCACCCGTTTTCTTGTTCGCGCAAAACAACTCACCCAACCACTTTCTTTTAAGGACGCACTCGGTCGCGAGCACAGCGGTTCGCCAGGCGACTATCTCGTCCAATCTGCCGAAGGTCTCTTCCGCATCGCTCCGCGCGAAATCTTCGAAGATATTTACGTTCGGATGGAGGACTTCCAATTTGAGACCGAGAACACGGGCGTTCTCGCCCGCGCGTGTTAAGTACGAGTACCACTCGTTTTTCAGGGGACGGCTTTAGCCCTGCCAATTTGCGCAGGCAGAATTAAGCACGAGCGCAGCAGGTTGTTTCGCGGGAGGACGGGGCTTCAGCCGTGCCGAACCCGCAGTAAGTCGTCACTCACTGCGAGACGTTAGTCGAGCCAGCAACAACACAATAGTTGGTCTCTAAGGACGAGGCATCGATTTCGATCAAAGAATGGCGGCGTCAGCTCGTAACCCCAGCAATCCACAGGCTTTATGTGGAAAACGTGGCACCAATCGGCGATTTACCCATTTAATTCAACGCGATACAATATATTGTGATTTGTTGTTGACATACCCCATATACAGCAGTATTTTTGCTATCCCAGAGACAAAA
>DAIPJJ010000021.1:0-31833 GCA_036770325.1 Terriglobales bacterium
TTATGAACATCGGCCTTTTCGGCGGAACTTTCGATCCCATTCACAAGGGACATCTTGCGCTTGCCCACTCGGCGCGCGAACGCTGCGACCTCGGGAGAGTCTATTTCGTGCCCACCAATGTGCCGCCCCATAAGGCTGCTCAGCCCTCGGCTTCCTACTTTCACCGCTTCGCCATGACCGCCCTCGCCACGCAAGACGAAAAGACGTTTGTGCCGTCGCTGCTCGAAGCGCCAGGGGAATCTGTCTTGCAAGATAAGAAAGCCGCAAAGGGCAGCGTCGCTTGTGCGCCGAATTACAGCATTGACACGATCCGAAAGGTCAAAGCGACTCTAAAGAAAGCCGACCGGCTCTTCTTTCTGATCGGGATTGATGCCTTCAAAGACATTTCTAAATGGCGCGAAGCGGAAGCGCTGTTCGCCGAATGTGAATTCATCGTTGCCAGCCGACCTGGATTTTCGCTGGCCGATGTCGCCGCGTCCCTTCCCGAGAAGTTCCGCCCGCGCGCAGAAGTCACCAAGCCATTTGCGAAGCAGCCGGCCAAAGGCGATCTCGTTCTTCCCGGAGTGACTCTGCATCTGCTCGACGATGTGAACCAGAACGTCTCCGCCACTGCGGTCCGCCAGGCAGTTGCAGCCAAAAAGCCTATCAGGAAATTTGTTCCCGAAAGTGTGGAAGAATACATAAAGAAGGAGGGCCTATACTCTCGTTGACAGCCCAGCCGCGATTCGCCGCCCGAAAGAAGAACGATTCGAAGAAACAACTCTCCGAAGCTCTCGCCGCTTGCCAGGACAAGAAAGCCGAAGAAATCAGTTTGCTCGAGATGGATACGACATCCGGTGCATTCACCGACTATTTCCTGATTTGCAGTGGCACGAACTCGCGGCAGATTCAGGCGATTTCTGATGAAGTCGAGTTACGGCTGAAGCGGGCCGGCACCTATCCCAACAATATTGAGGGATATAAGCAAGCGGAGTGGGTGTTGATCGATTACGTGGATTTCGTGGTCCACATTTTTTCCGAATCGGCCCGCAGATACTACGACCTCGAACGGCTCTGGAAATCGGCCAAGAAAATCGAGCCTGGGGAATTTCTCGCCAAGCCTCGCAGGCGAACTACCGCTGCCAGAAAACGCGCATAAAAGCTTTTAACCGCAGAGGACGCAGAGGTCAAACGAGTTCGCCGAGAAAGAACTGCCGTTTGGATTCGGTTTGCCATTGCAAACAAGCTCTTGCTTTTCCTGCGTTCTCGCAAACTCTCTGCGTTCTCTGCGGTTAAAATCTTTTCTCCGTGAAACTCACCGTCGCATGGATCGGCAAGACAAAGAACGCAGCAGTCCAATCCTTAACCGACGAATATCTCAAGCGCATAAAGCAATTCGCGGATGTCGAAGGCACCGCACTGAAGGATGAAGCTGCGCTGATGAAGTCCGCCGGCCGCGATTCGCGCGCCGCTCGCCACCATCTCGCGGTTTTGGATTCTCGTGGCAAGCAGCTTTCATCGGAAGAACTGGCACAGTTTATTCGCGCGCATCAAGACCGGAGTCCGCAGCCACTCATGTTCGCTATCGGCCCGGCCGACGGCTTTTCCGGGAACACCCGAAATCGTGCCGATTTCGTCCTGTCGCTTGGAAGGATGACCATCGCCCATGAACTTGCGCGGGTAATGTTACTCGAGCAACTGTACCGGGCGTTCACTATTTTGAAAGGTCATCCGTACCATCTCGGTCACTGAAATTCAGGGATGGCGTCCTGTACTTCTGTGATGTTTTCTGCACAGCGGGCAGCCACGTAAAGTTTCCTCGTCAGCCCTTCCCTCTTAGATTGGTCAGGAGACCCATGAAAGACCCGCTCGAAGTGCTCCGCCGCAAAGAAGCCGAATTGCAGCGCCTGCAGGAGGAAGTGGAGGCACTGCGTCTGATTGGCAAGTTGCTTAACGAGCAGAAACAAAGCGGCGAGCAAATCGGCCGCGGCAAAGTGCTGCAAATGCCAGAAGTCGGCTTGGCTTGACCAACTTCAATTCCCCACGGATCGACGCGGATTCTCGCGGATAATAATCAATTAAGGCTGGCAGAGGTGCCGTAGCGCCTTTTCAATGCTTTTTGGTTTGCGTTTGATCGGCGTGAATCCGTGGCTGATTGAAGTTCCCTAGTCCTAAGTGAACTTCCGGTAAACTCCACTCAGTGGCGTTTCCCGACCAACTCGGCCTTACCTTCTCCGCGCCCGAGCGAAAAATTTGGGCAGTTCGCAATCTCCTCGCAGCCGTCCGCACGCGAGTGGAGCGCGAATACAGCGATATTTGGGTGGAGGGCGAAATTTCCAATTTCCGCGCCCATGACTCCGGCCATCTTTATTTCACACTGAAAGACGAGAACGCGCAGATTCGCGCAGTGATGTTCCGTTCGCAAGCGCGTCTGCTGCGATTTCGTCCGGAAGATGGGATGCGAATCATCCTACGTGGCCGTGTGACCATCTACGAAGGCCGTGGTGAACTGCAGCTTTCAGCTGAATACCTGGAACCCAAGGGCGCGGGCGCGCTGCAAATCGCTTTTGAGCAACTGAAAGCAAAACTCGAAGCCGAAGGTCTTTTTGATCAGCAACGCAAGAAGCCGATTCCAGCGTTGCCCCGCTGTATAGGAATCGTGACTTCGCCCCAGGCAGCGGCATTGCGAGACATTCTGAACATTCTCGAGCGCCGGCACCACTCGGCAAGCGTGCTCATTTATCCGGCGCAGGTACAGGGTGAAACTGCGGCAGGTGAAGTGAGCAATGGGATCCGTTACTTCAACCGGGTAAAAAATGTTGATGTGGTCGTCATCGCTCGGGGCGGGGGTTCGGCAGAAGACCTGGCCGCCTTCAACCACGAAGGTCTTGCACGCGTGGTCGCGAGCTCAAACATTCCGGTCATTTCTGCGCTTGGGCACGAAACCGATTTCACCATCATCGATTTTGTTGCTGACCTGCGGGCGCCGACCCCATCGGCAGCCGCTGAGCTTGTGATTCGCTCGCGGCAAGAAATTGAAGATCAGGCCGAATCGCTCCGGCAGAGACTCGCGCGTGCCATGCGTTACCGCTTGCTGATTGCCAGACAAAACCTGACCGAAGTTGCCCAACACGGCACTTTTGCGCGCATGATGGATGGAATCAATCAGCGGCAGCAACGGCTCGACGATCTGCGATTTCGAGTGGAAAAAGCCCAGCGCAAACTGCTTGAACAAAATCGCCGGAGATGGGAGCACGCTTCGGCTGCGGTACGCCACTACGATGCGCGAAGAGTACTCGCCGGACTGCAGCGTGATCTGGCTTCCAAAACCGCCTCCCTGGCTTCGACCATGCGAACAGCTCTGATTCGTCAACGAGGGCGGCTGGAACAGATAGAAAGCGGGCTAAGGGCGCTTTCTCCGGTTGCGATTCTCGAACGTGGTTACGCGCTGGTCTTCGACAGCAAAGGTCAGCTTCTGAAAGACTCCGCTCACGTTCAAACGGGCGACGCGATTTCGGCTCGACTGGCTAAAGGCACGTTCTCAGCCAGGGTCGAAGCGAAAGACTGAACACGCTGTTGTTCCTGCATTAAAATTACTGCTGCAAGCTTGCCCGGAGTGCAAAAGCCTGAAAGGGGCATTCATTGATTCACGCCGGAGCCTGGCCTCACATCACAGTCATCGCCGTCATCGACATACTGTTGGTGGCCACGATCATCTATGAATTCCTGGCGCTGATTCGCGGCACTCGCGCTGCGCTGATCTTGATTGGGCTGTCTATTGTCGCGCTCGCATTCTACATATCTGGCGTAGGCGAACTGGTTACCCTCAATTGGTTGATTTCGCGTGCCCTGCCTTACGCGGTTTTCGCAATCATCGTCATTTTCGTGCCGGAAATCCGGCAGGCATTGGCCCGTCTCGGCCGGCGGCTCACTTTATCGCGCTCAGCGGCAGCTAATGCAGACGCTTATGACGATATTGTGTTGGCGGCGAATCTGTTTTCGCAAAACCAGACCGGCGCGCTGATCGTCATTGAGCGCGAGATCGGTTTGCGAACATATATCGAGAGTGGGGTGGCGCTCGATGCCCAGCTCTCCTATGATTTACTGGCAACGGTATTTCGCCCCAGCGCCCCTCTGCATGATGGCGCCGTAATTATTCGCGGAGACCGGATTGCCGCGGCGGCATGCTTCCTGCCACTGTCGATGAACCCTGTGCTTTCGACACAGCTTGGCACACGCCATCGCGCAGCGATTGGGATCACCGAGGAAACTGACGCGATCTCGATCATCGTCTCTGAGGAAACGGGCAGCATCAGCCTGGCAGTGGCAGGGACGATTGAACGCGATCTTACCGTGGAGCAACTGCGCGAACGCATGAGTAATCTGCTGCGCCGATACGTCGCGCCCACACCGCTTCCCACACCTATCACCGGCGACGCAAGCATTCTCGACGAGACTGACACTGAAATGCCAGTGAGGGACCTGCACAAGACCGGAGGCGAACGGTGAGCACGGGCGAGTTCCTGCGGCGCAGAGTCTTCAACAATCTCGGATTGAAGATCGTGTCCTTACTGATCGCGAGTGGGCTGTGGCTGGCAGTTTCGACTGAGCCACCATCGGAAAGCGCGGTCAACGTCGCGATCATTTTTCGGAATATGCCAGACGGTCTCGAAATCAGCTCGGTAGATGTTCCAACTGCGCAGATTCGCGTGCGCGGGCCGGAGCGGTCGGTGGCGCGGCTGCAAACCTCCGATGTCCGCGCCGAGATTGATTTAAGCGCGGTCAGACCGGGAGAGCGTACCTTCGATTTGACGGCAAATCAAATCAGCTTGCCACACGGATTGCAGCCGGTGCAGATCGTGCCAAGCCAAATTCACCTTGTGTTTGATAAACGCGTCCGGAAGAGTGTGCCTGTCAAACCGCGAGTTACTGGAACTTTTGCGACCGGATATTCGATCGCCGCCGTCGAAACCACTCCCGCCAACATTGAAGTCATGGGGCCGCAAAAATCTGTGGACGTAGTGGAAAGCGCCACCACCGATCCAATAGACGTAACCGGACTGATTGACCGCACCACCGTCTCCCGTCACGCGTACGTTTCCGATCCTCTTGTGCAGGTCTCCGACACTCGCCCGGTAAAGATCACGATTATGATGGAGCGAACACCAGCTTCTTCTACGCACACTCAATCGAAATGACATCAGCGACAAGAAAGCTTTTCGGAACCGATGGCATCCGAGGAATTGCGGGCGAGTTTCCGCTCACCACTGAAAGCACTTTTCTGATCGGCCGCGCGCTCGGGCATGATTTATTAAAGTCGAATCCCAAGCCGCGAGTGGTGATCGGGCAAGACACCCGCGAGTCGAGCCGTTGGATTGCCGACCGCCTGACGCTCGGACTTGCGTCCTGCAAAATCGAGGTGCAAAGCGCGGGCGTCATTACGACGCCCGGAGTTGCCTATCTCGCCCGGTCGCAGAAATTCGATGCCGGTGTGGTGATTTCTGCGTCACACAATCCATGGACTGACAACGGCATCAAGGTATTTTCCGGGGATGGGTTCAAACTTCCGGACTCTCGCGAGTTGGCGATCGAGCAAGAAATATTTGCATGTCTCGAGACGCCGCACGCCCATCCTGAGCCGCAATCGAAACCTGCAACAAGTTTGCCAGGCGAACATGCATTGAGGGCTGCGTACATCCGGGCGCTCTCGAAGAGCGTTTCGACAGACCTGAAATCCGTACGGGTGCTGGTGGATTGTGCGAACGGTGCTGCGACCGCCGAAGCTCCGGAACTCTTTCGCGCATGCGGAATTCAAGCGGAGTTCATGAATGTGTCTCCCGACGGTCGAAACATTAATGATGGATGCGGCGCCTTACACCCGCAGCATGTGGCAGAACAAATCGCGCGAGCCGCAGGCAAGTTCGATCTTGGTATCACCTTCGACGGGGATGCTGATCGCGCTTTATTCAGTGACGCTGCAGGACGTGTGGTGAACGGTGACGGCGTTCTCCTGCTAGCCGGTCGCGATATGCAGACGCGAGGCCGTCTGCGCGGCGACACCGTAGTTTCGACCACTATGTCGAATATGGGCCTTGAAATTGCGTTCCGAAACTCCGGGATTCGCATGCTGCGAGCCAATGTAGGCGATAAATATGTGCTCGAAGAAATGGTGAAGACCGGGGCTGTACTGGGCGGAGAGCAATCCGGACACATCATCTTTCGAGACGGGGATGCGACCACGGGAGACGGTCTGCTTACGGCCCTGCGCGTGATGGAAGTTATGGTTCGGAGCGGCAAATCGCTCGCTGAGCTTATTTCTGACCTGAAAGTTTTTCCGCAGCGCATTCAAAACATCCGCGTGCGCGAGAAGGTCCCTTTTGATCAGGTGCCGGAAGTCAAGCGCGCCATCGCTGCAGCAGAACGCGAACTCAATGGACAGGGCCGCGTGGTCGTGCGTTATTCGGGCACGGAGGCACTCGCTCGTGTGATGGTGGAGGCGGAATCGGAAGCGACGATGAATGCATTGACCGAGGGAATTTCTAGTTCCATAAAGAACGCCCTTGGGGCGTGACTAACTCTCACACTCAAAATTACTACTGTCATTCCGAGGAGAAGTGAGATCATTCGCAACGCGAATGATCTCCGAGCCGAGGAATCTGCTTTCCATGACCAAAGCAGATTCCTCACCGCCAAGGTGGTTCGGAATGACAGCACATGAAGGACAAGCTTTGTGGGAAGATCACTCGAGATCTCGCCAATTCTTCCCTATGCCAACTTCCACCAGCAGCGGCACTGAAAGCGGCGAATGCACGTTTTCCATGTGCTCGCGGACCAAACTGCGCATAACGTCGATCTCGTTTTCAGGAACCTCGAAAACGAGTTCGTCGTGAACCTGCAACGTCATTCTTGATTTGAGGTCGCGCTCGCGTATGGCGGCGTCGATTCGAATCATTGCGATTTTAATCAGGTCCGCGGCTGTCCCTTGCAATGGCGTGTTCACTGCTGTGCGCTCGGCAAATCCGCGCAGGTTGAAATTTTTGCTGTTGATGTCCGGTATCGGCCGTACGCGGCCGAAGAGCGTCCTCACACGGCCATCGCGCCGTGTTTCATCGAGCGTACGGTCGATGAACGCGCGAACGCCGCGATACTTCTCGAAGTAAGCGTCAATGAACTTCTTCGCCTCAGATGTTTCGATCCCGAGATTCTGCGACAGGCCGAACGCAGACAGGCCGTAGACAATCCCAAAGTTCACAACTTTGGCTTGCCGCCGATGGTCGGCGGTCACCATCAACGGTGGCACTCCAAAAACCTGCGAGGCCGTGAGCGTGTGTACGTCATCGCCGCGCCGGAATGCTTCGACCAACAATGCATCTTTCGAATAGTGCGCGAGCAGACGCAACTCGATCTGTGAATAGTCCGCAGCCAGAAGAACGCATCCGGGCGCGGCTGTGAACGCAGCACGAATCTCACGTCCAAGTTCGGTACGAATCGGAATATTTTGGAGATTCGGGTTCGCTGAGGAAAGCCGGCCAGTCGCAGTACCTGTCTGGTCGAAGGTGGTGTGCAGGCGCCCAGTTGTTGCACTTAGCAGCACGGGCAGCGCATCCACGTAAGTTGATTTCAATTTCGCCAGTTGGCGGTACTCGAGAACGAGCTTTGGCGCCTCGTGATTGGCCGCAAGCTCTTCGAGAACATCGACGGCCGTCGAAATCGTCTTGCCCTTGCCGTACTTCACCGGCTTGGGCAAATTCAGCTTGTTGAACAGCACATCGCCAAGCTGCTTGGGCGAGTTGATGTTGAACTCCGAACCGCAGCAGTCGTAGATTTCTTTCGACTTTGCATAAATTTCAACTTCGAGTCGCTTCGACATCCGGTCGAGTGCGGCGCGGTCAATGGCAACACCCGCCTGCTCCATGCGCGTGAGCACCGGAACCAACGGCAGATCGATTTCCTGGTAAAGCTTCAGCAGGTTCTCGTCCTCGACTTCTTTCCGGAAAACGTCTGCAAGGCGGCCGGTGATGTCGGCGGCTTCCGCCAGTGAGCCGGCGAGTTTCAGGTTGAAGCGGCGCAATGCGACCTCAGGCAGGCTATGCGAGGAATAAGTCGGATCGAGAAGATAGGAATACAAACGCGTGTCGTGCTGCACACCCGCGATCTGCGTTTCACCTAAGGAATGGATAGCGGTTTTCCAGTCGTGGATCGCTTTGGGTAGCTTCTCATCGGCTAAGGCCGCATTCAGAGCGTTGCTTGCCTCTGATGCTGCGGAAATACTGAGGGCCGAACCGGGCTCTATCGACACCGCAACTTGTGTGGCACGGGTGCCCTCGCCCGCGAGAGGCTCTACGCTCATGCCGAGAGGCAGCAGGTTCTCTTCCCCATCAGGCTCTTCGGCGGCCTCAGATGGCTCGGCTTCAAGGACCGCATTCACCGCTACCGCAAGCGGCACTCCCTCACTGCGTGCTGTCAGCAACTGTTCGACATCATTCGCCGACGCGGCCTCGCGATAATTTCCTTCTTTGGCCTCGACGACGGGCAGCAGTTCCTTCAACAGCGATGTAAATTCAAGCTCTGTGAACAAGCTACGCAGCGACTCAATCTCCGGTTCGCCGGCACACATTTTTTCCACGTCGAGATCGATATCCACATCACACTTGATCGTGACGAGTTCCTTACTTAACAGGATCTGTTCGCGGTTGTTCTGCAATGATTCGCGATACGTCTTGCGCTCGACTTCGCTGGCGTGGTCGAGTGCGGCTTCAAGAGTTCCGAAGCGGCGAATGATTTCGACCGATCCTTTGTCGCCGATTCCGGGAGCCCCGGGGATGTTGTCGATGGAATCGCCGCGGAGTGCCATTACGTCGATAACGCGATTCGGCGGAACGCCCAGGATCTCTTCTACTTTCGCGGCATCGCAGATCAGATTGTCCTTGGGTGGATTCAGAACCTGCACACGGTCATTCACGAGCTGCAGCATGTCCTTGTCGCTTGAGACCACGTAAACACTGCGGCCCTGGGCTGCGGCTTTCGTGGCAAGAGTTCCGATGACGTCATCGGCTTCGTATCCGGGCATTTCAAGAATAGGAATGCGGTACGCCTCGAGAGCTCGCCGGATATAAGGAATCTGCTGGGCCAGATCCCCCGGCATCTCCGTTCGATTGGCTTTGTACTGTTCGTATTGCTGGTCGCGAAACGTTGGTGCGGCAACGTCGAAAACGGCCGCGAGATATTGGGGCGAGAAGTCGTCGCGCAACTTCCGCAGCATATTCACGAAGACGTAGATCGCGGCTGTTGGCAATCCCTTGCGCGTGGACATGCCTCTCTGCCGCGCCATCGCGTGGTAGGCGCGGAAGATGAACGACATCGCATCAATCAGGAATATGCGATCAGCATCATTCTCTGCGCGACGGACAACGATGGGCTGCGGAGCCGGCGCGGAATCGGGCGCGACAGCCTCAGCCGTGGCCGAAGTTTTTCTCTTTGAGGGCAAGAAATAAGTTTAGCAAGGAAGGCAGAGCCCTTAGTGTTCTGCCGATTCGGTCTCGGCGTGCTCCGCGTGCTCTGCGGTTAAAAGGTCTTGCAGCTACTATGCTGGCTTTCCAAACATCGTCGTGTAGTGCAGCTTGATCACGCCGCAGCTTCCCTGCTCCGGCGAATAAACCACGCAGGTATCAAACGGACGGGAATAAACGTGCAGACTCACTGCGCGCTGATTGAACTTTTTCGGATTCACAACACGGTGAACGGGGTCTGCTGGGTTCACCGCGCAGGGATGGGCAAGATTCATCTCAACTGTGTCGGTTGGTGTGAGCTCACATTTTCCATGGTCCACATCCTGCGAAACCAGGTGGAAGTTCTCGACTTCAAGCCTGCCGATGGGCGCGGCCATCCAGCAATTCTGGTCGCGATGGTTGTGCACTGAACTCACCTGGCCGACTTCCCAACAGATCGCAATCAGCTCGTAAAGCGGAGTCTTGTCGATCAAGTTGCGCGTATAGTGCTGCTGGCTCCAGGTGAGATAAGGCGAGAGCGTGTCGGGCGCAACAGATGTCCGTTCAAGGAACGAGAGGATTTCGGCAGTGGGGATGAAAGCTTTCTCGGGAAATTTGCGCAATTCAGAAACGAAATCGCTGATGGAAAGTTGTTTGGGTACAACACTCGCAGTCATAGGTCTTCTCTCGAAAAGTATAGCTCCGAGATGAACAGGAAGGCCGGTCACTCCCCTGGCTCATTGAAGCATTACTCGACGAACATGCAATCGCCATACGAATAGAACCGGTAGCGTTGTTCAACCGCATGCATGTATGCGGCAAGAACTTGCTCTTTCCCGCCAAATGCGCACACTAGCATCAACAAAGTCGATTGCGGCAAGTGGAAATTGGTCAGCATGGCGCTGACCACCCGAAACTGAAATCCTGGATAAATGAACAGGTCAGCGTCGCCTCTTCCGGGCTCAACACGCCCGTTTTGCTTTGCCGCGAATTCAAGTGTCCGGACGGTCGTGGTTCCAATTGCTATCACGCGCCTGCGTTCATCGAGGGCCCGAGTAATTTTCTCGGCCGCTTCGGCACTGATTTCGTAAGTTTCGGAGTGCAATCTATGATCTTCAACTTTTTCGACGCGCACAGGTTGAAACGTTCCCAGCCCAACGTGAAGGGTAACCTCAGCCGTTTCTATGCCGCGCTGTCGCATCTGCGACAAAATTTCCGGCGTGAAGTGAAGACCGGCGGTGGGAGCCGCAACCGAGCCGCGGGCTCGCGAATAGACTGTTTGATAGCGCTCGCGGTCCGCGGGTTGATCCCTCCGAGAAATATAGGGAGGCAACGGCACGTGTCCGAATCTCTCAATTAAATCGAAGAACTTTCCAACCTGACGAAAACGAATCCGGCGCTCACCAAATGCGCCTCTCGCAACCACCTCTGCCAGGAGTTCGTCGTGCTCGCCGAAAAAAAGCTTTTCACCAATTCCAATCTTTCGCCCCGGCCGCACCAGGCATTCCCATTCATTCGGATCTTGCGAAATCTGCTTTGTGAGAAGTACTTCGATACGGCCGCGCAGAAAATCCCGCGAAGACGGATTGTGCGGGCTCACGGGCTGCGATTTAGCTCCGCTCCTTCGGCCGTACAGTCGCGCTGGAAAAACTCGCGTGTTATTGAACACCACCAGGTCACCAGGCCGGAGCAGACAGGGAAATTCACGGAAGCAGAGATCTTGAACTTGCACCGAATGGCGCTCCAGCCGCAGCATCCGCGACGAATCCCGCTCTGCAAGCGGCTTCTGCGCGATCAGTTCTTCTGGAAGAACGTAGTCGAATTCGGAAACGAGCACGTTTGATTATAGGGATCGGACGGCGATGAAGGCGGTATCACCACTAGAAACCACTCTGCACAGTAATTTACACTTTACCCAGAAATTCCGATTGTTTCTACTTGGAAGCTGCGCTACCATACGCGGGCTGCTACTAAAACGTGTCAGGCGAACACAAATACCGGAAAGAAATCGTCGAAATCGGCGCTATGCTGCACGCTCGCGGCTTTATTGCTGCCTGCGACGGCAACATTTCGGTGCGGCTCGACAAACATCGCGTACTGGTAACACCAACAGCGATGTCGAAGGGAATGATGAAGCCGGCTGACATGGTCGTTGTCGACATGTCAGGCCGGAAACTTAAAGGTCGCCGGGAAGTCACCAGCGAAATCGGGATGCACCTGCTGATTTATCGCATGAGGCCTGACGTCTCAGCGATCGTACATGCTCACCCGCGCACCGCAACTGGTTTTGCTGCCGCCGGGCTTGCTCTCGATCAGCCGCTGGTGTGTGAGGTAGTTATCGGCCTGGGACAAATCCCGCTTGCGCCGTATGGCACGCCTGGAACGCCAGAGCTTGCGAAAACGCTCGAACCGCTCGTCAACGACTACGATGCGATTCTCATGGCGAACCACGGTGTCGTTACTTACGGTTCCAATTTGCAATCGGCCTACATGAAGATGGAAACCGTCGAGCATTTCGCGCAGATCGCGCTCGTAGCCCATCTTCTGGGCCGCCAGCAGCCACTTGAAGATGAGGACATTGAGAAGCTCGTGCTCGCGCGAAGCAAATATCGAGGCGTGAACTCCGCCGCATCGATGCCGGTTGCCGGCGGCGAAGGCGAACGGCGAATGCCGCGATCGCGATCGAAGCCTGAGTTGCAGGATGCGGTGGCTACTCTGCTGCGTTCCTGATTTTCAGCATCCAACGACTTCTTTCTCCGCAACTGAGATCAGATCTGCGAACACAAATTGATCGCGGGCGACCGTCTCTCCCACGGCCACCAATATCTCACGGCTAAACATCGGCCCGGCATAAACGAACGTATGGAACTCTCCGTTTTCGCCGCAGGGATCGATTCCGGACGGCAGGTCTGCGAGAAGCCTGGAATTGAAATGCCGGCCTGCGAACGACGGATCGAGTTTTCGCGGATCGACACACGTCAGGATGGCTTTAACTCCCGACGCAATCATCTCGCGCGCCAAAGAATCCGTCGGTATTCCCCATACTGGAAATAGCGGTTCGAGGCCGGTCCCAGACAATTGCTTCAAGCGATACGAGCGTATTTCTTCGAGAAACAAATCGCCGAATGCGACTCCCACAATTCCGTCGTGCACGGCTTTGGCACAGGCCTGCGCCATCAGCGATTCATATTGCTCGTTGGAACATGGCCACGGCAGCGGCACGGACCAGAGTGGCAGTCCAGCAGCTTCGGCCTGCAGTTCAACCAGACTTCGACGCACGGCGTGCATAGCCACACGATCTGCTGCCTGATTGAATGTGGTCAGCAGACCCGCAACCTCGTAGCCCTGCTGACGCAATATATGGAGCGACCACGCGCTGTCTTTTCCGCTGCTCCAGGAGAGCAGGATTCGTTTCATCGACGTTTCTTCCTTTACATGCCGCCTGCTTGTGCGCTCCGGATTCGCGTCGCACGAGATTCGTAGAAGTATTCGAGACCAAAGAAAATGGCCGCGAATAGCATGGTGCTCGCCATGATCCGTCCCTGATACGGAATCGCCGCGACGTAGCACGCGATCAAGCCGTTCCAAGTGGGAGGGTAGGTATTGAAACCAATCCAGACGCCGAAGTCGCTGATCAAATAAAACGCAAGCGGAGCGGCCAGACACGCTGCCGTGAAGCGGGGGATTGTGACCCGGGTACGCAGCATCCAGCCGATCAGTGAAATGGACGCAAACGCTGCGAGCTGGATCAACTCTTCCCATCCCATGTGCAGGCGATAAATCAGATTGGTGAGCACGAAATCGCTCGCAGCAAGCAGCATAAGCGGAAACCAGATCGACTCGCGTTTGTTCATCCGCGCGCCGCTGAAGAGCAGCGCCCCATAAACAGGAGAAAAATTCCACGCGTGCGGCATCAGGCGCGTGAGAACCGATAAAACCAAAACCAGATATGCCATCTTGTTCTCCCTTCGGAATCTTGTCGGATCAAAATGTGAAACGGCCGCCGGTACGAAACGCGACCGGCAATGCGGGAAATCCCAAAGCTTCCATGTAGCTGCGGTCGAGCACGTTGGTGATCGCACCGACATACTCGAAGTGCTTCGTAAATCGATAGCTCCCGGCGAGGTCCCATCGGGTGTACCACGGATCGCTTGTAATAGGAGGAACAAGTCCGGCGAAGTCACTGTCCACGCGATTTCCCACGTAAATCAGGTTGGAATCTACGGTTAGCTTCCGCTTGCTCCAATTCACGCCGAAACTTCCTGAATGACGCGGACGCCTGAGAAGTCCCTGACCGACACCGAACACGGGATCAGTAGGAGTAGCACTTTTCGTGATCTCACCATTGAGATAGGTGTATGCGGCGGTGAGCCGCAGGCCAGCATACGGCACAGTCTCAAGAATGACTTCAGCGCCGTTCGCTTTGCTGGCATTCAGATTGAAGAATGTCCCCAGAAAAGGACTGAAGCTGATGGTTTCGAATTCGATCAGGTCGCGGAAACGGTTGTCGAACCAATTGACCTCGAGTTTGGCACGATCGTTCCACAGTCGCTGCTCGACTCCAAAATCGAAACTGCGTGTGCGCTCGGGGCGCAAATTCGGATTGCCGAGAAATGACGGTTCAGGGCTGAAGGACTGCGTAAAAGAAGGCTCCTTGATACCGAGTCCGAAGTTGAATTTTAATTTTGTAGCGCCCCAACTTCCGCTTCCCTGCCGAAGCAGATATGCCGCTGAACTTCGCGGAATCACCGTGCGCCCGAAGCTGCTGTTGTCTTCCACGCGAAAACCATTCGTCAGCGACAAACGGCCAATCAGCATCTGATACTGCACAACTCCGCCGAAATCGTCGCGAAGCGCATGCGTGGCCGGTGCGCCGGAAAGCTTGTCGCCGATGGTTCCAACCTCGCGGTCCCACGAAAACGCCAGCGTGAAAGCATGTTGCCCGTAATGGCCGGTACCCGATCCCAGCGTGAAGTCGCTCTGGTAATCCAAGTGATGGCGCCGCGTGTCGTTGAGGAAATCAGAAGTGAGGTCAAAAAACTCAAACGGCGAAGTGTGGCCCTCAAAGCTGGGCACATAAGGCCGGTCAAGGCCCAAATCGCGGGAAACCTGCCGCGAGCGTTCGAACGAATACGTGAAGCGCTGGTTCCAGAAGTCGGATGTTTGATTCGCGATGCTGAATGCTGTGTAACCGTCGCCTTTGTGGAAGGTGGCGTCTGTGATTGGCGGCTCGAACGCAGTTTGGCCGGGCGTTCGCGCGAGAGAAAGATCTTCACGAAGAATCCAGCGGAGCTGAGTGTTCTTGCCAATTCTCCAGCCGAGATTCGCGCCTGCGGTCGAATCCACAAAATCGGCGAACACGCCCTGGTTGTCTGTGCTGAAGCGTGACCAGAAGGCGTTGTAATCAAAGTTCCCGGCTTCTCCGGTTAAACCTGCTCCGGCATTGATTGTGCCGAGATTGCCGCCTTCAAGATTCAATGAAACCTGCGGATGAGCTGTTTCGGATCTACCCCGGCTGCTGAAAAGCTGCACAACTCCGGTCATAGCGTCTGATCCGAAGAGTGCCGACTGCGGCCCGCGCACAATTTCGATATGGTCGATGTTTGTCGTAGAAAGACTGCTGAAGTCAAAGGCTCCGCCGGGTTCGTTGAGCGGAATGCCGTCCAACAAGACCTTCGTGTAATTGCTCTCGCCCCCACGCATAAAGAGCGATGTGGTCGCGCCGTAGCCGCCGCTCCGAATCACGGTGACTCCGGGTGTCGATCGCAAAAGGTCGCTGACCACAAGCGCTTGCCGCGCCTCGATCTCTTTTTTTGAGATCACCGTGGTAGAACTGCCCACCAGCACCTCCGGCGTCTCAGTACGGTTGGCGGTCACGATGACGTGTTCCTCAACTGGCGCGACTCGCAATTGAACTTCTAGCGGCGCATTGGAGATTGGCTGGCGGGAGCTCGTGAAGCCGGTGAGTTCGACTTCGACTGAGCAACTACTGCATTGCTGGTGAAAGGAAAAGTGACCTTGCTGATCTGTGAGGGTGTGAGCGAGTTCTGATCCGGTGGGCGAAATCAATCGCACCGACGCGTCGGGCACGGCGGCACGATCTGGATCGATTACGGTGCCCGCAATGGGCTCAACTGACTCTCCATATAAAGCGATTTGAAAAATTGCTAGGGTAACTGCCGAAACGAGGGTCCTGCGCATTGCTCCTCCTGTCCCGCGACGGGGAGTGAATTTGCGGGATGGGAGAAACTTTTTGCGGGGAGGAAACGCGAGAACCGGTTCCAGGAGAAACGCGCGCGGCGAAAATCCGGAAGCAGGATTATCGTGGTTCACCTTCCCCGAGAAGGCTCACTCATCCCACTTCTGGCAGGTCTCCTGACTCTCGTCTCATCAGGCTGGCCGCCTTCCCGACCGTTACGCCTTCGCTCATTGAGCGACGCCCACGCGGTCAGTGGCATTGTGGCCAGCCCTCCACGATCACAGTGGCGGGGCCGCGCCGGATTCTCACCGGCTTCCCTATTGAGCTTCCTTAAGCACCAGAAGCGATGCTTCTCTTGGTTACGCTTCTCGGAAAGAAATGTCAAGCAGGCGGTCAGGACCGCGAGCAGTCACGGAATTTGTTGTAATTTCGCCCGCGAATCGTTGCATCGATGAAGTTCGCTGCTTATTTCCTGTATCCCTTGGCGCTCCGGCGGGAGTTTGCCGGCTTTATTCAATCCCGACCACAGCTCCTGGCTCCGCTGATAAAACGACACGGCTTTTGTGCAATGCTGAAAACCCGCGCCCGGCTCATTGTCTTTTGCTGCCACGAGCGCGTAGAGCTGCGCGCTGTTCGAGAGAGCGTCCGCCAACGCAATCCGATATTGGGCATTACTCGGATCGGCTGCAGTAAGAGGCTCCAAAAGTTCGATCGCTCGGTCGTATTGCCTGAGCGCATCTTCACGATTACTTCCTGAGAGCGCCTTTCCGAGGTTTGTGTAACATCCCGCGAGAGCACCACGATTCGTGCTGCTGTTTGGGCTCTTTTCTGAAAATGCAAGCCGCGCGGCAACGGCTTTTCGATAGTAGCGAATAGCCTGCTCTGTGTTTTTCGAATTCAACAGGCAGTTACCAAGAAGCGTGTAGCTGTTTGCCAAATGATTGTAGATATACACATCATGCGGGTCCTTCACCACCAAAGATTCCTGCCTTGCTGCCGCGCTGCGCAGGATACCCAAGGCTTCCTTGGTTTGGCCCAGTCTTCCCAATCCCGCGCCGACTTTTCCTTCGCTGAACGACAAATCCAGGACCGCTTGAGAGTTAGCTGGGTCCAGCGCGGCGAGGTCTCGATCAATATTCAGCGCAGCACGGTATTGCGCGAGCGCGGCAGGTATATCACCATCGTGCATCAAAACATCTCCGATCTGTTTATGCGCAAGGGAACGGTTTCGTCGGCCTTGAACGTCTCTTGGATCAGCTGCGCTGAGCGATTCAAACAGCCTGAGTTCTTTTCGGAAGTTCTCTAGAGCGGATACAAGGTCGCCTGCTATTACGAGCGACAGCCCCACATTGTGATGGGAGAAGGCCAGCTGGCGGCGGTACTGCGCGTTGTTTGGATCGAGCTTGCTCAGTTGTTCCCGGATCTCCAGTCCTTTGCGCCGATTCTCGAGGGCGCTCGCCGTATTCCCTTGTTCTTGAAGGACGTTTCCCAGGCCATCCAGGCTCGTAGCAAGATGAAACTTACTTTCCAGATCGGAAGGGTTGGCTGCGACCAATTGCTGGCTGAGTTCCACAGCCTGACGGTATTCGGTCACTGCTTCATCCAGGCGGCCGGTGTCCTGTAATTGATTTGCGTATCGATATGTTTGGACCACCCGTGCTGTTTGAAAATTCGTGTCCTTTCCCAGGCTGTCGGCGAGACTTTCGTAAATTTTCAGCGCTTCGCTGGAATGCTCAACTGTGCCTGCGTCGTCTCCCGAAAAGCCGAGCACATCGCTTATCTGCTGATGATTTCGCGCGAGAGCCAGACGGACCTGCCGGTTTTGCGGGTCCGCGCGAGACAGTGTTTCCAAAATCGTGAGTGACTTCATGGAGGTTTCTAGAGCTCCTTTGGAATCACCCAAATTCGGGAGCGTGGGATCGCCCTGGACTTCGGCGACCTTCTGGTAAGCTGCCGCGATTTCCAATTGAAGGGAACGATCGCCTCGCGCCTCGGCAGCAAGGCCATCCAGGTATTCGAGAGCGCGCTTAACTACGAGCGAACGTGCCGGAGTGGAACCAGGAAGGTTCTTGATGGCTTCGTCAAACTCAAACAAGAAAGAATTTGCCAGCCTGCGGACATCGTTGAATCTGCGCTCCGCCCGCGCGCGCTGTTGCAGGGCGATCCGGGCTTCCCACAACGTCGCCACCACGCCGCCGGTGACGGCGAGTGCGATCAGCAGAGCAGCAGCAACTCCAGCTTTGTTGCGCCGCACGAACTTGCTGATGCGGTACGAGGCAGAATCTGGAGTCGCCGAGACCGGAAGGCCTTGCATGTGCCGGCGAATGTCCTCTGCGAGTTGTTCCACTGATGCATAGCGCCGCGACGGCTCCTTGCGTAGCGCTTTCAGAACAATGTTGTCGAGGTCGCCTTTGAGAACGCGTTTGCGCCGCCCAGGATACGCAAGTGGCCGCTTTCGCATCGCGTCGTTCCATTGCAGCACGCTCATAAGATTAAGCTACCGTGCTTGGTCGAGCAGGTTCGACTTCGCAAACTATCCTGGCGAACTCGTGTGCCGTGCGCGTGTTCGCTGGATAAGGCGAGCGCCCGGTCAGCAACTTGTAAAGAACCAACCCCAAAGAGTAGACATCCGTGGCGGTGGTGATCGGCTCGCCGCGAATCTGCTCCGGGCTGGCATATTCCGGCGTCATGGGGTGCAGCAACGTAGTCTCTGGTGCAACCGAAGGATTGAGGATCTTCGCTATACCGAAGTCGAGCAGCTTGGGGATTCCTTCGGCAGTTACCAGGATGTTGCTCGGCTTGAGGTCGCGATGAACCACCAGTCGCTGGTGCGCATATTGCACCGCCGCGCAAACTTGAATGAAGAGTTCGAGCCGTTGATCAATGTCCAGCTCGTGCTGCTCGCAATATTCGTCAATGCGCGTTCCCTCAATTAATTCCATGACCAGGTATGGAATCCCGTCATCAGTCGTACCGCCATCATAAAGACGGGCAATGTTGGGATGGTCGAGAGATGCCAATATTTGCCGCTCGTGCCGGAAACGTTCCAAAAGGAATGGGGAGTCCAGTCCTATGCGCACGAGTTTGATTGCCACCTGCTTCTCGTATTGGCCATCGACCCGGGCTGCGCGATAAACGTCGCCCATACCGCCCCGGCCAATCTCCTCTGCGATTTCGTAAGCTCCAATGCTGCGGCCGGCATACGTGGATTTGCCGTCTGCGCAGCCTACAAGGCTTTTTAGATCAACTGCCGGGTTGCTGAGAAACCCATCTCCAGCACGTTCATGGGAACGAAGAAGAGATTCCACCTCAGAGCGGAGTTCGGGATTGCCCGCACATTTTTCATCGAGATATGGAGGCCGTTCGTGCTGGGCCAATGCGATGGCGCCGTCGAGCACTTCACGAACCATCTGCCATTTTTCTGCTTTCACGTCTGTGAACTCCGGTCGAGTTCTCGGTAAAGCCACGCCCGCGCGGTCACCCAGTCGCGCTTTACAGTCGAAGGAGAGACGCCCAGTACTTCGGCGGTGTCTTCAATTGAGAGTCCAGCGAAAAATTTCAGCTCGACCACCCTGCACTGTTGCAGGTCCATTTCAGCCAGGTTCTTCAATGCATCGTCAAGTGCGACGATATCTACATCCGTTGCTACCGGCTGCTGTTCCGCTTCAGTGAGCGCAACCTTGAAGAGATTCCCTCCGCGCTTTGACGCCCGTTGGCTGCGCGCGTGGTCCACCAGAATCTGCCTCATGAGTTGTGCCGCAACCGCAAAGAAGTGAGCGCGATTCTGCCACTCGGGGAAATCCTGAGCGACCATGCGCACGTAGGCTTCGTTGACCAGTGCCGTGCTTTGTAGCGTGTGGCCGGACCGTTCACCTTGCAGATAATGACGGGCAATGCGCCGGAGTTCGTCGTAAACCAGGGGCAGGAGAGCGTCGAGTGCCTCGCGGTCCCCGCTCCGCCATCGAACCAGCAATTCTGTGACTTCAGAGGAAGGTGCTGGCAATGTGACTCCCCATGACGCGCTGGGGAAGCGCGTTGCACGCGAAGCATAATCTGGTCCATCCCGGAAGTCAATGAAGCAATACGGTTTACGTCTTGGACTTCCGCGCAATTCGGATTTGCACTCATCGCGGGCCACCCCCCTGAGTAGTGGCACTGCACACTCTAACTTCTATTAGGCGAGAATTGCGATGCAATTGGCTCATTAACTGCCTTTTGCATGTATTAGCGATTCCGCATTCACACCCCAGACTGCATCGCGATCAGACCCTCTATCTATTCCGTACGGTTGTGACCTGATCTGCTGCCCGGATTCCGCCTCTCCTAATAGAGACCTTCTCTCCGAAGGTCTAAATGGGGGAGGTATGAATCAAATGGCAAGCCGGGTGTACTGCGTTCTCTTTTTGCTGGTGACCCCGACAGTTTTCAACAATGGCTGCAGTCCTCGAGGGCCCCAAAAAACCACTCCCACCGTTTCCTGGGCAGCGCCTGCTTCTATTACCTATGGCACGCCGCTGGGGTCCGCTCAGTTGGACGCGACCGCTTCGGTCTCCGGCACCTTCGCTTATACGCCCACCGCGGGCACCGTCCTCAATGCGGGTGCACAGACGCTTTCCGTAGTCTTCACGCCGAGTGATACCACTACGTACAACACTGCTTCGGCAAGCGTCTCGCTGACGGTGAACAAGGCCACGCCAACCATCACCTGGGCCGCACCAGCGGCGATCATTCAGGGCACAGCTTTAAGCGCGACCCAACTGGATGCGACGGCCGATGTTGCTGGCAGCTTTGTCTACAGCCCTCCGGCTTCAACCGTTCTTGCCGCCGGCACCCAAACGCTTTCCGTCGCGTTCACCCCGACCGACACTGGTAATTACAACGCTGCCTCCGCGAGCGTTTCAATCACAGTGAATGCCGCCGGTGGCGGCATTGGGCCCTCAGGAGGAACCGTCAACGGGTCTTACGGCGCAAGTGTCACCGTCCCAGCCGGCGCGCTCTCAACAAACGTCGATATCGAAATTCCGCGTGACAGCAGCGGCGCCCCAGCGTTGCCCTCAACTGGAATCGACACAGCAGGCGCGATGTACGCGCTCACTCCCCACGGTACTGTGTTCTCAACTCCAGCCACGGTACAGATTCCGTTCGATTCGACGCGGATTCCGACCGACGCTGATCCGGTCCTCTACAAAGGGGAGCCGGGCGGCGCGTTCACTCCGATTCCAACAACCGTCAACGGCAGCATGCTCTCGGCAAATGTTTCGAATTTTTCCTGGGTCATTCCCGGATTTGCTTCGACGCTGCCTCGCATGGTTTATGCGCTGACCAGCGGAAACGACGGCCTCAGCGTTTCCAGTTTCAAGATCAACAAGGGCGCTCCTGAACTCTCGGCGCCAACCAGTTCGGCTCCAGTCGGTTCGGGCGCGATCTCGGTCACAGTCCATCCCTCTCGCCGTTTTCTTTATGTCACAAATGGCAACGGTGGCGCGCCTGGGGCGGCAACGAATGTCCCCTCGAACAGCATTTCTGTCTATCAACTCGACCCGGTGACCGGCGCCGTCTCTGGCCCGACGAACACGCAGCCGGTAAACGGAAACCCCGTGTCCGTTGTCGTTCACCCGACCGGCAAGTTCGTGTACGTGGTCAATGAAGTCCGCTTTGGGACGCCAGTCGGCAACATTTCCGTCTTTGAAGTTGATTCGACCACAGGCGCCTTGTCCGCTCCGGCAACCACCGCCGACTCCTTAGGGGCCCCGGCTACCGCCATTGCTTTTGTCTCGTCGGGCGAGTTCGCATACGTAACCTACCTTCATGCCGTTTCCACACCGGTAGGCAACAACTTCTGGGACACCGTTAAGACATACACGGTTAACGCGATTAACGGCCAACTCTCCGGGCCGATTGGAAGCGCCAGCACTGGAGACAATCCCTGGGCGATGGCAGTCAGCCCGGCTGGAAATTTCGCCTACGTTGCCAGTCTCAGCAACCAGGGAAGTGTGAACCAGATAAACGTATATTCCATTAATCAGACCTCTGGAACGCTGACTTTAAGAAGCAATAGTGGTTTCGGGACGACCAATCCCCCCGGCGCCCTGGCCATCGATCCGGAAGGAAAATTCCTCTACGTCGGATTGCAAGGCATTGCTTTCGTTCCGCAATTCAATGGGAACGTGAATCTTGAGGTTTACGGCATCGATCCCACGGCTGGTTCGTTGACACTGGTGAATGGTGTTGCCACAACCAGCAATCCCGGCGGTCCGATTGCGGTCACAGCCGATCCACAGGCGCAGTTCGTCTTTGCGATGGATGACAACGGAGTAGTCGTTCCTTACGCGGTGGACCGCAGCACGGGCGCTTTAACAGCAGGTCCGGCAGTCAGCGGTGTATTTCTGGGCGGAGCCAGCGGCGGCGTTGGCGATCCTTTCCAGTTTGCCGCCAGCGGCACGAGACCCGAGTGGGTGAACAACTGCACGATTCTGGCAGACGGCGTCTTCGTCTTTGATGGTTGCCCCATGCCGAAGTCCAGCGGTCCCGGCGCAGGTAATGGTGGAGGCGGCGGAAGCACACCACCACCTCCTCCTCCGCCTGCAACATTCGTGCTCCAGGTCCTGTTCGGTTCGACCGGCGGGTCGGTTGCGAGCTCGCCGTCAGGAATCGATTACAGCACGGTGGACCTGAGCCGGAACTTTTTCCAGCACGCATTTCCGAACGGCAGCGGCGTAACCCTGACCGCGACCCCTCCGGACACAGCACAAGGCTACGACGTGAAGTGGACGGGAGCATGCAGCGGCGACTCGGTCACAGCAACCGTGATCTTGAGCCAAGACCAGCATTGCTATGTCTCATTTACGCCGGTCTCTTTGCGATGAAGCCGACAGGAGGCTCGACATGGTTCCGATAAGCAAGACCTTTTTAATTCGCGGCGGGATCGCATTCCTGGTGGTGCTGGCGCTCGGCTGGACTGTAAAGTCTCACTTTACAAGCCGGCCACAAGCGCAGGTCATGCCCCAGGCAGGTCCCGGCCGCACAGCCGGCGGCTTCGGCGATCCCTCCACACTTGCGAACCTCTACGCCATGAGCGCCATGGCAGGCGATCCGAAGCTCATGGAAGTAATGGGGCGACACCAACTGGGGCCGAAAGCGGCAAAGTATATCTCGCAAGGCAAAATGCAGATTCTGGACCAGACCGACACTTCCGTCCACGTTGCCATCACCTTTCCCGACAAAGTAAAGATCGATGAAGTGGCCACGGTCGCGGCCGACCCGGGCTATGTTCCGACCGCCGCGGACATTGCCCGCGCCACTCAAAGAGGGTTCAAAGCACACGGTCCGAAGCTCAAGCTCACCAAACGCGGCGACAAAAGTTGGACTTACGAACTGCAGTATCACGTTCCCTACAGCGCGCTTCCTCCCGAACTATTAAGAAAAATCCAACCTGGAACGATGAACAAGGCCCGAGCGCGCGATTTTTTTGATCTCGTTCCCAGAGCCTGGGCACAAGGCGAGGAGGTAACTGGAGAGAGCGTCATTTCGGTGATCGCAAACTACACCGCTGAAGCTTACAAGGACATCGACTTGGCGCACATTCATTCCTACACGCAACTGCAAGAGGAACTCGAGGGAGTCGACAACCTGAAAAGTCTGGGTGCAGATGTGCCCCTGGCAGTGTTCGATTTTTTCGAAGATATGGGGCAGTTGAAGGGTTGGAACCACGAATTAAGCGAAATTGAGGACTGCGCCAAAAATCCTACCAACCCGCTCACCCAAAAGGCGAGCCACGATTCCAACTATCAGCACGACGTCATGGACCAACTCGAGGCTGCCGATGGAGACGTTAACAGCACGATTGTTCCAACACTGGCCAGCGACGCGGCAGGTTATCTCAGCCATTTTCTGCCGTTCGGAGGGGGCGCAGTCACGACGCTTGTCTTCAGTACGCAAGATGAAGCCGTCAGCGAGTACGCAAACGAACGAATCGAAGAAGCGCGTAAGTACATCGTTCCCTGCGACAAGGAATCCGAAATGGCCGCCTTCGGATTCAGGCCCATGTCCGGGAAGTTCGAATATAAGTACAACGCAAGCTCAAAGGATTGCACTCACCAGGGAAGCGAGCAGGGGTGCAATTTCAAGACCGAAGTTCGCGAATCGACGGGCACCTTCGCAATAGATCCCAACGCAACCGAGGCATCGGAGGAAGCGACTAACGTCGGGTCCGGGTATCGCAATAGCGACGGTGGGTTCGAAAACCCTGTATGCCACGGGGAAACGCACAATCACGCGAAGGGGCCGATCAAGATCCATGTCGAAGTTGGCGGAATGCCTGAGTCCGCGTTGCTCCGGCTTAACGCCGACGGCGAGTGGGACGCAAAACTCGACAGCACCAACAATTGCGGCGCAATGCCGAATGTACATCATGCATATAAGACCGATGGAGGCGCCGCCTGTGAATTCAAAGGCGTAAATATGGTCACCGGCGGCCACTACTCAACCTTTGTTGCAGCGGACGAGGGACACGGAACGTGCACTGTTGAACTCGAAAGAAAGTAAAGGGCTGCCGCCCGCTGGTGAACTATCAAGCGGCAAGATTCCTTGACCCAATTCATTCCCTGATTTCCGCCTCTCCTAGTAGGGGGAGCACTTCGCAGGCGGTCGCTGGGGCGATCAGGTTAGACAAAGAGCTCAGCGCGACGCCTGCCGAGTGCGTGCCCAAAAGCTTCGTCTGAGGAGTGGAAAATGCCTGCCAAAATTTCGCGTCGCTTCACCTGCCTGATAATTCTGATCTCCGGTTCGCTCGCAGCCTTCGCTCAACAGAAGGCAGCAGATCTTCACATCAAGAAAAGCATTACCGTCGGCGGGAACTTCGTTTCCAGCACCGAGACTTCCATCAAAGGCGCTCGCGAGCGCAGCGTAGCCCAAAGTCCAAACGGCAGCACGATCACACTGCGCCAGTGCGATCTCAAGCGCACACTTACTCTGAACGAACAGGCACAAACCTATCTCGTCAACAACGATCCACAAGATGAGAACGCCGCGAAAGCCGCAGCCCTCGTCATGGGAAGCGCTGCACCCGAAGCTCAGGGCGGCAAGATCACGGTGACTACTACGATCACCGATACCGGCGAGCGAAAAACGATGTATGGCTATCAGGCTCGCCACCTGAAGGCAAAAGTCACGCAAGAGCCTTCGGCCGACGCGTGCACTCAAGTACGTCAATCTTTCGAAATAGATGGCTGGTTCGCCGACATCAGCAAAGAGCAATCGGCCTGCGCAAGTCTCGCGCCTCCGGTTCAGCAAAGCAACGGCTGCACTGACAAAGTGATTTCGCGCCACCTGGGAACAGGTAAGGCCGGTTATCCGCTGCAGGAAAACATCACCATGCCGACTCCTGACGGTGGCACCATGACGGTTGGCATCATCACCTCTGAATTGACGAGGCAAGCGCTGCCAGATGAACTATTCGATGTTCCGGCGGGCTTTCGGCAGGTGAATTCTCTGGCAGAACTGAACGGCGCCCAACCGCAACCTGCTGCTCCGCAAACCGCCGGAACGAACACACCGCTTTCACAACCCGCGCCTCAAGTGGGAACACAGGCCAGCGCGGCGTCCTTAAAGTCCACGGTCATGCAAGGGATGATGAACCCGATGGCGGGGGCTGCTGCGAACGCAAACGCGATGGCTGCAATGCAGCAGCAGATGGCAATGGGGCAACAGGCGATGGCCGGTTTAGGTGGCATGCCGCAAATGGGCGGGATGCCTCAGATGATGGGCGGTAGTCATCCGACCGGCGCACAGGTGACAACTCCGCAGGCGCTCGGCCCGAAAGCTCCGGGAAAAATTCGCATCGGCGTCGCGCCCCCGGATGCGCAAGTCGGTCAGGGCAACAATGCGGGCGCCGATTACAGCACTCCAATTCGCAATGCCGAAGTCGCACTGATGAGTGGACCAGCGGTCGAGATTGCAGCGCTCGATGCGCACATTGCCATGCAACTTCAAGCTGAGGCTCAGCAGAAGCAATGCGATTACATTCTGTTCTCCGGCGTCGCCGTGAAGCACAGCTCCGGAGGCTTCGGAAAGTTTGCCAAGTTCGGTGGCATGGCGGCAAGCATGACTCCCATGGGCGCAATGGCCAAAGGCATGGGTGGCGCTGTAGCTGCGCAGGGCGCGGCGATGGCAGCTTCGCAAATGGCCCAACAGCAGGCGATGAATCAACTGGCCGGCTTTAACGGGCAAATTAAGTCAAAAGACGACGTTACTGTCCAATACCAGCTTGTGCCTACTGGTCAGAGTTCGGCGGTCTTGCAGAACAGTCTGCAAGGCAAAGCAAAATCGGACGGAGAAGACGTGCTCACGCCGCTATTGCAGCAGGCAGCTACAGCGGTCTTGACCCAAGTGAGCAAACACTGAGGAAGCGGCATTCATATATCAAGGGGCACAGGTCAACTTGGGCTTGCACCCCGGTCTCTGCATTCACGAAATCGAATTAACCCGCGTGCCATTGATACGGACGTCGTCGAGGGAAACATCTTTCACGTTCTCGACGACGTTCTGCTTCTCAACACCTTCAAAATCGCAGTCGGAAAGCCGCACTCCGGTGATCGGCGCATTGCTGAAGCCGCGTAAGTAGAGCGCATACTTCGCTTTTTGAGTCGTCAAATGTTTAACTTCTACATCGCGAACTACCGGAGTGAATTTGCCGGCTGCGCCTTCCTCGTAGTTGAAGTCGATCGATAGTCCCGCGCTCCACACCTGCCCTACGTCGATATTCCTCGCATAAATCCGTTCGATCAATCCGCCGCGGACGGCATTGTTCTTGATCTTGAGCGCGCTTTCCAGGCGCGGGCTGTCCATTTTGCACTTTTCGACGAATACATCGTGAACGCCGCCCGAAATCTCGCTGCCTATGCTTACACCACCATGACCATTCTTCATGTGGCAGTTGCGAACAATGATGTTCTCCGACGGCACGTTCACGCGCCGCCCATCTGCGTTCCGTCCAGACTTAATCGCAATGCAATCATCACCGGTATTGAAAGAAACACTCTCGATCAGCACGTCGGTGGACGACTCAGGATTGCAGCCATCATTGTTCGGCCCCGAGCTGTTGATCGTCAGCCCTCGTACCGTCACGTTCTTGCAGAGCACCGGATGCACTTGCCACATGGGCGAGTTGATAAGAGTTACTCCCTCAACCAGCACATTCTTGCAACGATAGGCTTGGATAAGATTCGGGCGCAGATAGTGTCCAGGCCCAAACATGCGTTCAGCGACCGGCACGCCTTTCTCGGCCATTTCGAACAAGTGATTGCGATCGCTTTGCTGCGTGGGCCCGTTTCCCTTCCATTGGCACGGAATCGTACCCGTGGGGTCCGTACGGCCGCCCTTCCACGGCCACCAATGTTCGCAGTCGGCGTTACCGTCAATCGTGCCCTTACCGGTGATCGCAATATTTTCTTGCTCCAGCGCGTATATGAAAGGTGAAAAGTTCATCAACTCGACGCCCTCCCATCGCGTTAAAACGACTGGATACTTGTCGAGATCGCGCGTGAACCGGACCGTCGCGCCCTCTGCAATATGCAGATTCACGTTGCTCTTCAGATGAATGGCACCGGTCAGAAACTCGCCGCGTGGAACCAGAACAGTTCCTCCGCCGGCAGTATTGCAAGCCGAGATTGCCTTTTCAAAAGCTGCGGTGCAATCGAAACGACTGTCGCCAACAGCTCCAAATTTCACTATGTCGAAGTCGCGGCTTGGGAATTTCGGCGGCTGGATGCGATCAAGAATCCGCGGCAAACGCGCCCACGGATCCTTCAATTGCTTATCAATCGCAAATACGCTGTTGGGGAAGTTCTTTGTGATCGCTATCGCGAACGTGGCACAGCCCATAGCAATGGACGACTTCACAAATTGGCGGCGGTGCACTGCCATGGTTGCACAAGTTCGAATGGACTTCGATGATAACGACTTAGAACTTCGCGGACCCAAAAAAATGTTGAACGACTTTTTTAGAAAAAATCGTTGCTCAACTCTGCCGAAAGTGTAACCTCGCTATTCAACTCCAATATGCCTTCATCACACACAGCTTCTTTGATCAGACGCATCCACTATCTTTTCGTTGCGGCATTCTTGCTGGTGATTGCTCAGGCCAATGCCGCTTCCACAATTACGGTTACCGTCCACAATCCCGCAAATTTCGCGCGATCGGCGGAGACGATTTCTCTGCACGCTCCCGACCTGGTGCGATTGCTTCGAGCAAGTGACATCCGCACAGTACACATTCGTGATCCGCATTCCGGTGCGGACCTGCTGACACAAGCAGTCGATAACGACGGCGACGGAAAATATGACGAACTGATCTTCCAGACTGACCTCGCGGCAAACGAAACGCGGAATTTCGAACTGAGCGTAGGCGAACGCCGAACGCCGGCAGTTCAGGATTTCAAGGCGTACGGCCGCTTCGTCCGTGAACGCGAAGACGATTTCGCATGGGAAAACGACCGCATTGCCCACCGCACTTACGGCAAAGCGCTTGAGACCTGGCCTCAGGAACCACTCACCAGCAGCGCCATCGATGTTTGGGCGAAGCGTGTGCCCCGGCTTGTGGTCAACGATTGGTATATGGTCGACGATTACCATCGCGAACACGGCGAGGGTGGTGATTTTTATTCGGCGGGAGATTCACGAGGCTGCGGCGGGAATGGTCTTTGGGCGAACAATCGCCTGTATCCTTCTGCCAATTTTGTGGATTCGCGGGTGCTGGCCAATGGGCCAATCCGGGTAATTTTCGAACTTACCTATCCGGCGTGGAATGTGGCTGGCTTTCGCGTCACTGAAGTCAAGCGCATCACACTCGATGCCGGACAGAACTTTGATTATTTCGAAAGCCGCTACACGATCGAAGGCAATGCGCCTTCGTCAACCGCCTCTTCATTCGACGACGCGATCGGAATCCGCAAGGGCACAGATGCGCAGAGTTCCAATTCGCGCGAGAACGGAACGCTGCGCACATGGGAAAAGCTCGGCGATCACGGGCAACTCGGCTGCGCAGTGATTGTAGAACCGTCGAGCATCACGGCGTTCACTGACGATCAAAAGAATTTTCTAGTTACTGTGAAAATGCCGGCCAATAGTGTCGTTTCTTACTACGCAGGTTTTGGTTGGAGTAACAATGGCTTCCCGAAGGCCGAAGATTGGGACCGTTATGTCGCTGAATGTGCTGAGCGGCTGAAATCGCCTCTCGAGGTCGAGATTTCGGGACAGTAACGTGGTTTGCATAACCTCTCGCAACTAATCGTTTGGCGCGGACAGTCTGAATCAACCACGGAGAAAGCGCAATGAGGAGAAGTTCAATCGCGGTGATCTTCGTAACAATGCTCTTCCCGGCCTTTGCCGCTGGGGAGTTCCTCCAACTCTCGATTCCGCTGCCGCAAAGTAGCCGTGCCGTTCGAAATACGCAGGGTGCACTGACTGTTTCAGGCCTTTTTTACGAGACTTCATCAGGACGGGTTGAGCTGCCTTCATCTCTTACGCGGAAATGGCGGCCAAACGGCGGATTTGCAGCAGAAGCTAAAATGCCGGATGGCCGCATAGTTCAGTTGTTGTTGACACAAGAAGGAAGTAACTACGTATTGCGGCTGAGTGCGCACCCAGACAGTGGAATCGTTCGTTGGGGATTCGCGGCAGACTGTGCACCCGATGAATATTTCACCGGAATCATGGAACGCCTTGTCGATGGCCCTCAGCAGGAAACCTGGGCGCCGGGCAGAACAGAAGCACTGAATCTTCGTGGCCAGAAGATCGACATGCTGGTGAAGCCCACGCTTTCCCTGTACGCACCCTTCTACATTTCGTCGCGCGGCTACGGTCTTTTTGTGAAAGGCACATGGCCGGGGCAGTTCGATTTTTGTGCCGGCAAAACAGACCAGGTGCAGGTCGCCTTCGAAGGCCCTTCATTCGAAATGAAGATCTACACGGCAAGCGATCCCGCATCGCTCGCTCGCGCGCACGCGCTCGATGCCGGGCCGCCAATACTGCCGCCAAAGTGGATTTACTCTCCCTGGCGCTGGCGGGACGAGCACACTCAGCGCGCCACTTATTACGACGGCACTCCAGTTACTGGCCCCTTTAACTCGGAATTCATGGAAGACATGTTGATGATGAAGGCCTATGGAATCCCGAACGGCGTCTATTGGATCGATCGGCCGTGGGGGCCCGGGCCGCTAGGCGATGACGATTTCGAAATCGATCCGCATCGTTTGCCTAATTTTTCCGAGTCAGTCAAATGGCTCGACCAACAGGGCTCTCACATGGCGTTGTGGATCGGCCCTTTCTTCCAGGGAAAGATGGCCCAGGAAGCGTTAGCCAGGCATTACAACATGCCCGCGCAGGTAGTTACGCATAACAACTACCCTCTTGCCGACTTCACGAATCCATCTGCAAAAGAATTCTGGGAAGACGGACTCACGAAAGTGCTGAAGCTGGGAGTCGTTGCCTTCAAGATGGACCGCAGCGAAGAAGACATTCCCGACGATGGTCCCGAAAAGCTTTTCGACGGGCGCTCGCTTCGCGAAAATCGAAATGCTTATCCCGTGGAATATGTCCAGACCGCCTATGAAGCTGCAAAGAAAGTCCATCCGGATGGCGACTTCGCCTTAATGCCTCGCGCCGCATACACCGGCAGTTCGCGGTACGGTGTGTTCTGGGGCGGTGACATCGCTGGGACCCAAGAGGGCCTTCGCGCCGAAATCATTGCGGTGCAAAGGGCAGCGATCATGGGATATCCCAACTGGGGCTCGGATACTTGCGGCTACAACCATCAAACTCTCGATCAAGAGATGTGCAGCCGATGGCTGGCATTCAGTGCGTTTACTCCCATCATGGAAGTTGGTCCAACCAAGAATGTCGGCTTCTGGGACTTGCCGCGTCCGCCGAGTTACGACGAGATATTGATCGCAACCTGGCGTTTGTATGCGCGTCTTCATCAGCGGCTCGCGGATTACAGTTACAAATGCGCTCAAGAGGCACATGAGACCGGAACGCCCATCGTGCGTCCGCTTTTTCTCGTTGAACCAACAGCAAAGGATTCATGGATCAATTGGTGGACATACATGTATGGCCCGGATCTCGTCGTGTCGCACATCTGGAAAGATGGCGATCGTAGCGTGCAAGTCTATCTCCCCTCCGGTTCAAAGTGGCGGGACGCCTGGGCTCCCGAGAAAGTGTATGACGGCGGCCAAACCATCATCGCTAGTGCTGAACCGCACCAGATTCCCCTGTATGTTCGAGTCGGCTCAAACCTTGAGTTAGGAGATTTGAACCAGGAATGGCGTGACTCGGTTGAAGCCGCACACAATAAGCCCGACTTGAAGACGCTGGACGCGGGCGTGAAGTCGTGGTTCGAAAAACAGAACAAGTGAACGGCGCGGCCGCATCGCTCGCCCATAGACTGCATTGCTTTGGAATAGGGCGGGCTGGCGCCCGCCCCTGATCAACCTACCAGTGAATCTTTGCTGCGAACTGCAGGATTCGCGGATCGTAGTCACTGGGAAAGAATCCAGCAGCGGGCGCTGACGTAACCTGACCGAATGTCGAACTGTTGATCGCTGCGGCCGAGCCGATTCCGCCTGTCGGTCGAACATTGAACTTATTGATCGCGTTAAAGGCTTCGAACCGCAACTCAAGCTGCATTCTTTCCTTGATGGGGAACAAACGGCTGAGAGCTGCGTCAAAGCGAAATAGTGAGGGCCCGTAGAACCCGTTGCGACGCACCGGTGTATAAGCGTAAACATTGCCCGTTTTGGGCGTGATTACCGTAGGCGCTGCAGCATTCGTAGGATCAATAAATGCCGCAGGATTGAGCACCTGGTAACACATATTGGCGCCGCCGGTGCCGCAACGGACCCACTTATTCACATAAACTTTCTGACCGGGCACCAACTCGGGTCTGGCGCCGACGCCTGATCCTGAACTTTCATTGCCATCCAGTAAGGAATCTTTGCCCAACACAACATTGATGGGATATCCGCTCAACAAGCGAATCGAAGGTGCCAATTGCCATCCACCGAGCAGCCACTTCATTGCCCCAGTTCCGTGGAACGGACTGCTGGCCACC
Source organism: Terriglobales bacterium (assembly GCA_036770325.1). Lineage (GTDB taxonomy): Bacteria > Acidobacteriota > Terriglobia > Terriglobales > Acidobacteriaceae > Gp1-AA145. The sequence goes on from DAIPJJ010000021.1 coordinate 31,772, forward strand.
ATCGAAACATTGAAGATGTGACGGATATCAAAGTTGCAGTTTCCATATTCGAGCCGCGGATC
>DAIPJJ010000216.1:0-6955 GCA_036770325.1 Terriglobales bacterium
GGATGACACGGATGAGAGTTCACTCGGCTTGCTTCTTGATATTCAGCAGCACACCAATGCAGCCCAGCGTAATGAATAGAGAAGAGCCGCCATAGGAAATCAGCGGCAGCGGAATGCCTTTGGTCGGCATCAGTCCAAGGACCACGCTGATGTTGATGAATGCCTGCACGACCACCATGCTCGTAATTCCCACGGCAAGAAAACGTCCGAACAAGTCTTCGGTTCGCAAAGCAGTACGTACACCCCGCCACAGGAAGGTCGCGAACAGAAGCACAACAACAAGGCAGCCAAGAAGCCCCAGTTCTTCTCCCAGCACAGAAAAGATGAAGTCGGTGTGCGGTTCGGGAAGATAAAACAGCTTCTCTTTACCTTCCATCAGGCCGACACCGGTCAGGCCTCCGGTTGAAACTGCGATCAAAGACTGAATGATGTGGAAGCCGCGCCCTTGCGGATCGGAGTAAGGGTCGAGAAACGCAAGAATTCGGGCACGACGGTAGGCCACGTGAAAAATGAGGAAATAGAGCGGCAATAGCGACGCGAGGAAACCGTAAGCGAGATATCTGACTTCCAGTCCGGCAACGAAAAGAATACAGATAGTGATCGCAGCACAGGCGATCGCGGTGCCGAGATCGGGCTGAAAAACGATCAACCCGATGAAAACCAGGGTCGGCAGTACGGCCGGGATCAGCGTGTTTCGCCAGTCATCCATTGATTTGATGCGGTTCTCCAGGAAGAAGGCGAGAAAGAGAATCAATACCGGTTTGGCGAGTTCGGAGGGTTGAAATGAGAAACCGCTGAAATGTATCCAGCGATGCGTGTGATGCGCGCGGTCGAGGAAGAAGACCGAAATCAGCATCAGCGTGGTCACGCCAAGCAAAGAAAAAACTACCGCCGGATGTTTCAGCCGCTTGTAGTCGATTCTCATGCCGGCGAGCATCACGATGAAACCGCCAACTGCCCAGCCCAATTGCCGCAGAAGGAAGAAATAGCCGGAGTGATACCGCTCTTTCGCAATCACCGCCGAAGCGCTGAACACCATGACCAGGCCGATAAATACCAACAAAAGCGTGACGATAAATAGAAGCCGATCGACACTGATGCGCTTGGCCATGAAAATTCATTTCACCACGGAGACGCAGAGGCACGGAGATTTCTTGATTGGAAAACTGAGCGGGCGAGTTACTCTTCTGGTTCAGACCTCATGGATGAGCCGCAAGATCATGGACCAACTCCTTGAACACCCGACCGCGATGCTCGTAGTTCTGGAACTGGTCGAAGCTGGCACAGGCGGGAGCGAGCAGAACCACATCGCCGGGCAGGGCGGCCGCTGAAGCTTCTTTCACTGCAGCTTCGATGGTTCCGGATGAAGCTACAGTCGCTGCTTTGATCTGGGATCGGATCTTTTCGGCCGCTGCACCGATCGTGTAAACCGCCTTCACCCGCTCTCGCAGAAGCTCGTTCAGGACGGTATAGTCGCTGCCTTTGTCTTTGCCGCCAAGAATCAAATGGATATTCGCTGGAAACGACTCGAGAGCCTTGATTGTGGCATCAACGTTCGTGGCCTTGGAGTCGTTGTAGTACTCCACTCCGCGTACCGTGGCGACGTACTCCAGGCGATGCTCTACCGCCTTAAATTTTTCGACTGCGGTGCGAATATGCTCGCCGGAACATCCCATAAGCGCACCGGCCGAGACTGCCGCGAGTACATTCTCCAGGTTGTGCGCGCCTTTCAGCGGAATTTTCGCGATCGGCATCACCTCGTGCTCTGATCCGTCTCGACGAAAAACGACCTTGCCGCCGCGTGCAAATGCGCCATTCTGCACTTCATGCTTGCGGCTGAACCAGAAGACTGTCGCACGAGTGCGCCCGGCCAGGTCGACGCAAGTGGGGTCATCAGCGTTCAGGACCACGAAATCTTCCGGCCCCTGGTTCTCAAAAATTCGCGCCTTCGCATCCACATAGGCGTCAAACGTACGATGACGATCGAGGTGGTCGGGGGTAATGTTCAGTACAACAGCAACTTTCGGATGAAACGTGCAGATCGTTTCCAACTGAAAGCTGGAAACTTCGAGCACAATCACAGTCTCCGCACCCGCTTTCGGAACCAGCGAAATAGCCGGAGTTCCAATATTTCCGCCAACCAGGGTCTTTAAACCACCGCTCGCAAGAATTTCTCCGACGAGTGTTGTAGTTGTCGTCTTACCGTTCGAACCGGTGATCGCGACAATCTGCCCCTTCAGGAATTGCGCCGCGAGTTCGATCTCGCCAATCACCTGCTGTCCCAGGCTTCGCGCCTGCACCAGTGGAGGCGCATCGACCGGAATACCAGGGCTGACGACAATCAGGTCTTGGTTCTGCGGGGTGCGTGCGCTGTGACCACCTGTCTCGACCGCAATTCCTTCATCGAGCAACGTGGGAATTTGGTCGCGCAGTTGGTCCTCGGATTTCGAATCCGACACCGTAACCCGCGCGCTCTGAGCTTTCAGGAAGAGAGCAGAAGCCAGACCGGAGCGTCCCAGGCCGAGAACCAGCACGCGTTTGCCATTCAATTCCATTCTTTCAGGAGTGCGACTAGCTCAAGATAAATGCAGTTCTGTTTCATTGTCACGTCGGCCGTTGTCCCGAGTCATCATCCCGCACTGTGCGTTGGATTTTCTGCTGGACGGTAAGAACTAGCAGGCGAGATCGGCTAGTTCTCGCAAACTCGTGACCGTCACGTCCGGTTCGGCCGAAGCCGGTTTGGTCGCGCCAGAACCGCCGGATCGCGACTGGCGGTTAACCCAAACGTTAGAGATGCCAAGCGCCCGCGCAGGAACAACGTCGTGATAAACGCTTTGGGCGGCATGAAGCCAATTCTGCGCCGGTGTTTGGATTCGTTGTTGCGCCAGCCGGAAAACTTCCAGTGAGGGCTTGTACGCACGAGCCTGGCCAGCAGTGATCACCTGATCGAATTGAACTTCGAGCTTGGGAGCCGTCCTGGCGAATAGGTCGTCATCGATATTCGAGATGATCCCGAGCTTGAATTTTTTCTTAAGGCGCTGTAACGCCGCGACAGTGTCGGGGAATGGCTCCCAATCAGGAAGAGAGTTGGCCAACGCCTCCGCCTCCTGCGCTGAGGGCCCGAATCCCAGGCGTTGGCCCAATCGCCGAACTACCGAAGCGAGAATCTCTCGATAAGGCCGGTACTTCCCCGCTTCTTCTTCCACTTCGAGTTCGCCGTATAAGGAGAGAGCCTCCGCATCACCCAACTGCACTTCGTGTGCGCGAAGCACAGGACGAAGTGCGCCCAGGATGCCGGTCTCCCAATCAATGAGCGTGCCGTAGCAATCGAAGGTGATGATCTGAAAACGCGAAAAATCGAGCGAAGAGCCAGCCATCGTGCTCTCAATGATAGCTGACTCAAATCGCTCGTTGGCGGTCAATCAGGGCTGGAACTGATCCATGGTGGATTGGCGCTGCGGCAGAGAATTTCTCGGGACCCTGAACGCCGGGGCCATCTTCCCCTGACCCCGGCGCTGAGATCTCCTGCCCCCTCCCCCAAGTTGGCAGGTTCCTCAGTGGGCTCCCATGTCCCAATAGTGCAGGCCAGAATAGAAGCGTTACACCCGGTGCATAATTTTTTCTTTCGACGTACCCGAGACCAACTTCGCAACATCGTACGTTGTAGAATGCTGCCACCGCATTGGGACGAGGGTATTCGCACGTGCAATTTCAGGCATTCGATGCCGCATATGTGGAACGGCTGCGTGCTGGTGACTTTCGCACGCAGGAACACTTCGTCGCGTATTTCAGCGAGCTGTTGCAACTGAAATTGCGTTCACGCCTGCGTTCCTCGGCCGACGTTGAAGACGCCCGGCAGGAGACGTTCGCCCGTGTGTTTGCGGCGCTACGCAAAGATCAAGGTATCCGTGAACCGGAGCGCATAGGTGCATTCGTGAACGCGGTTTGTGCCAACGTTCTGCGTGAGCGATACCGCGCCCCTGCGGCTGATCCACTTGAAGACACTGCTGCCGACATTCCAGATAAGGGGGCAAACGTGCTCGACGTTATCGCCTACAAACAAACCCAGGAAAAGGTGCGTGAGATCCTGCAGGAATTGCCGGAACGCGACCGCCGGATCATCAAGGAAATTTTCATTGAAGAGCGCAGCAAGGATGACGTTTGCCGCGATTACGGGGTGACTCGCGACTATCTGAGGGTGCTGCTCCATCGTGCCAAGCAGGCGTTTAAGTCCGAGTATCTAAAGAAGATACCGACAGGAGCATGACGCCGAAACGTTTTTGGGAGTTAGGTCACTATTAAACAGAGGTTAGCCAAATAGAAATGGACCACGAAGAAGCCACACGCCAGATGATGGTAGAGCGGTACCTGCTGGGTGAACTGTCGGCGGACGCACAGGAAGTTTTCGAGGCCCACTTTTTTGATTGTGAACAATGTGCTCTCGACCTGCGATTGGAAGCCGCATTTCTCGACCACAGCAAGGTTGTGCTTACTGCTCCAGTTCAAGAATCACACATAGCGAAAGCTGAACAGCGCCGCACTGCGTGGCAAACCTGGTTCAAGCCTGCACTTGTATTGCCGGTGATTGCGATTTTGGCCGGCTTAGCCGCCTATGAAAGTCTGGTTGAACTCCCAAAGTTCAGGCACGTCGCGGCTCAGGCTGCAACACCGCAGATCCTTCCAGCGATTTCTTTGATCAATGCCGCAACCCGTGGGGGTGAAAAAGCGGCCGCGGTGGTTGGCCAGGACCAGCCGTTCATGGTCTTCGTTGATATTCCAGCTCAAAGCCGCTTCGATTCTTATACTGCTGAAATGCACGACCCTGCTGGCCGCGAGGTGTGGTCTTTGCCCGTGAGCGCAGCGACCGCCAAGGACACGGTGCAGATTCGAGTTCCGGGGCAGCAACAGTCTGGGACATACAGTTTGGTAGTTTTCGGCAATCAGAATGATGGCCAGAAATCCGAACTCGGCAGATTTCCCTTTGAGCTGCAAATTGCGAAATAATGCACTTACGATTTTCGCTACGCCGTACGAGCGAGTACATTAAGGAATTCACATGGCATCAGACATTAAGCGTTTCCACTACTACCACGCAGATGCGAGCGCGATCAGCGGTTACATTGAAACTCCGATAGATGAACAGTTACCAGTGGTCGCGCCTTTGTCGTTATCGCCGGTTGGTGGTTACGCATCAAGCCGTAGCGAGAGCGTTCAGTTTCAAGGATTCATTTCAATTGACAGCGCTTACACCCAAGTGGCAGGGAGCATCAGCCACAAGACGGGCGGCTGGACGACACTTGCGACCTCCGTTGTCGAAGGCCTGAACGTACTCGACGTGGTTACCGCCGACCGCATGGTGGCACAAATCGCGACCGAACATCCGCGTGCCGGCTACAACCCGAAAGTAAGTTTTTTGGGCACTCGGTTTGAGAACCTGCGGGTCGCCGGAAGTCCAATCGAAGCCGCGGTCAATTTGAACCTTTGCCAGCAGGCTTCTGGCCCCGATGGGTATCCTCAGACTTCGCTTTTCGATGATAAAAATTTCCGGTCGGCTGCGGAGAAGCAAGCTCGCGCAATGACCGGCGGCGGCAATGCATCCGCGTGGGTTGGCGAAAGATGCGCATGGGATAATGGGCAACTCGAAAAGAGAGCCGTCATTTCATGCTCGCTTGTGACCCAGGTATCGGGAAAATTTCCAGGAACACCATATGGCCACGTATTGGAAGTTCCCGAGATCGGCAAGGTATTTCTTGGCGAGCTTCTGGTGGATCACAACACATTCCGCCTCATCATGATGCGCCTGGAGTTGGGCTGCGTGACCAGCGGCGCTATGGCGGGATGCGTGGTTTCTATCGAAGGCAGCACGCATCCGTAACAGTCGTTCTGATTGCCGTCATAGCTCTTAGCTCGGCGTGCTCGCGAAGACGAGCAGATCCTTCAACGCAATACCGTCAAATTCAACTCGAATTCCTTCGCGGACAACTGGCCAGCGCGCGCAGTAAAGCACAACAAGCCTCACTCGAATTTCCTGCTAACAGCGAATGGGCATGGAAGTTTCGTCTTTTAGAAGGCGAGATAATGACAGACCAGGGGCTTAGTCGCGAAGTCCTATCCTTGCTCAGTTCAGAGATACCTCAAGCGTCATCTGACGGAGATTTGACCGTAAGAGTTCACATGTTACGCGCACTCGCATATTCGCATCTCGGAACATTTCAAGAAGCCGACGCAAACTTGAGCCAGGCATTGCGGGATTGTGACTCGTTCCGCTGCGAAAGTGCCGGCAAACTTGCCGGAGTTGCTGGAGCGGTGCGGGTTGATGAAAACCGTACCAATGATGCACAGGAATTTTTCCTTACCAGCCTCAGGATCTCGCGGCAGCGGTCTGATCGGTTTCTGGAAGCGTCGGCGCTCCTCAACCTTGGCGTTGTGGCCATGGGTAAAGAGCACTTCGATGAATCGATCGACTGGTCGGAGCAATCACAAAAGATCGCACGCGAAATCGACTCAGGACTGGACGAAGAGAAAGCGCTAGGCAATATCGGCTGGGACTACTACAAACTGGGCGACTTTCAGAGATCGTTGGCTTTTTTCGAAGCGGCCAGCCGGAAGGCGCACGAACGTCAAGCATTCAAAGATGAAACCATCTGGCTGAATAACCTCGGGCACGTCTACAACCAGACAGATCAGGCGAACGCTGCAGAAGGGCAATACATCAAATCACTCCAGCTTGCGAAACGAATTCAAAATGCTGATCTTACTTTGGCATCGTTGAATGCTCTGGCGTTTTTATCTGTCAAGAATGGGCGTGTGGAGGAGGCGCAGCAATACAGCCAGCAATCACTCGATCTTGCACACCGGATCAAAGATCGGCTGGACGAGCTCTCGGCTCTGCTCGCCCAAGGTCAAATCGCCGCCGCGTCCTCAGATTCCGTGGGCGCTGAAAAGCTGTTCAACG
>DAIPJJ010000217.1:0-2073 GCA_036770325.1 Terriglobales bacterium
AAATCACCGCGAGGCAAAAGGCCAGGAACTAGCCGCCAGGGGGAATTCATTTCGGATCGTGTCGAAGATCTATGCGGCAATGGTCAATTCGCGTGTTTGTTGCTGCTCCACAACCCGCTTGCGCTCTCCCGGCTAACCAACTTACAATGCGCGGCATCCGAGGATGCAAGGACATATTCTCTCTTCCAGATGCGAGGCAAGATGGAGGCCCGCACATGAACAAAATCAAAGCTATCGCTGTGGCATGCGCGTCGTTGGCGCTAGCCTCATGTGGAAACTCACCGCAAAATCTCGACGGTTTTTGGATTGCCGATGTAAGGAGCTCTGACAATTCGCTGGCGTTCACCTTTAATGCCAACCTAGCTCAGGGCAATGGAAACAATGTCAATGTTTCGAACTTGAGCATCACCCCCTCGGAGCCGTGTTTCGCGTCCGGCGTCAGCGTCAGCGCGACGTTCAGTTCTATGGGGAGCGCCAATGGGCTTCAGACGGGCAGTTTTGCTATGAAAGTTTCAACTATGTCTGCTTCGGCGGTGAACAACGTGCTTACATTACAGGGAACTCGCAATTCTGATGGCAGCATCAGCGGCACGTGGGCGCTGACGGGACAGACGAGTTGCAGTGGCGACGGAACGTTCCGAATGAGAATTCCCCCGCCGGTCTAATTCCTCTTACGAAAATTATCGCCAGCTGCTCTGTACACGATCACGGCACTCTCAAGGAAGAACATGCGCACCCCAATCTCCACTCCCGACGCCCCCAAAGCCATAGGTCCTTACTCGCAGGCGATTAAAGCCAAGGGATTCGTCTTTGTCTCCGGCCAGGTCGCATTCGATCCTGCGACGCAGCAAATCATCAATGGCGACATCTCGGCCCAGACCGACCGCGTGCTCAAGAATCTTTCCGCCATTCTGAAGGCCGCCGGAACCAGTCTCCATAACGCCGTCCGCTGCACCGTCTTTCTGAAAAATATGTCGGACTTCGTCGCGATGAATGAGGTTTACGCCAAATATTTCAGTTCGCAGCCGCCAGCGCGCTCTACCGTCGAAGTTGCCCGGTTGCCGAAAGATGTACTGGTTGAAATCGACGTGATCGCGATCGAATAAAATCTACTCCAGATATGTCGAAACTCTGGATTGTCATCATCATCGCAATCGCCGTGGCCATCGTAGCTTTCGCGCTGAGCCGGGGCTCGCACAAGACAACAAGTTCTGCGGCTGATGGTCCCACCAAAGTCACTGGCCCCGGCGTTCGTACGCCCGACGGTCTCCAATATTGGGACATTAAAGTCGGCACCGGGGCAAAAGCCATTCCCGGGGAAACTGTGCACGTGCGCTATATCGGCTGGCTTGCGAACGGGAAGGAATTCGACCGCTCGGGTGACGACCCATTCACGTTTGATCTCGGCTCTGGTCACGTCATCAAAGGGTGGGACGAGGGTGTCGCAGGCATGCACATCGGCGGCAAGCGCCAGCTCCGGATTCCGCCTGAACTCGGCTATGGAGAGCGCGGTGCCGGTGGCGGCGTCATCCCGCCAAACGCTACGCTGATTTTTGATGTGGAGTTGGTGGGAATTCAGTGAAGAATTTCTAATTGAGTAATTTGGTAATCGGGCAATTCAAGAACAACGGTTTGCAATTTCCAAATTAGAAAATTACCGATTACTCTATTAAGCCTTTACGACTTTGCCGCTGCGCAGGCAGGAGGTGCACACGCGCATGCGTTTGTTGCCACCTTTCACCTTCGCGTGCACCGGGCGCAAATTGACGTTCCAACGCCGCTTGCTCACGTTGTGGGCGTGACTGATGTTATTTCCAGACATGGGTTTCTTACCGCAGATTTCGCATACTTGTGCCATGACTACTCCAGATTTCTCAGAACTGTACGGCTGAATCATTAATTTTACTGGATTTGATCGAGTTTCGCCATTCGAGCACATTCGGTCGACACGACTGGGATCTTGTGTATTCCTCGTGGCATTTCTCTATGACGCATTGTGGCCTCTGGTAAAGAATTTTCAAAACCTCACCACAGAGAACACTGAGTCACACAGAGAAAACAACACAGAGAACT
>DAIPJJ010000217.1:2173-6927 GCA_036770325.1 Terriglobales bacterium
CAAAACCTCACCACAGAGAACACTGAGTCACACAGAGAAAACAACACAGAGAACTCCCACGACTCTATCTAACAGGAGCGACAATCCATAGGCCCCCCTGTGGCGTCCTTCCGTGGGGACACTGCGCCCACTCTGGCCTCTGGTTAAATAATTTTCAAAACCTCACCACAGAGAACACTGAGTCGCACAGAGAAAACAACACAGAGAACTCCCACCACTCATCCCGCACGGGCAAGAGTCCTATAGGACCCTGTGGCGTCCTTCCGTGGGGACACTGCGCCCACTGTGGCCTCTGGTTAAATAATTTTCAAAACCTCACCACAGAGAACACTGAGTCACACAGAGAAAGCAACACAGAGAACTCCCAACGACTCTATCCAACAGGAGCGAGAATCCATAGGCCCCCCTGTGGCGTCCTTCCGTGGGGACACTGCGCCCACTCTGGTCGTCCTTACTCCGCTGTCCACTCTCGGACAGAGACTCTCGAATCTGAACACTCGCTTCATCCGCAAGGTCCAACCTCATCACACGGAACAATCACTTAGCTGCAACCGTATGTGGTTAGCAATGTGCTCTATCTTTCGCCGGACATCCTCGTGTCGGAGCCATCATGTTCTTCCATGAGCTGAAAATCGCGGTTCGCCATCTCTCGAAATCGGCCCGGTTCAGCCTGACTGCCATCCTGATGCTCGCCTTTGGAATCGGCGCAACGACAGCAGTCTTTTCGGTGGTCGAATGCGTGCTCCTGCGGCCGCTGCCCTTTCCTGATTCTGGACGTCTGGTTCAGCTCTCGGACAGCATTCAAGGTGTGGACACTGGCGGCAATGACGAACAGGGTGTGACCGCTCCTGATATTCGCAACTACATGCGCGACACGCATAGCTTTGACAGCCTCGGCGGATATCAACCGAACACCTATGAACTCTCCGGCATCGGTGAGCCTGCGGAGATCAATGCCACGCGCATGTCAGGAGGCGTATTCCCGGCGCTGCAAGTTCAGCCTCTGATGGGCCGCTACTTCACTCAGGAAGAAGACGATCAGAAGCAGCAGGTCGCGGTTGTGAGCTACTCGCTTTGGCAGAACCGGCTGCATGGTGATGCCCACGTTCTCGGAACCAAGGTCCTGCTCGACCGCAAGCCTTACGAAATTGTCGGCGTCATGCCGCGGAACTTCGAGTTCCCGCTTGTCCCTGGCCATCTGAATCAAAGCGACCTCTGGATGCCAATGAGCTTCAGGGAGCAGGAACTCAAGGCTGGCGCCGCGAACTGGAGCTATTCGATGGTGGGCCGCCTAAAGCCCGGAATCAGCGCGGAGCAGGCGCAAGCTGATGCCGAACGCGTTGCCCAGGAGACCATGCGCAATTTTCCGGCGTTCATGTCGAGCCTGCGGATCCAGGCAGTTGTCCGTTCGCTGAAGCAGGAGACGATCGAGCAATCCCGGCAATTGATTCGTACTCTGTTCGGCGCGACTGCGGTGGTGCTGTTAATTGCCTGCGCCAATCTCGCCGGATTGTTGCTGGTCCGCGCCATTCGACGTCGGCGTGAAATTGCCGTTCGTCTTGCGCTTGGGGTAAGCAGCGTCGCTCTGCTTCGTCAAGCCACGCTCGAAAGCCTGGCGCTGAGCGTAGCCGGCGGCGTCCTTGGCCTGCTATTCGCAGAGGTTGCTCTCCGGATCGGTGTAAGTCACCTGCCAGAGACCCTGCCTCGTATCAGCGAAATCGGCTTTAATTGGCAAGTGGTGCTCTTCGCAATATTCCTCGCAATTGTCACGGGAGTGCTATGCGGCGTCGCTCCGGCTTTTGCCGGAATGCGCACAAGGGTCAACGAGTCTTTGAAAGAAGCCGGACGAACCGGCACGGCCGGCGGAGGTCACGCTCGCCTGCGCTCAATGCTGGTAATCGGCGAGATCGCAATCGCACTGGTGCTGCTCGCCGCCTCAGGATTGCTGTTGCGAAGCTTCGAAAAAATGCGGGACGTGGACCTCGGCTTCCGCCCTGACCACGTTCTCACGGCTAACTACTCTCTGCCGCGACAACAGTATCCGAACCAGGCTTCTGCCGATATATTCAATGACGAACTGGTTCGTCGCCTACAACAATTGCCAGGAGTAAAGTTCGCTGGTATCACCTGGTTTCTCCCGGCCGCCGGTAACAACAGCAACAGCACGTTCATTGTTGACGGCTACGCTCCGCCCAAAGGCGCGAACCTGAACCTGGCCACGCCCATGCTCATCGATGGCGACTACCTGCAGAGCATGGAAATCCCTCTGCTTGCTGGACGCTTTTTCACTCCGAATGACACTTCCGACACGCAACTCGTCGCCATTGTGAACCACAAATTCGCCCAGCACTACTGGCCAAATGGTGACCCGATCGGAAAGCGCTTCCGAATTGGCATGATGGAAACACAAACTTCCTGGGTAACCATTGTTGGAGAAGTTGCCGACGTGAAGGAGAATTCGCCCGACGAGCCGACGAAAGAGCAGTGGTATCAGCCTGTCAAGCAGTTTGAAAAAGGCCTGGGCCCGCTGGGTTCGCCCGCGGATATCAACGGCAATTTTGGCTATATCGCTCTTCGCACCGCCGTTCCGCCGGAGCAGATGACTAATGCTGTACGGGAAACCGTACGCTCCATCGATCCTCAACTTCCTCTGGACCAGGTGCAAACCATGGAGCACGCGGTTTCTGGCAGCGAAGCTCCGCGCCGCTTCAACACAACTGTTATTTCTGCCTTCGCGCTTGCCGCAGTCTTGCTCGCGGCGCTTGGGATTTATAGTGTCATCGCGTTTTCTGCCGCTCTGCGCGTTCAGGAAATGGCGATTCGAATGGCTCTGGGATCGCAAAGATCGGGAATACTGCGCCTGGTGTTTACATCTGCAGCTAAACTCGCCGCGACAGGTTGTGTGATCGGAGTGCTCGGTGCCCTTTTTGCTTCACGCCTGCTGCGGTCGTTGTTATTCGACGTGAGCCCGTTCGATCCGATTGTGCTGATTGCAGCTTCAGTGTTGGTGCTGTTGTTAGCAATTCTGGCGTCGTTTTTGCCAGCGCGGCGCGCGGCATCGATTAATCCGATGAGTGCGCTGCGAATGGACTGACGGGTGGAGAGGAACCATGTGGGGGCGCGCAGCAGAATTCCAAAGAAAAGATTTTTTCCGCGAGCGTTGCGTGAGCTTTGCGATCTTTGCGGTTAAAGTCTTTTGCTCCTGACCAGACCATGGCTCTTAACCGCAAAGAACGCCAAGGATGCGCAAAGCTCGCAAAGCACCACAGGGCCGCCGCCTGTCATGGGATGAAAATTACTGAACCGCCGGTTCCGACTTATCTCAGCCGCGCAGCGGCGGAATTTAAATAGCCCCGCATGTAAGTGCGGGGAAGAGTAGCAGATTACTGAGTCCCTTCAGAGACGACACAGAAAACCTATTTTCTTGCCGCTTCCGCTTCCGCCACCCACCCGCGCCGCAGTTTCTCGGCAGGAATGCTCGACATGTACGGTTTGATATCGAGAATCGGCGTGCCGTCGAGCATGTCGAGTCCTTTCACGCGAAGACGTGCTCCATCGCGCCCGAGTAGTTCCACGACCGTTAATCCAATCGGATTTGGGCGTTGTGGCGATCTGGTTGCGAAAACCCCATGGACACGGTTATCGAAAGGCGGCCGGGCTTCGAGGTCGAATCCTTGCGAGCGGTGAAACGCCCAGAGCACGAACAGATGCGAAAATCCTTCGACGTCTTTCAATCCCGCTTCAAACTCCGGCAGGATCTCAAGTTCGCCCTCCGCCACATGCGTCACCCCGAACCCCTTGGGAATATTCTTCGTCTCGGTAAACGGGCTTCGCACAAATCCAATCGGCCGCATGGAAATCTGGTCCATAGTCACCATTTTAGATGCGGTGTGCGTTCCCTCAATCTCCTGCTTCAGCGGAAGGTCCACGCTTTCGAACTGCGCTCCGGATGTTCTGGATCAGTCGCGAAATATTCGGTCAGCTTCTTTGCGCACGTAACTGGAAGCCGTCCCGCCGGGCTCGTCTTGCCGGGCAATCAAACTGGGGCGCAGACATTTCTGGCAGTGAAGCTGCCAAACGGCAAAGTCTCCGGCCCCAGATCCCGCCCTCCAAGCCTGGCAAGTTCGGATCCTGAACTCACACTTCCCCCATTCCTCCGTCTACCCCAAGCTCTACTCCTGTTATGTAGGAGGCGTCTTTCGAAGCCAGGAATGCCACCGCTGCCGCGACCTCCTCCGGGCGGCCGAAACGCTTGAGCGGAATAGCGGGAATGACGCTATTTGCGAACGCATCCAGTTCTTGCTTTGATAACCCGTTGCGCTCGAGAATCGGAGTCTCGATCGGCCCAGGAGCAACCGCGTTCACCCGGATATTGCGGGCGGCCAGTTCCGCCGCCAGCGATCTTGTAAACGACCGGAGCGCCGCTTTCGTCCCCGAATATACGCTCGCCGCCGGTAAGCCTTTGTGGCTTACGACGCTCGAGTTGAGAATGACCGATGCCCCGTCATTCAGGTATGGCAGTGCCCTCAGGATCGTGAAATACGCGCCTTTGGCGTTGATATTGAAGATTTCGTCGTAGTGTTCTTCTTGAACCTGTTCAACCGGCACAAATTTCGCTACGCCGGCATTGACGAACAGGATGTCGATCTTGCCAAACCGCTTGTCGACCGCGGAAAAAAGCTTGTCTGCATCCTCGAGTTTCGAAACGTCGGCTTGCACGACCAGTGCATCTTTGCCCAGCTCTTTCGCCGCTT
>DAIPJJ010000022.1:0-31453 GCA_036770325.1 Terriglobales bacterium
TTCGACGCTGCTGTTCCTTATTCGCGGTGGTATGCGGACTCCGGTTCAGGCTACGAGCACTGGAGAATTCTCGGCCGGAGAAGAGAAATTTTCACCTCAACAACTCGCGGCTTTGGCGTCTTCATCTCCAGAGTCTTTCAGCCCGAACGTTCTCCTGAGGCCCGTAGTTCAAGACTACCTGCTTCCGACACTTGCATATGTTGGTGGCGCTGCCGAAATAGCCTATTTTGCACAAGCCGCTGTGGTTTATGAAAAGCTTGTTGGCAGAGTGACGCCGGTCCTGCCGCGCTTCTCCGCCACCATTGTCGAGCCCAAGACTCACGCACTTTTGGAAAAAAATCACCTTGTAGGGACTGATGCCTTCCATGGGCCGGAAGTATTGCGGGAACTGATCGGCGCGCGCCGGTTGCCGCCGGATTTGCAGTCGTCGTTCGACCGCGCAACCGTGGCCGTTGAGAATTCAATGAAGTCAGTGCAGGAGGCGATCGCGCAACTCGATAAGACTCTGGTCGAGTCGGCCGAGAACGCCAAGTCTAAGATGATTTATCAGATTGCCAATCTCCGCGCCCGAGCCTCCCGCGCTGAATTGCGGCAGAGCGAAGTCGTGGGGCGGCATGCCGAGGTCCTCGGCAACGCACTTTATCCTGATAAAACTCTGCAGGAGCGCGAATTTGCAGGCATCTACTTCCTCGCGAAATATGGAAGGGAATTTATGAACGGATTGTTGGAGCAGGTGAAGCCAGACTGCTTAAACCACCAAATGATCGCGTTGTAAACTGCCCTGATTCTAAAGCCCTGGTTGCTGGAAGCTAGCACCTAGTGGCTACCGCTTCGGTTGTTGTTGCGTCATGCAGTGAATCGCGCCGAAGCCCCAGATCAGGTCTCCGCAGTAGATTCCAACGACATCGCGGTCCGGAAAAACGTCAACGAGAATGTCGAGAGCGACGCGATCGTTGGGGTCGTTGAAAACAGGCACCAGGACCACGCCGTTTGCTATATAAAAATTCGCGTAACTTGCCGGCAGACGCCTGCCTTCAAAGTAAACCGGGGCAGGCATCGGCAAATCGATGGTCGCCAGCGGCTTGCCGGATTCGGTTACCGCGTCGCGGAGGCGGCGGATATTTTCGCGCAGGGCTTCGTAGTTTTCACTCTTCGGATCGGCTTCCACGCAGCTAACGACGGTATCAGGTGAAACGAAGCGGGTGATGTCGTCCACGTGGCCGTGCGTATCATCGCCAGCAATGCCGGAATCCAGCCAGATAACGTTGCTTGCGCCCAAATACTCGGCGAAGATGTCTTCGTAGTCACGTTTCTTCATCCCCGGATTGCGCTGCTGCATGCGGCTGAGCAGGCATTCTTCGGTTGTGATGAGTGTTCCGCAACCATTTACCTCGATTGAGCCGCCTTCGAGGACAACGCGGTTGCCGTTGAATTCCGGCCGAATTTCATTGGCACAGGTAGCCTTTGCCATGAGCGTGCCGATTTTTTCATCGTGTTTCCAATTCGGGTATTTCGCCCAGGCGTTAAAACGCCACTTGACTGCACTTAGTTCCTGCGGGTGCCCCATCCTTGTCTCCGGGTTTTTTGCGGAGACAGGGTGGGGTTGTTGAATTTCGTTTCTTGAAGCTGACTCGCTGAAAACAAATGCACACCCAGAATCCCGCGTCCAGACCCGGTTTGTCGGCCAGCGATGGAAACGCACATTGTCATTTAATGCGTGCGCACGTTTCAGAGTCTTGCGAGCTATTTTTTCCGCTGCCGAATCTTTCACAATGACTTCGACGCGCTCCCCACGGCTCAAATAGCGAATGATCTCGGCATAGACCCACGGGATTGGCTCAAATTTTCCTGGCCAATCAAGCTTGTAATGAGGCCATGCCAGCCAGGTGACTGCATGCGGCTCCCACTCGGCGGGCATGCGGTAGCGAATTGCATGTTTCGATTGAACGGCAGCTCCCATTGACTATTTTTAGCAATATAACAACTCAAAGCGGAAGCCTAAGAGATGCTAAGGCTGTTCCGCCCTTGGAAGCCGATTTTCGACCGCTGGCAAAGCGGGGAATGCGGCGTGAGGTTCCGTTTGATACCAATACGCAACCGAATAGAAATCATCGCCGCGGTCGTTTGCATGGCCGTGCTCAATCGTGGCGCGCAATGACTTTGTGAACGGAATCGGAGAATCGAGATGGAAGCGATAGACCGACCATTTCGATCCCTTCTTTTCAGGGCCCACAACTGGCGCCCCGAATAAACCGTAGGAGAATTGTTTGCCGCCGAAGTCCCATGCCCCGAGGAAGTAGTCTTCGGTTCCAGTTCCATTGATCGACGGCCGGTCCTCGCCGTCAACGAAGAACATGTCGTCGCCTTCGCCCCACCAGCCGTCGGCATCTTCAATTACGGACATGGTCACGCCGACGAAATGGCCGCGACCGGTTGCTTCCATCCAGACGTAGTTGTCTTTACCATCCAAATTTGTCTTCGCGCCAGCAACCGGGACATTTGGAGTCGCCTGGCGGTATTGCGCGTGGAAATAGGCTGTGTCTTTGGGGAGTGGAGAAGGTAAAGCACGCCAATCGATGTTCCAGTAGAGGGCATCGATGCGCTCGTGTCCTTCGTTGATGACCGTGATACGAGCGTGTTTTTGAAATGGCATTGGGAAGAAGCAGTTCAAGGCTTTGTCGCCTCCGACTGCCAATGGAACAGACTGATACAAGAAATAGTCTCCTGTACCGAGGCCAAAAAAATCGCCGATGGGAGCTTCGACGCTCGGTGTCTCTTCACCGTCCCAATACATGCGCAGTACGATTTTCTTCAGGTGATATTTTTCTTTGTCAGCAACCGTGAACCAGATGTGAGAGATCTCGCCAGGCCCATTTTCATCGAGGACCGTAACCGACTGCCCAGCCGGGACTACCCGAAAATCGGCGTTGCCGCCGCTGCGGTCGTAGCTGGAGGAGCGCTTCAAAACATACGTTTGGAGTTTTGAAACATTCGGCAGCATGCCGGCTGAATCGTTGAACTGCGCCTGCGCGGCGCTCGCCAGGAAGCACAAGGTGGCCAAGAAACCAAAGGCAGAAAGTCTTTGCATGTCAGCTCCGTCAGAAGCCGCTGATGATAGCAAACTCGTACTCTGGGTGGGGTTAACAGCCCTTAACCGCTGAGATCGCCGGGTTCAAAACCGAGATCGCCGCGGGTTTATATCCCTCGGAAGATTTGACTTGTGCCAATAACTTTCATGCGCTAAGTTGCATCGTATTTACAAGCCAGCCATTCTTCTCTATAGAGGTGTTTTATGCGTATTCTGTTCGTAATCGTGCTCTTGAGCGGCTTCGTTTATGCACAGGAGGCGCAGCAGGCTGCTTCGCCAACACTAAGCCAAGGGGAGCACTCCGGCACGCACCAGGTGACAATTCCGGCAGGCACCAAGATCCCCATCGCGCTTAAGAACACGATCTCAACCAAAGCAAACCACGAAGGCGACCCGATTTACGCTCAGACCACGTTTCCGGTTGTGATTGACGACAGGGTCGTCGTGCCGCCCGGAACCTACGTCCAGGGCAAGATCAGCTCAATCAAGCCCGCAGGACACATCAAAGGGCGCGCCGAGGTACTCATCCATTTCACGAGTCTGATTTATCCGAGTGGATATACGGTGCTGCTGCCGGGCTCCATTGAGAATGCGCCGTCTGTCGAGAACGGCAAGGTGAAAGACAAGGAAGGCACGATTCAGGGCGACAGCAACAAGGGAAAAACAGCGGCTACAATCGCCGCGCCAGCGGCCGACGGCGCACTTACCGGTGCGGTAATTCACGGCGGCGAAGGCGCATTGATCGGCGCTGGAATCGGCGGTGCTGTCGGAACCGCGATTGCTGGGCTAACTCGCGGGAACGAAGTGAAGATGGGTCCCGGGACCACGCTCGAAGTTGTTTTGCAGCGGGATGTTGCGGTGGATGGATCGCGAATCACGGCGACCACAGCTCAGCGAGACTAATCGCCGGGCCCGCTATTCCGCTGTGGTTGGTTCTATTACGGACGAAACCTCTGAAATCCTGTTCGCCGGGAAGCCGCCCTGCATGGCGTGCTCGCGAATCATCTGCTCATTCGTCGCGCGATAGATGCAATAGATTTTGTCAGCGGTGACGTAGCTGTGGATCCACTGAATCTCCGGTCCGAGTCGACTCAACACTCCGCACGATTTCTGGGAAATCGCGCGCAGTTGGTCCGGAGTTAGTTTGCCTGCGCCGGGAAGATCACGTTCGATCACGTATTTGGGCATGAATGCCCTCCAATGAATTAAGGCAGGTGAAGGCTAGCAGACAGTCTCGGTGGGCTGCAACGTTAGCTTTTGGAAGCGGTTGCGGAATATGCGACGGGATAAATCTGTGAATCGATGTCCTTGCGCAAGTCGTCCCAGATGTGCTCGGGCATCTCGAGAAAAATCTTTACCACTTCGGGATCGAACTGCGTCCCCGAGCAGCGGCTGATTTCAGCACGTGCTGCTGAAAACGGCTGCGCCGGACGGTATGGCCGGTTCGATCGAATCGCATCCAGCGTATCCGCGACTGCAAAGATTCGCGCCCCGAGCGGAATCTCATTACCCTTCAATCCGCGAGGATACCCGGTGCCGTCATATTTTTCCTGGTGCGAGTAAACGATGTCCGAAGCTTCCTGCAGGAAAGGAATCCTGCGCAGAATCTGATAGCCGCGATAGCAATGCTCACGCATGATGGCCACTTCTTCTTCGTTAAGCGCGCCAGGTTTGCGCAGAATGGCGTCGGGAATTGCCATCTTGCCGATATCGTGAAGGAATGCGCCGCGGGCAATCACGCGAATCTGATCTGAGCTCAAGCCCATCGCCCTAGCGATGGCAATCGTGTAAGCGGTTACGCGCTTGGAATGGCCTTCGGTCTCCGCGTCCTTTAAGTCGAGGGCGTTGCCGAGCGCCTCAAGCGTGATGTCATACGATTTTTCGAGCGAAGTAAATGCCTGGCGGAGCTGTTCGGTGCGGGTCGTGACCAGCGCTTCAAGGTTCGTTTGATATTCGCGGTTCTCTACTTTGAGCCGACGGTTTTCAAGCGCTCGACGAACTGTCGCCAGCAACTGGTCTCTTTCAAAAGGCTTTAGCAGGTAGTCGTAGGCGCCGTTGCGAATCGCCCCCAGCGCAACCGAAACGTCCGTCACCGCCGTGACCATGATCACGGGCATGTCAGGAAAGCGTTCCTTGGAAGCCTCGAGCAGAGCGATGCCATCCATCTCGGGCATCATGAGATCCGAAAGCATCAGCTCGAATTCGTTTCCATAGCTGAGCATTTCCAGCGCCTGTTTTCCGGATTCGGCCTGACTGCAGGCGTAGTTGGCGGAACTCAACATCGCCGAGACAAAGTCGCGAATTGGCTCTTCGTCATCGACGATAAGAATGCGCTCGGCTGGCATAGAAGGCAGAGAAGAGTTTAGTGCGGATTGTACCTCAAGTGACTGGTACCTAAAGTAACCAATAGTCATAGGAAATACGGGTGGTAACTAACTTGTGCATGCTAAAACGGGGATGGGTAACTACGGTCAAAACAGATGAGCACCGCCACCTCGCAGGTCTGGCACTTCTTCTCCGGATCAGCCACACCCAAATTTGTGGCCCGCGAGATTGCTGTGCTGCTGATTGTGGCGGCCAGTCTGCTGGTCTTCCGCACCTTCCGCGAACGCTGTCTAATCGCATGGATCAGCGGATGGTTAGCCTACTTTGCCTCGCATCACGTACTGCTCTCTCCCTCTGCACACGGCAGTTCTCTATCGGTCGCCATCGGACGCGGTGAGTTTGTTTTCGCTATCGTTCTGTTTGCTCTTGGAACCTTCATCTACTCAGGCAGCCGCGAATTTCTGGTTCCGATCTTAGCTAGTGGCACGGTGGTCCTGATCTTCGCGGTCACGCAGGCGATCTACTGGCCTGATTCGGTTACCCTGCGGTTCGCGCTGGAGTTTTCCTATCGACTACTTGCGGTCGCTGCAGCCCTGCAGGTGCTCCGTTTCCCGCGTGCGCGCCGGGAAATCGGCACGTGGTTTCTCGCGACAGGATTGCTGCTTCTGCATCTCGACTGGGCGCCGGTGAGCGCCCACCTCCCCGCTGAAACCGGAATTCTGTTCGATGTGCTGCTTGGTCTTGGCATGCTGCTGGTCGTATTCGATGAATTTCGAGTGCGGACTCGTCGGCTTGCCAGCCTGAACGCCCTCACGACGAATATCGCCCGGGCGGCAGAGCAGGGGCCCATGGCGCCGGATGCGCTAAAAGACCTCCAAAAGCTGATGGAGGCCAGCGCGATCTGGTTTCGACTACGTAATGGGCAAAAACTGACCATCTTCCAGCATTCCGGGATTTCTGAAGACTTTCTGCGCGCACGCTCTTCGATTTCCACCAGTGACCAGCTCGAAGCCATTCCTCCTGAGAATCGACCGGCCGTCATCTCCGCGGCGAGCCTCAACCCGGTTCATTCCTCGTTTCTGGAGCACGAGAAGCTGAAGCAGCTCGTGATTGTGCCCGTTCCGGGGAAGAAGTCGATGGTCGGGATACTGGTTCTGGGGAACCGCACAAGGAAGTCCTTTGCGCCCGATGAATTCAGTTTCTTGATGTCCTGCGGCCAGCAGCTTGGTTTGGCGCTCGAAAACCTTCATCTCGTCGAAGAGATCCTTCGCTCCCACCGGCAGTGGAGCAATACCTTCGAGTCCATTCAGGATTTGGTGTTGCTGCACGATGCGGAATTCAACATCCTGAAAGCAAACCCAGCGCTTCTGCGGAAGCTGGCAAAATCTCAGGCGGAAGTTGTCGGGCAGCGATGCGATGCGGTGCTTCCAAAGACCGAAGTTGATTGGAAAGACTGCCCCTACTGCCATGGCGAGGAAAACGGCTTCTTTGAAGGCCCTGATCCCTTTGGCGGCTTTTCGGTCGCCTCGACCTCGACTTATACAGATCAGGGAACCAAACAAAAAGGCACAATTCACGTTGTGCGGGACGTTACCGAACGTCGCGCTGCCGAACAGAAATACCGGTCATTGTTTGACCAATTACAGGAAGGCGCTTTTGTCACCAGCCTGAACGGCACGTTGCTGAATTGCAATGAGGCGTTCGTGCGCATGCTCGGTTATTCCACCAGAGACGATCTGCTGGGGCGTAACGTGGACTCCGAGTTTTATACCTCCGCCGATGTTCGTGCCGCATTCCGAAGTGAAGTCGAGGCGAACAATTTTGTCCGGAATTTTGAAGTTATCCTGAAACGTAAAGATGGCTCGTTGCTCACTGCTCTCGAAAGCACCTTTGCGACACGGGACGAAGAGGGCAAAGTCGATGGGTACCAGGGTTTCCTGCTCGACATCACCGAGAAGAAGCAGGCTGAAGATGAGACCCGACGGCGAAATCGGGAGCTGAATGCTCTCAACGCGATGGCGGTGATCGCGACCCAGAGCTTCGATCTCGATGAAATCCTGAATCTCACGTTGCGGCAGGTGATCTCAGTACTCAACGCCGAAAGCGGTTCGGTCTACCTGGCTGAATCGATAAATGAATTCCGGCGTCGCGCCATGTGGGGACAGCGGCTCAGCGACCGCAAGCGCCTCGCTGAGGCGAACTTTCCCTCCGGTTTGGGCGACCTGGTCATGCGCTCGCGTGCCGAAGTTCTGACCGATGAATATCTGCCGCACCTTCCGGAAGCCGTAACCGAGTTCATTCGCGCCAGTGAGTCCGGGTGCTCCATCTGGGTCGTTCTGTGGGGTAAGGACGCTCCGCTTGGGCTCATGAGCATTAGTCGCGAGCAGTCACACCCGTATACGCCGGATGACGAGAATCTCCTGGTGGCAATTGGCCGGCAGCTTTCCACCACTATCGAAAAAGTTCGTCTGTACGAAGAAACCTGCAAGGCTTATGACGATCTTCGCCGCGCGCAAGAGCAACTGCTTCAAAGCGAGAAGATGTCGGCTATCGGTCAACTCATAGCCGGCGTAGCCCATGAGTTAAACAATCCTCTGACCGCGATCCTGGGATATGCCCAGCTACTCGAAACCGAGTCACTTGCCGAACGTCCCATGGACTACGCCAACAAGATTTTCAAACAGGCACAAAGAACGCATCGCGTGGTCCAGAACCTGCTCTCGTTTGCCCGGCAGCGGAAGCCGGAGCGGCAACAGTTCGATGTCGTCAAGGTCCTTGAAGAAGTGCTATTGCTCCGTGATTACGACATGAAAGTTGGCACGGTAAAACTGGAGCGCGAAATTCAGTCCGGAATTCCCGCTGTCTCGGGCGATCCGCATCAACTCGAGCAGGTCTTCCTCAATATCATCAACAATGCTGTGGACGCCATGATGGAGGATGAAAAGTCCGGCGAACGCGAACGCAAGCTGAAAGTTAAAGTTTCGAGCGAAGGCAATCACGTGCGGATCGTATTCCAGGACTCCGGGCCAGGAATCAAAGAGCCGCATCGGATTTTCGAGCCGTTTTACACCACCAAGAGCGTTGGCAAGGGAACCGGTCTGGGGCTCAGCATTTGCTACGGAATTGTGAAAGAACATGGCGGAGAGATTTCGGCCCGCAACGCAGATGGTGGCGGGGCCGTCATCGAAATCAATCTCCCCTCGGCCGGGAAGGCTGAAGCTGTCGCTGCGACCACTCCGGCAGTTCAGAAGCGCGAGGCAGCGCTTGGCGGCCGGATTTTGGTCGTTGAAGACGAGGAATCGGTACTCGATTTCGAACGTGATGTGCTTGCCGGGACCGGCGCCCACGTGGTGACGGCGTCAACCATCGACAAAATGAAATCAGCCCTCGAATCAGAAACGTTCGATGCTCTTATTCTGAACGGCAAAATGCCGGGCAACGGTGCGGTGGCCGAGACTTGCGCCTGGATCAATGAAAAATGGCCGGCGCTATCGCGGCATTTCCTGTTGACCTTTTCCAGTCTTACGGATTCCGACATCCGCAGCCATCTTGAACAGAACCATATTCCATTTCTCGTTAAGCCATTCGAGGTCGGCGATCTCATTGCCAACGTGCGCAAGTTGCTGGTGAAATCCCACTCGGCCGGCGCAGGGCAATAAGGCTAGATCGCGGACCTGTCAATCTCCCGCACTTCGCGAATGCTAAATTAAACGACGCGCCTATCCTTCACATTCGGGTTCCGCAATTGGTCCTTATCATCATGGGAGTTGTGGGTGCCGGCAAAACTACTGTTGGCACTCTCCTCGCGCAAAAACTCTGCTGGATTTTCGCCGATGCCGATGACTTCCATCCGGTCGCCAATATCGAGAAAATGAGCCATGGTGTTCCGCTCGATGACTTCGACCGCGCACCCTGGCTAAAGGCATTGCACGACTCCATCCTGCTCTGGAACGCGAAGCGTCAGAATGCCGTACTCGCCTGTTCCGCGCTCAAACACAAATATCGCGATGAGCTGCGTGCGCCAGGCGTGCAGTTCGTATATCTGCAGGGCACTCCAGAGTTGATTCGCGAGCGTTTGCACTCGCGCCAGGGGCACTTTGCGACCGATTCAATACTAAAAAGCCAATTCGAGGACCTGGAAATGCCGACGGACGCAATTACCGTCAACGTCGATAAAAGTCCGCAGGAGATTGTGAAAGAGATTGTGCACAAGCTTGGTGCTCTGGGCGTGTATCCTGATGCGACACATAAATGAGCACGGCGTCCATAACTCTGGAAAATCGAACGGTTCGCAAGCTGCTTTGGCGGCTTCTGCCGTTTCTTTTTCTGCTGTACGTTGTTAACTATCTCGATCGAATCAATGTAGGCTTCGCCGCGTTGCAGATGCGCGACCAGCTCGGCTTCAGCGATCGCGTATTCGGCACCGCGTTCGGAATTTTTTTCTTCGGCTATTTCTTTTTTCAGCTCCCAAGCAATCTTGCGCTGGCGCGGGTGGGTGCAAGGCGCTGGATGGCCGCGATCATGGTGCTGTGGGGGGTGGTCTCCGTGTGCATGATTTTCGTGCGCACGCCAATGTCGTTTTACGGCATGCGTTTTCTTCTTGGAGCGGCGGAAGCGGGCTTTTTCCCAGGCATCATTCTCTACCTGAAGAATTGGTTTCCAGCGAGCGCCCGTGCCCGCGCCATTGCTTCTTTCATGACGGCAAACGCACTGGCCGGAGTCGTCGGGAGCCCGATTTCAGGGGCCCTGCTCGGTTTACACCAGGGAGGACTGGCGGGCTGGCAATGGATGTTTGTTCTCGAAGGCTTGCCGGCGGTCCTGCTGGCCGCAGTGGTCTGGTTAACTTTGAAAGACGAACCGGAACAAGCCAGTTGGCTGGCCGAGGAAGAGAAAACATGGCTACTCGAAGTTCTAGTCAAGGAACGGGAGCAACATGCGGCGGCCATTCGCGGAAATGTCCGCGCCGCGGTTCTTGGTTTGAGCTGGCGAATCCTTTTGCTGATTGTCGTCTACTTCGGAATTACCAGCTCTGCCTACGGAATTATTTTGTGGCTTCCTAACTACATCCACAGTCTCACGACACTCGGCGACTGGGGAATCGGTGTAGTGTCCATCATTCCTTACTTGGTTGCTGCAATTTTCATGGTGTTGATTGGGATTAGTTCCGACCGCACCGGAAAACATCGCCAGCATCTCGCCACAACAGCGTTTGCCGCGGCATTGTCTCTGCTGATTGCTGCTAACACCAACTCAATCGTGCCCGGACTCGCGTTCGTAACCGCGGCTCTCATGACCACCTTGGCCATGCAGGGGCCGTTCTGGGCGACCGCAACCTCTCTCACCAGTGGGGTCGCGGTCGCTGCGGCAATTGCCATCATCAATTCCTTTGGCAATCTCGGCGGTTTCTTTGGGCCCTACATCATCGGATTCAAGCGAAGCTCGGGCGGCGGTTTCCGGGGAGGGATGCTGGTGATAGCTGGGCTTCTAGCTATTGCCGGTACTGTGTCGCTGCTGGTTCGCGCGCCGCGCCAGGAGTCTTCGTGGGCTAGGCACAATCCTTTACAATAAGTAGCTTTGCAATACGTGTGAGTTGTGCTCGCACAGCGCGTTTGCCTGCGCCATGTGCTTCCGGGACGGTCAGATTGACTCAACAGAAGTCAAATTCCACAAGTCAACGCGTCTACTGGCGCGTTGAAGGCAGCCTGCTCGAGCTGACCACCGTTCGCCCCATCGCCTTTTTCACCTGGAATGCCCAAACTTTTTCGGAACGATGGTTGCGCCGCAGCATTGTCCTGATCATGGCCCTGCTTCGGCCTGTTTTGTATCTGTTGAACCGCGGATTCGCGACCCGCGTCGTCTATTCCATCCTTCGCGGCATCAGCCGGGACCGGCTCGATCTTCTTGGAGATGAGTATTTTCACTACAAGCTCAAGCCTCGATTGAAACCGGAGGGTATTGAACAACTCGAAAAACTGGTGAAATCCGGTGCAAAGGTCGTGCTCGTCAGCCAAGGGCTTGAGTTTGTCATGCGTCCTCTCGCCCAGCATCTTGGCATCCAGTGGATAATTGCGAACCGGTTAGATTTCCGCGATGGAATTGCGACCGGACGATTGCTCGATCCCGTTATTCGGCCTCGCGGTATATTTGCCCGAGTAGCCTCATCTGGTCCGGATGGCATTCGTTCCACGGAACGACTGGCACACGATCTTGGACTTCTTCCGGATATGCTTGAGATGGCGGTGATACCAGCGGAACGATCTGCTCCAACGCCAAATCATCCGATTGTTCGTTTCGAGCCAGGCCGCTCCCAGGCGCCATTGTCGGTTCGCTCAGCCTTCCGCGGCAAACATATCCTGTTAATTGGAGTGACCGGTTTCATTGGCAAGGTGTGGCTTGTAAACACGTTGATGGACCTGCCGGAAGTCGGTCGCATATATCTGCTGATTCGTCGGCAGAAGTCCAATCCCGCTCAGCAACGGTTTGAGAAGCTCGTCGAGGAATCCCCTGTCTTTGACCCTCTCTATGAGCGATATGGCTCCCGGCTTCTGCAATTTCTCCAGGACCGAGTGCAGGTCGTAGAAGGGGACGTGTCTCAACCAGGTCTGGGGATGGACCCGGAAGCTGCGGAAGTTCTGCGCCGTAAGCTTGACCTGATCATCAACAGCTCGGGCTTGACGGATTTCAATCCAGATTTGCGCGATGCTCTCAACTCGAACGTCGATGCCGCAATGCACGTTCTTGACTTCGTTCGCAACTCCGATCATGCAGGGCTGCTTCACCTTTCCACCTGTTATGCAGCGGGGACCTGCGATGGTCGCGTTGCCGAAGAAGCAAGGCCAAACTACACGCCCAGTGGCAGATTGGATTTCGATGCCGAGCAGGAATTGCAGACTTTGCACCGCTTTGTCGATGAGACAGAAGCCCACGCCGAAGGACCTGAGGTTACCGGAGAACTCCGGCGGCAGGCGATGCAGAAGGAGCACGCCGCAAAAGACCTGCATGGCCCTGCGCTCGAAAACCAGATCCGCAAAAACCGCCTTCGCTGGCTTCGAAATGAATTGACCGAAGCTGGCAAGCGCCGCGCGAACGAACTCGGCTGGCCGAATACTTACACGTTAACGAAAAGTCTTGCCGAATCGCTGCTGGTGACTCACGGGGTCGGGCTCCCAGTAGCAATTGTTCGTCCCGCCATTGTCGAAAGCTCGGTTTCGCAGCCGTTCCGCGGCTGGAATGAGGGAATCAATACCTCGGCTTCGCTGTCATATCTACTCGGGACCTTTTTTCGCCAGCTTCCGACGAATGAGCGCAAGCGCCTCGACATCGTTCCGGTCGATTCCGTCTGCCGGGGCATGACGCTGATCGCGGCGGCAATTATCGAGCGCCGGCACGATCAGGTTTATCAACTTGCAACTTCGGTTACCAATCCATGCGATATGCGGCGCTCCATCGAGCTTACCTCGCTTGCGCATCGCAAACACTACCGAGCGTTAGAAAGTCTGGAATTCTGGCTACGGCTTCGTTTCGACGCGATCCCAGTTTCGAAGGAGCGCTACAACCGCATGTCGGCCCCGGCGCAGCGTGCAATCATAAAATCCATCCAAAAAATTGCGGCGTCGCTTCCGTTGAAAAAGGTCCCACTTGCCAAAGCTGATCGCAATTTGCAAAAGGTAGAAAAACTCATTGAGCTCTTTGAGCCGTTCATCCTGCTAAACGAGCATGATTTCGTTGCCGAAAATGTCGAAAAGCTCTCGCATGCGCTGTTGCCGGAGGAGAAGGAGCTTTTTGGCTACAACACGAGTTCCATCGACTGGTGGGATTACTGGATCAATATCCACATACCTGCGCTGCGCAAATGGACGTATCCTCTGATTGAAGGCCGGCCCCTTGAGGCGCGACCTGCGCGTAATCTTCAGCAGCAGAAAACAACGGAAACCGAAACCGTGAAAACCGGGACCAACGGAGCAACGTGGCGATATTCCTGACCGGCTCAACCGGCTACATCGGCGCGCATGTCGCGGCCAATCTTCTTCACCAGCACGGCGCGTCGCTGAACCTACTGGTGCGCGCGCGCGATCCGCATGAAGCTGAAGACCGGCTTTGGCGTTCACTGCAACTGCATTTTGACTTCAAGACTTTTTACGAGTACCTGCAGACTCGAATCCGGATTTTCCGCGGAGACTTGACGGACGATTCGTTTGGTCTCGGCCGAGACGACTACGACCGCCTGGTGCACACCACGGATTCCGTGATTCATTGCGCGGCCTCGCTGAACCGGAAATCCGAAAAAAGCTGTTTGAACGTGAACTTGCGCGGCACGCTCGAAGTCATCAAGCTTGGGTTGCAGGTGAACCACTATCACGGACTGCGGCGCTTCAGTCATGTGAGTACGGTTGCGGTGGCAGGAAAAAGGCAGGACGAAGTTGTAATCGAAGACACTGCCATTGATTGGAACCGGTCGGACTACGATCCTTACGCGCGTACAAAGAAATTCTGTGAGCACATGATTCGCCAGCTTCTGCCCGAAGTGCCGAAAACAATTTTTCGTCCCAGTATTGTCTTGGGCGACAGCCGCCGTGCGGAGACTACACAGTTCGACATGGTGCGGGCATTTGTGTTCCTCGCTGGATTGCCCGCCTTGCCGCTACGGCCTGGTGACCGCGTCGATATCGTGAATGTCGATTTCGTCGCCGACGCCGTAGCCAGCCTGCACGTCAGAGAGCAGACGCAGCACGACACGTATCATCTTTCTTCCGGCCGCGACTCGCAAACGTTTCGCCAGATTACCGCTTCTTTAGCCGCAGCCCAACAGAAGCATGGGCCGATCTATCTGCCGTTCGCACAGAAGCCGTTTACTTCGACGGTGAACGCTCTCTCAAATCGCAAGAGCACGATCGGCCACATGGCGTCGTTGATGAAAGTTTTCATGCCATATCTTACGTTCAACACGGTTTTCGACAACACGCGTGTGACGTCGGAACTTGGGCGCAGGCCAGTGCCATTTTCGCAATACAGCTATCCGCTTCTAAAATTCAGCCGCGACACAAACTTCGCGTACCCATACCAGAGCTGGCCAGCAAAGGTAGGAGGATCCGCCGCATGATGGATTACATTCTCGAAGCGTGGGTGAGCGCGAACATCGAGCGCAGCAAGGCGGCTTGGATTTTGGGCAAAGGCGAACGCTGGCAGCCCGGGAAAAAACTCAAATTGCTCTTTGCTGGATACAACGGCACGCGTAACACCGGTTCGGATGTTCGTCCGGAAGAAACGCTGCGCCAGTTGCGACACGTTCTCGGCGCCGAGAACGTCGAGTTCAGCGTGATGAGCCAGAATTTCCAGTTGACCGACGGGTACTTCAAAGGCGCTCAGCAGGTACATCTTCCTGATGTGTTTCCGCCGTTCATCGCGAAAGAAATCCCGAAACACCACGGTGTGGTGGTGGTTGAAGGGTCGGCGTTCAAGAGCAAGTTCGCAAATGCGCTCGCGACCATGATCATCGGGTCACTCGGAACGGCGACTGCGCAAAATAAGCTCGCTGTCGGATATGGCTCTGAGGCGGGCTACATGGATCCCTCGATCGCGAAACTCTGTGGCCGCTATTGCAAAGATTCGCTGATCATTACCCGCAATGAAGAGTCGCGCACCGTGCTGCGGAAGTTGGGAGTTCCCACTGAACTTGGAACTGATACCGCCTGGACATTCGAGCCGCTGCCAACCGAATATGGCCGCAAAGTTCTCCGTGATGCTGGATGGGATGGCACGACACCGGTTCTGATCGTATGCCCGATCAATCCGTTCTGGTGGCCGGTGAAGCCGTCGCTTGCCAAGTATGTGGCTCACGCGGTTGGGGGAGCTTACAAAGAAAGCCACTACCGAACACTTTATTTTCACAAAAGCGGTCGTGAGGTCGAGGCAGCCTTTGAGCGATACCTGACGGCGATCGCCAAGGCAGTCGACGCGTTTCGTCAGCGGCACCGAGTATTCATCGCGCTGGTTGCGACGGAACAGCTAGACACCCGCGCCTGCCATCGCGTGGCAGAAAAACTCGGCGGCGCGGCGGTTTTCAGTTCGGAAAATTACGACATGTTTCAGATGGTCAGCATTCTTCGTGCCGGCCACCTGATGGCCTCGTCGCGCTTTCATGGCATTGTGACCTCGATGCCCGCTCTCGTGCCTTCCTGTGGCGTCACCATGGATGAGCGAATTCGCAACCTCATGCGGGATCGCGGGCACGAGCATCTGCTGATGAATGTAGATGATGCCGATCTCGAGTCGAAATTGCTTGCCGCGCTCGAAGTCCTGGCGAAAGATGGCGAGCAGATTGCCGATGGAATTGGGCGCACGGTGGTGAAGAACCTGAAGACCATGGCGCGCATGGGGGTTTACTTCGAAGAAGAAGTGCGTCGCCGCTATCCCGAATTTCCCACGCGCAAGGGTGAATGGAGCTGGGAAGACTACCTGCCGCCGCTTGATTCCGGTTTGCGCCGCCTGATCGAAATGTACAGCGAAGTCAGAGCTTCGGCCTGAGCATGTCTTTTCTTGATCAAATTTTCAATCGTCTTCATGCGTCCGCTGATCAGACAGTTCTGACTGAGCTGCGCGAACCGCCTCTGCCCGTCACTGGGCGCGAATTCCTCGACAAAATCTCGCAGGCACGCGGGTTTCTTTCGTCATGTGGTCTGAAGCGTGGCGACCGTTGCGCACTGCTCGCCGCAAACGGTATCGATTGGATTGCCGTAAATCTCGCCATTATGGCGGAGGAGCTGATCGCGGTGCCGCTGTATTCGCGGCAAGCTCCTTCCGAACTGATCGCCATGATGAAAGACTGTTCGCCGGCACTCATCTGTTGTGGAGATACGGCGCCGCGTGATGCGATCGCGCAGAGTTGGCCAGAAGTTCCGCGGCAGGCACTGTTCGAGGAAATCTTTGAGACAAAAGATTCGCGGACAGGAGTGTCCGCGCCACACAATTTAGATGATTCTGACGTTGTCACCATCATCTACACGTCGGGAACTTCCGGTGAGGCCAAGGGTGTGATGATCACGGCCGGCAATGTTGCGCATATTCTCAAGTGCACATCGGGTCAGCTTGATTTACTTATGGACTGGCCCTCCGGCAAAACTGATTCGCGGTCCGACCGCGTCTATCAGTGGGCACCGCTGAACTTCGCCGCAGCCTGGATCACAACGCTGACCAGCCTTCTTGGCGGCAGTTCGATTTTCCTGAATACAGATTTGACTAAGCTCGCCTCCGAGCTTCGTACGGTTGCGCCTGACTATTTCGTGAATGTTCCGGCACTGCTTGAACGGGTGCGCCGAGCCGTCGATGAACAGCTTTGGAAGACCGGTGGCCTCGTGCGCACGATTTATCTGAAAGCGAAAGCCGCGTACATGCGCGAGCACGAGGACCATGGGACCTTTTCGGATTCGCTTTGGCTCGCTGCTGCGAACGCCGGTGTTTTCCCGACAATTCGCAAGAAAATGATCGGCTCAAACCTTAAGGCCCTGATCTGCGGGTCCGCGCCGCTCTCCGTCGAAACGCAGCTCTTTTTCATGATGCTCGGCATACCTGTTTTGCAGGTTTATGGTCTGACAGAGACCACAGCAATCTGCACACTGGATGATCCGCGTCACGTCGAGCCCGGCCGCGCCGGCCCGGCAATTCCCGGAATCGAGATGAAACTCGGTGACAACGACGAAATTCTCGTGCGCGGGCCAAATGTTTTTCCTGGATATTGGAACCGGCCCGAAGAAACGGCCAAGGTCCTCACGGACGGATGGTTTCACACCGGCGATCAGGGCGAGGTGAACGCGTCCGGCAATTGGAAAATCGTTGGACGGATCAAGAACCTGATCATCCTCAATTCCGGTCACAACATCGCGCCTGAGCCAATCGAAGACGAAATCCTGGCCCGCCTTCCCAATGCGCAACACGCGGTCCTCATCGGGAACGGACGCAGTTATCTTTCGCTGCTTGTTACAGGCAATGTAAAGCCGGAGCAAGTACAGGCGGCGCTTGATTCTGTGAATCCGGCATTGCCACATTACAAGCAAGTGCGCTCATTCCGCATCCTTCCCGAGCCGTTCACCATCGAAAATGGCCTGCTGACGGCAAATGGCAAGCTCAAACGCGATTCGATCGCCAAGCGCTTTGCCCAAGAGATTGAGAGCATGTACGAGGCAAAACGAACCAGCATTGCCTAGCGCTTAGCCGCTGACTTCAGTGCGTACACTCCGGTTACTTGCCTTCCATTCCTCGTCAGGATGCAATCAAATGCTGGAGAACTCTCTATGGGACGGGTACTGGGCTTTTGCGGCCTGCTAATCACCGCAGGCATCATCTTTTATCTGACCACAAAGCAGGCTGAAACCGTCTCGCAAGTGGGTGGCGGGAATACCCTCCGTTCTGCCGAAGTTATGACGGGAGTGAGAGGCGATCTGCTCGGTATCGCAAACGCTGAGCGCCAGTACAGCGTAACCGAAGGGAAGTATGGCTCGCTCGACGATCTCGTTTCCACCCACTACATAACTATTCACGATCGTCCGCCGTTCTCGTACGACGTGCAAGCCACTTCGACCGGATTTCGCGTAACCGCCACCCGCTCAGGCCCGGGTTCGCCATCGCAAGTTTGGATCGATGAAACGATGGAAATTCAAAGCTCGAACTAGTAACGAATCGAGTCAGTCCCTCCCTCCCACAAACGCTACTCTCAGAATCTTGGTCCCTGCCTTTCGCATCTCTGATTTGTGACTACCACCGCCCGACCCACATCCTGGAAAATACTGCTCGCGTTCTCCATGATCTACTTCGTCTGGGGATCGACCTATCTTGCCATCCGTGTGGGTGTCCGGGAATTCCCCCCGTTTCTCATGGCCGGGCTCCGTTTCTCCGCAGCCGGTTTTGCAATGTGGCTCTGGATGCGAATCACCGGCGTTCCATCACTTACATGGCAAGAATGGCGCGGGGCCACCGTGCTCGGGACGCTGATGTTTCTGATCGACTACGCGTGCTTATTCTGGGCCGAACAGCGGGTTCCTTCTGGTGTGGCAGCGCTAATCCTCGCCATGATTCCGGTGTGCATTACGTTGCTGGAGATTATTGTTCTACGCACGCAACACCTGAGCTTTCAACTTGGCCTCGGGCTTCTGGTCGGGATATTCGGTGTGGCTGTGCTGATGAACCCGCACACGTCGTTCGGCGAAGCACCTATCGATCGCCGCGGCGCAATTGCGTTGCTCGTCGCCTGCGTTGGATGGTCAGTCGGGACCATCGTGACCAAGCGAATCACGTTACCTGCATCAAAACCGATGAGTGCCGCAACGCAAATGCTCACCGGGGGTGTGCAGTTGCTGGTACTCTCCGTGATTGCCGGCGAGTTCTCGGGCTTTCATGCTCAGCGCATCTCAGGTATTGCCTGGTTCTCTCTGGTATATCTGATCGTCGCTGGATCGATCGTCGCGTTCACGGCCTATGTTTGGCTGTTGCACTACGAATCGCCGACGCGGGTGGGAACGTATGCATATGTGAATCCGGTGGTCGCGGTCATTCTCGGCGCGCTGCTTGGCGGCGAAATTGTTGGGCGTCGAACGATTCTTGGGACGGCGCTGATCATGGTCAGCGTGGTCGCGATCACGACTGTCAAATCCAAACTGACGAAGGCGCAGAACGAAAGTCTACGAGAGCCGGCGCGCGCAGCCGCCGAATAGAGCTACGAATGCTGAAGTTGTTTGCTCCTTCGGATCAACAGGATTGCACTAAGCACGCTTTCGGTGAGAATCAGCGCCAGCGATGATAAGCAAACAAGACACCAGGTCTGAAGTACAAACTTCTCGACATACGTGAGATAAAGCGAAAACCCCAGGCCCACTAAAGTCGCGATCAGCAACAGCGCCGGCGTCTCGGCTTTTTCGCGGTAAACCGTCGCCAGCGCCAGAATCAGCAGGTACCCGAGAATTCCGATCAGTGCGACCGGAATTCCCGCCACAGTCGAATAGATGCTGCGGTTCACAATATCGCAGTTGAACGCCTGTCCGAAATCACAAAAGGAAGTCTTCGAATTTCCAAAGTGATGGCGGAGTGCCACCGAAGAAACCACAACCCCGGCCACGGCCAGTAGTGCAATCGCGAGGAATAATTTCGGGTGTACCACTTCCCGCTGATTTTGGGAGAGGTGGGAATTACTATTCACGGTAGTTTGCATCCGGTCTTCTCAGCCAAAGCTTCCAAGTGGATCGTGCCCTCGGCACGCGTTCCGTCCGCAAATTGCCACGTCGGGTATCCCTTGAGTCCAGCCTGTTTGCAGACCTCATTCTGGGTCTTTTCTCCCGGCGGGCTGCACTCGACGTAATTCACGTACTGAAAAGCGTTGCCGAACATTTCCTTCTGGTCCTTGCAGTGCGGGCACCACCAAGCGCCATACATCTTGGCGCCTTTTTGCGTCAGGCATTTTGCAAAGCCATCGAGTGTGCTGACCGGTTTGCGATAAATGACGAAGTAGTAAATTGCCCAGGCGACAATCGCGAATGCGACGGCCAAGGCCAACCACTTCCATCCGGGCTGCTGACGTGCAGTTGAGGGTTCATTCTGTTGTGCTGGAGTTTCAGCCATTTTGAATTCTTATACCACGACGTTCAGCGCGCCCGGCAGAACGTCAAGACTCTGGCAATGAAGCGTGATGACTTCGCCATCGACCATGACATCGACTGGAGCATCGAGATGAAAATCGATGCGCTTGGCTTTGCGGACTTCAGCCAAGGGGTGCTCCGTGTGCGTCCCGTCGTAGAGTCGTGGCAAGTTTCGGATTAGCCCCACGCGTCCGATCGCTCCCCAGCGAACGTATTCGATCAGACCATCGTCTGTCGCCGCGCCCGGTGCGATCATCATTGTGCCGCCAGTGAACTTGCTGTTGTTAAAGGTAAGGAAGAGGCAGGGCCGCTGGTCAACTCGTGCTTCGCCATCGACCGAGAGAGGGAATGGCCTGCGGCGAAATCGAGCCAGGCAGATGAAAATCGAAATCTGATATCCCAGTTCGCCCCAGCCGTTAAACCTGCGTGCCCGCATTGTGGCTACGTCTGCCGTGAAGCCAATGCTTAGAAGATTGATGTAGTGCAGCACGCCGTCCTTGTGGCGAAGCCGCAATATATCGCATTTTCGCGAGCGACCTGCGATCAACGATTCCATCGCGTATTCGACACCTTTGTCGCTGAAGTCGCGAAGGAAAGAGTTGCCGGTACCAAGCGGAAGGAATCCAAGCGTGGGAATTTCTGCGCCGTCGGATAGCGGGTATAGTCCATTGACAACTTCAAAGGAAGTGCCATCTCCCCCGACCGAAATGAATTT
The DNA here is from genome assembly GCA_036770325.1 of Terriglobales bacterium. Lineage (GTDB taxonomy): Bacteria > Acidobacteriota > Terriglobia > Terriglobales > Acidobacteriaceae > Gp1-AA145. Next base: position 20,750 of record DAIPJJ010000022.1, read on the forward strand.
CCGATACCCCTCAGTCCACGCCTGGCGGGCAATTCTCGTAGCGTCGCCGCAGGCAGTCGTCTCGCGTACTTCAACTGAAACGCCCGCTGTCCGCAGCCGTTCGAGCGCCGCTGGGAGCAGTTGACGAACGCGTCCGCCGCCCGCGGCCGGATTAACGACTGCCAGAAAGTGATCGGTCGCGCTCAAAGCTCTTTGACCACCGAGCGATCGAGTGTGGCGCCAATTTCCTGCGCCAGATCATTGCGCTTGATCTTCAAAGAGGCGGTACGCGGAAAATCGCTGCCCCACAAGAGATAGCCAGAAATTCTCTTGAAATCTGCCAAGTGCCGATTGCGCGCGGCAATCTCGTTTTTCAGCGCATCCGTTAATTCCTGTTTCTCTTCCAAACGCAAAACTAAAATCAACTTCTCCGCCGCGAGCTCCTGCTTCTGCCAGATGTAGTTTGCCGCAAACGCGCAGTACTCCTTGACCTGCAGGCCATCGAACACTGATTCAATATCTTCGGGATAGATATTCTTTCCGCCTGCGGTCACGATCATGTTCTTCTTGCGGCCAAACAGGCGCAGGTGCCCGGACGGCTCAATCTGTCCGAGGTCTCCGGTAAGCAGCCATCCATCCACGATCGTTTCTGCGGTAAGTTCCGGGTCGTCGAGGTAATGCGACATGATCGTCTTGCTGTGCGCTGCGACTTCGCCAACACCATCGCCGTCAGGGTTCAGGATTCGCAATTCAACACCCGGCAGCGGTTTACCAACCGTATCTGCGCGGAAGGGCTTCAGGTCGTTTACCGTTAGTGTTGTGCCGGCCTCGGTAAGGCCATATCCATTTGCGACGGGAATCCCGAGATCGTAAAAGAACTGCAGGGTTGCGGGATCCATGAACGCGCCACCAGTGAACATGCCGAGCAACTCGCCTCCGAACGCCTTGTGGACTTGTGGCAGCAGCTTCCGGCTGAGAGGAACGTTTGGGCGTTTCTTCGTTAGCGATTTGTTGAGAGCTATCAACGTAGCCAGCGCCAGACGCTTGATCGCAGGCAGCGCATCGAAGTTTGCCTTCATCCCGCGTTCAAGATTCTTGAGAATCATCGGCACCAGGGTCGTGTAAGTAATGCGGTAGCGGACGAATGCATCGCGCACAAACTCCGGCCGCAGGGTACGCAAGTGCACGACGCACGCGCCACACACAAACGGCCCGGCGAACCCGACCATGAAATCAATCGCGTGGTTAGTTGGAAGAATGCTCAGGTAACGCACGCCCGGCCAGAATGGATACCAAGCAGTCAGCGATTTGCATTGCTCCAGATAGTTCTCATGCGTGAGCACGCATCCCTTGGGCCGGCCACCCGTGCCTGACGAATACACAATACAGGCAGCATCATCGCGATCTCGCGAAACAAGCACCGGTTCACCCTTTCGTCGGAATTCCTCCCAACGATAGCCGCCGCGAAGATCAGCGCTGGGCGGGGCTTCTGTGACCAGAACAATTTTCAGTTTGTGATTTGTGAATTCCGGTTCCTGAAGGATTGCCCTCCAAAGGTGATATTCGATGACCAGGAACTTGGCTTTTGAGTGCTCCAAAAGCTGCAGGTGTTCGCGCGCGCTGAGTTTGTAGTCAAGGGGGACGAGAACACCGCCACTTTGCAGGATTGCGTACGCGGAAATCAGCCACTTGGACTGATTGGTCATAATGATCGCCGCGCGATCGCCAGGGTTCAGTTCCGCATCCTGAAGCGCACGTGCGAGAGGAGCGGCAATTTGCTTGAAATCCGAGTAAGTGAGCCGCGTGCGCTCACGGTCGCGGTCAGCCTCGATCAGGCAAGTCTCGTTCGCCCAGCGGTCGAGTGCTGCGGTGAGCGTCTGGCCCAGAGATGTGTACTGATCGAGATTGAGCATGGAAGCTTTATTTCACCATGGAGACACTGAGGCACGGAGAACTACCTGTTGAATTTCTGGATTCGGTGTTGCCCCACCGCGCGAGACTAAAAGCATAAACTTCGCTTTTCGGACTTTCTTTTTCTCCCTGTCTCAGTATCTCCGTGGTGATTTAGATTTACAGCCGCGATTGAATCCGCTCCGCCAACGTACGAAAATCCGAGACACCCTGCATTTCGTAATCCGGCAATTCTATGTTGAAGTGCTGCTCCAATCGCGTAAGAAGGCTAAGCGCCTGCAGGCTGTCGATTCCAAGCTTTTTAAAGAAGTCATCTTCGGGCGCAAGGCTCTCGCGCGGAACTTTGAACTGTGCTGCTGCGAGTTTGAGGACTTCATCGAGTGTTTGTTCTTGTGTAGGCATATCGTAATTCAACGGTGATGTGGCAAGCTCATGGAAGATACGGCTGCGCGTCCGTGCTCTCCACAAACTTCTTGAGTCCAGCTTCGACAGCGGGCTGTGCGAATAAATCGCAGAATGTTTCGATTTCTCGCCGCAATTCATCATAAGGAATTGGCTTTATGAATTTCTTGGCGGCGGCCGAAGTCGCGCGGTCGAACTTCCCGATCTGCGCTGCCGTTCCCCGAGCTACTCGCAAAGCCTGTCCTTCGGCTACTACCTGACTCACCAGGCCGATCTGCTGGGCTTTAGTGGAATTAAAGCTTCGCCCGGTGAGCAGCAGATCGCGAACCACCGCATTCCCCAGATCCCGCTTCAGTCGCGGGATCCCGCCGAATCCGGGAATCAGCCCCAACCTCAGCTCCGGGAAGCAGAAGCGCGCAGTTTTGTCGGCGATGATCAAGTCGCAAGTAAGTGCCAGTTCGAAGCCTCCGCCGAACACAATCCCATGCACGGCGGCGATGGTTGTCAGGGGAGTTGCGTCGAGAGTGTTCATCACATGATGAATGCGCTCCAAAAAATCCCGTACGCCTGCGAGCGCCTCCTGCTTTTTCATCGCCTCAGCGCGGCGATATAGCTCCCGGAGGTCTGCTCCTGCGCAGAATCCGCATTCCAATTCACTGTAAAGAATCAGCGCGTGCGAATGTTCTTCGAGCTTTGGTAGGACGGCAACAAATTGTTCAAGTTCCTCCAGCGACTGCGAACCGATCTCGTTGCAGGGCTCGCGTCGCAGAGCCAGTTCGATGATGCCATCTTCAACCGCCCATGATATTGCCTGCCCTTGAAATTGCTTCATCGGTGTGGAAACGACAGCATACTAGAATACACGCCCAATCTGACGGTGCCCTCACCGGCTTGCCTCTGCGATGAACTACACTGGCCTCGATGGCCATCTCCATAGCCCGCCTGCGCCGCTGGTTCGCAACAGTGGCGATTCTCGTTTGCCTGGTTGTCGTCGGATTCTATTTTCACGCCCGGCATCGAGTGCAGAACGCCCTGAAGCAGGTACCGGAAAAACTGAATATCCAGGTGCAGCAGAGTGCGGAGGCGTTCACCATTTCAAAATCTTTGCAGGGAAGGACGCTGTTCAAATTGCAGGCCAGTAAAGCGGTTCAGTTCAAGCAGGGAGGGCACGTTGAGCTTCACGATGTAATGATCACGATTTACGGCAAAGATGCATCGCGGTTCGATCAAATTTACGGGAAGCAGTTTAACTACGATCAGCAATCGGGGAACGTCAGCAGCCAGGGCGAAGTCTCGATCGATCTGCAGGCGAACCCCGAAGGCGCGACGAATCCCGATCAGTCAACCCCGCGCGAACTGAAGGATCCGATTCACCTGAAGACTACGAATCTTGTGTTCAACCAGAAGTCGGGCGACGCATGGACGTCAGAGCAAGTGGAGTTCCATGTGCCGCAATTGAGTGGCTCAGCAGTCGGCGCGAAATACACAGCCGGCGATAGCACACTGACGTTGCAGTCGAAGATCAGAATGACGCTAAGCGGAGCGGAACCGATGACGATCTCTGCAGATCATGCGCTTCTGACGAAAGCTCCTCGAGAAATCGTTTTGCAACAACCACGAACGCAATCCGCCACCCGAAACGCTCGGGCAGAGGAAGCCACTTTGTTCTTGCGCGAAAACAACACGCTTGACCACGCCATCGCGAGTAGGAATGTGGTGGTCAGTTCGGGTGGAACTGGCGGACAGGCATCCACCTCTCAGGTCACGGCGGCAAAGTTAGAAGTCGAGATGGGAGGCAGTGATCACATCCAGAACGCGGTTTTCTCCGGAGACGTGCATTTCACAAGTGAAGGTCGACAGCGATCCGAAGGCTCGGCTGGGCGCGCCACCCTGAGCTTTGGCACCAGAAATACCGTGAGAAAGATTCACGCCGAGGAAAACGTCAGACTTGTGCAGCACCAAAATTCTTCAAAATCCGCGCAGGATGTTGAAGTGACTTCGCCGATTGTTGATGTGTTTTATACCGCTAATCGTCTCGCGCGCGCCGAAACCTCCGGTCCTCCCCAAATTCGCTTGCTTGCCTCAAAGCCACAATCGGGCACCGAGACTCAAATCACCGCCGATAAGTTTGTTGCAAAGTTCGATTCACTCGGCCAGCTTTCACAAGTTCACGGGGCCGCCAATGCGCGCGTAATTTCGAGTGCACCGGCCCAAGAAAATGTTTCGCCTGATCGCGTGAGCACCAGTGACACCATCGACGCCTATTTACGGCCGGGAACAGGAGTTGAATCTCTAGTACAGCAGGGACATTTCGCTTATAGATCGGGTACGCAGCAGGCCTTTGCCGAACGCGGACGTTACACACCCGCAGACCAGATGCTGGTCTTGACAGGCGCGCCGCGAATCGTCGATGCCGGAATGGAAACAACGGCGAGAACTGTCAGGTTGAACCGCACGACTGGGGTCGGATTCGCGCAGAGTGACGTTAAGACGACGTATAACGACCTCAAGCCGCAGCCGAACGGCGCTCTTCTTGCTTCTTCTGACCCAATTCACGTTACCGCTGATAGCATGACGGCGCGGAATTCCCCGGCTATAGCCACTTACAGCGGGAATGTTCGTCTTTGGCAGGATGCGAATCTGATCGAAGCGCCGAAAATCCAATTTCAGAAAGATCAGCGAACGGTCATCGCGGATTCCAACACCTCGCAGAAAGTTTCAACGTTGCTGACTTCCACCAACCAGTCCGGTAAAGCGACTCAGGTACACCTGACAGCCGATCACTTCACCTATACCGATGCTGAGCGCCGGGCGCGCTATCAAGGTTCGGTGGTAGCGCAGAGCACAGATGTGACGGTCAGCTCGAAGGAGATGGATGTTTACTTCTCGCCAAAGTCGGTGGCCGCTCAGAAGTCCTCGCCCGACGTGAGCACAATTGGAGAGACGCCTTTAGCTCCGCAATCATCAGCTCAGGCGTCCGCTCATCTCGATAAAATCATCGCGTCCGGAGCGGTCGTCATCACGCAGCCCAACCGCCACGCTACCGGAGACAAGCTCACCTATACGGCTTCCGATGACAAGTTCGTCCTGACTGGAGGACCGCCTGCAGTCGTTGACGCCGAGCACGGGAGGGTCACGGGAGCTTCACTCACCTTATTCAGAGGCGATGATCGCATTCTGGTTGAAGGTAACGGCACATCGCCCGCCGTGACCGAAACCCAGGTGGACCATACCCGCTAGCGAGAAACTCAGTGCGCCGTCGCGGGAAGAAAATTGAGAATGATTCGCCTGTAGGAGGTTAGCGGCGGCGTTCCGTCGTCCGTTACGGCCAGGATGATGTGTGCCGTTCCGTTTCCCTTGCACGGCACGATGTTCGGTAACCAGGCCTCGCGGCAAACCGCGGTTGCGGTTACCACAACCTTCGCAGTATCCGCGCCGGCGACCTTGACTGCTGCCAGGCGAGTTCCCGTTCCGCCCGCCTCAGGATAGTGAAACCAGTGATAGCTCAGCTTCTGGCCGTCGGGATCACGGCTTCCGTGCGCATCCAGTTCAACCTGCTTCCCAGCTTCCGTCTCGATCACGATGGGCGCGGTTCCTGACTTTCCATTCACTTCAATGAGCGGATTATGGTTCCCATGCGCGTAGTCAGTAGAGGTCCATGCCATCCGCGCCGCGAAATCGTCTTGGAAGGCGTCGCGCCAACGCCAGATCGTCGCCTGGTCACTCGTGTACTCCTTCCCGTCAACACCGATCACAGTGTCCTGCGAAGTTACGCGGAGGAATAAGTCGCCCCCCTGCGTCCAAATGGGATGCGTCTCGCCGTAGGGCTGCCTGTAAACATAGCGTCCTCCCCACCCGCCCCAATCCGGGCGATGGTGGGCATTCAGGCCGTTGTCAATTAAGTTGAGAAAGGAAGGCGTGTCGCCTTCCATAATGAAGAGAAACTTGGGATAGAGTTTCCCGAGCGGGCTCTTCTCGCGAATGTTGGCGTCCAGCCATTCATTTGTGATTTTCGAAGGATCAGCTCCCGCACAATTCCGATAGTAGGCATCACCGCTGATGCCAGTCCAGGTTGCGTAGTAGTACTCTTCTCCATTTGGTGGCGAAGGCTGCACGATGTAGAACAGGTCCGGGAATTCTCGTCGGATCCAAGGCCCAGCATCATCCTGATCGGAGATGGAATAGACCCGCAGCTTGCCGATTACTCGCGCGAGTTCTTCCGGTTGCCGCTCCGCACGCATTTGGAGCAATGCCTGAGCGAGGGTGTTCGCTCCACCCCAAACACAAATCCAGATCGGACGCGGATCGTCGCTCTCGGCAGCGCGAACAATTGCGTGTGCTCCAGCAGACGTTTTGCCTGGCCCCGTTGCGGCAATTCCGTACGAAGTCTGGCCGGAGAACACCCGCGCATCGAGGTAGTCGGTTGTCGGCCATCCTGGCGCATGCAGCGTAAGATTCGATCGCACCTGACCATAGGTTCGGACCAACGTATGTACGGTCTCTGGATGAATCGTTGTTTTCTGCCACGTGGATGTGCTCGCAATGATGGCTTCGATATCGAATTCGTTCGAGTAGAGGAGAAAACGTGTGAGCGACATCTGATCGTCCGGTTCGTTGCCGATATCCGTAACGACGATTACGCGCGGCCGTCCAGGAAAGTCGTCGACGTGATCGGCTGGGAGTGATTGGCCGAACAGCGACGGGCAGAATGTCGAGACGATGAACGCGCTCAGAAAAAGCCGAGACGAGACTGACTTCGTGCAACGAGTTGGTTTTTGAGAAGTCATTCAGTAGTGATTTGGCAACGCAGAATTCTATCCGGTGAGAGCGCCCGTCAGCACTTTTAATGCCGAACATTGCAAGATTACCGCCGTTTCGTTGACTTTGGTTAGGACGGATGATAGGGTCAATTTTGATGGCAAGAGCAGTTTACCTGCCGTCAAAGAGACCCGATTGGAACGCTAAATGCAAACGCTGGCCGCCGACGAGATCTGCAAGTCCTATCGCGGCCGCAGAGTAGTAAATGGGGTTAGTCTTAGCGTTCGGCAGGGCGAAGTTGTTGGATTATTAGGGCCTAACGGGGCTGGCAAGACTACCAGCTTCTACATGATCGTCGGCCTGATACCGCCAGATACAGGCCGGGTCCTCGTGGATGAGGAAGAGATCACTGACGTGCCCATGTATAAGCGGGCGCGACAGTTCGGAATCAGCTATCTCCCCCAAGAGGCGTCGGTTTTCCGCAAGCTTACAGTCGAGGAGAACATCCTCGCCGTGCTTGAGGCTCAGCCTGTCTCCTGGCACGAACGCCGCGAGACGATGGAGCAACTGATCGACCAGCTTGGGCTGGAGCATATTCGCCAGAACCGCGGTTACGCGCTGTCTGGCGGTGAACGGCGCAGAGTTGAGATTGCGCGGGCGCTTTCGATCCGGCCAAAGTTCATTTTGCTAGACGAACCGTTTTCGGGAATCGATCCCATCGCGGTTTTGGATTTGCAAAAAATCATCAGCAACATGAAAGCTGCCGGAATTGGCGTGCTGATTACGGACCACAATGTTCGCGAGACGCTTTCAGTAACTGATCGGGCGTACATCATCAATGAGGGCAAGATTTTCCGCCACGGTACGCCGGAACATCTCGGAAATGATTCGGAAGTACGAAGAGTTTATTTGGGAGAGAGTTTTTCGTTGGTGTAGGAAAGCAGTGGTCAGTGGCTAGTGATCAGTGGTCAGTTCTACTGCATTGGCTGCGGGCAGGTACGACTGACCACCAGCCACTAGCCACTAGTCACTTTTTTTATGGTTCTTCTCCAGCCAAAGCTGCACCTGAAAGTTTCGCAGAGGCAGATCCTCACGCCTGGCCTCGTGCAAATGGTCAGCGTTCTTGCGCTCAATAAGCTTGAGCTGAAGGACATGATCAATGCCGAGATGGTTGAGAATCCCGTCCTCGAAGAGCTCGAAGATGCGGTGCCGCTTATCGACGATGTTGGCCGCAAGGAGGAAGAACGTGAGCGTGCCTCAACCGTCGAAGAGACCCCCACGCAAACCGAAGAGAAGAAAGATCCCTTTGAAGAGATCGATTTCGGATCGTTCTTTAAGGACTATCTCGATCCCGGCTTCCGCAGTCCCGGCGACTTCGAAGAAATCGAGCGGCCTTCGTTTGAAAATTTCCTTTCGAAGCCGAGTACCCTCACCGACCATTTGATGTGGCAACTTGGTTCGATTCCGACGCGCCCGCCCGTCCGGGAAGCCGCAGAGCTGGTGATCGGAAATTTGAACGAAGACGGCTACCTCATCGCTACCGAAGATGAACTGCTGGGAATTACGCCGGCTGCGTCTCCAGAAAGCGATGCTGAAAAGTCTGAGAGCCTGGTGAAAGAGGCCGTCGCGCTCGGCCTCAGTGCGGAGGGGGATCAGGACCTCCTATCAGCGGAGCCGACTGAGTTCGGAGAGCTGAGCAACGTTGTCGAGCCGGCCGCTTCAATACCTTCCAACGGAGCCGCTGCCGCAAGCGCTCCAGCAACGGAGCTACAGCCTTTGTTGCCGGTTTCGAGCAACGGAAGCAGCCCGGTGCATCAAGTGAATTTCACCCGCGACGATCTGCGTGAAGCGATCGAGACCGTTCGACAACTCGATCCTCCGGGTGTTGCCTGCTGCGATCTTCGTGAATGCCTGCTCTACCAACTGCGATATCACCACGCGCAACTGTACAAAAACGGCAATGGACCCGCGCAGGTACTGGCCGATGCAGAGGCGATTGTGGACCAGCACCTTCGCGCCTTGCAGAATAAGCAGCACAAGGAAATCGGACGGGCGATTGGGCGTCCGGTAGAAGCTGTGCAGGCAGCGCTCGAGTACATCCGTACGCTCGATCCGCGCCCCGGGCTTCGCTACAACAAAGTGCAGCCTCGGCTCATCGAGCCCGATGTTGCTTTTGTGAAGCATGGCGACGAGTGGCTGGTCATGATGAATGACGAGGACGTGCCCACGCTGCGGCTGAATCCCGCTTACCGCAAGCTGCTTAGCCGCGACGGAAACGATCGCGACACACGCAACTACGTGAAAGAGCGCTTCAAAAGCGCCATTCAGCTCATCAAGAACATTGAGCAGCGCAAGCAGACAATCCTCAAGGTCTGTTATTCCATTGTCACGCGCCAACGCGATTTTCTCGAGAAGGGCATCGACGAGCTCAAACCGATGATGATCAAGGAAGTCGCCGAAGAAATTGGCGTGCATCCTTCGACCGTGAGCCGTGCCGTTGCGAACAAATATTCGCACACGCCACAAGGCGTTTTCGAGCTACGTTATTTCTTCAGCGAGAGCGTTAATGGGCCCGAAGGCGGAAACACGTCTCTGCTGATATTAAAACGCCGCGTGAAGAAGCTGATCGAAGAAGAAGATTCTTCGAAACCTCTGACAGATGAGCAGATCACCCGTATCTTGCAGTCACAAGGCATTCAGGTTACGAGGCGTACCGTCGCCAAATATCGCGAAGACATGAAGATTCCAAGCACGCACCAACGGAGGATTAAGAAATAAGCTCTTAGCTCTTAGCTTTTAGCGAGACCAGCACGGGTAATGGTTTTAGGCTAAAAGCCAAGAGCTAACAGCTAATGGCTTCCTGCAATCCGCTTCTAACCTGACCCGGAGATTCCATGAGCGTCGAATACACTGGCAGGCACTATGAAGTTACTCCCGCAAATCGCAAAGACATCGAAGCCGGACTCAGCAAAATAGAAAAGATCCTGCGCGGCAAACTTGAGACGAAAGTCGTCCTTGCCGTCGAGAAGCACCGCCACAAAGCCGAGATTACCGTGAATTCACGAGTCGGGCCGCTGCTTGGGATAGCCCAGGCCAAAGACATGGCTGCCGCGATCGGTCAGGCCCTTGAGCATTTGGAAAAACAGGCATTGAAGAACAAAACGAGGATCATCACTAAAAAGCGGCGCAACCACAAGAAGTGGAGCGGCGAAGCCGCTGACTCAGAGCCACCCGCAGTAGCGGCGGCTGTAGCTGCTGCTTCTCCCACGGTTACGATGGTCGTCCACAAGTTCCCGGCTGTTGCAAAATCTACCGAGGTGCATCTGGTCCGCAGTGACGAAGCCATAGCTCTGCGTCCAATGACCCTTGAGGAAGCGATCAAGGAAGCTCATTTCCGCGACCGCGATGTTTTCGTCTTCCGCGATCCCAAAGGCAAGCTGATGATTCTGCACCGCACCCGCGACGGGAGAATGGAGTTGATCGAAGCGCCTTGAGCAGTGGTCAGTGATCAGTGGCCAGTAGTTAGAACCGCATTGAGCAACAGCTTCTTCAATTTGGTAGTTGTTGAAACCGGAGATGCTTGGCATCAATCACTAGCCACTAGCCACTAGCCACTAGCCACTAGCCACTAGCCACTAGCCACCGCTGTTTACC
>DAIPJJ010000023.1:0-10353 GCA_036770325.1 Terriglobales bacterium
CGATCCCGACTAGCTCCACCATTCTACGCAGCCTTGACGATTACCCTCGATTACGCGCTTGACAATCAAACGCCACTTGCCTATCTCTCAATCGCACTAGTACCAATTTTGACGCATCACAATTTACTTGAATCGGAACAGTAGCGTGAATCGCAAGGCATCTTTGTTCGGTAGCTGGCAAAAAAGACTCGCTTTCTGGACTGGGTCGGCCATGGTGACAGCAGGAGTCATTCTGCACCTGCCGATGTTCTGGATGGGCCGCATGACCCATTTCCATCTGGCCGGAATGCCGATGGGCAACGGGATGCTTGTGGGAATGGGGCTGATTATTCTTGGCGTTGCGGCGGCTGCGTACGGTTTGCTGCCGTCTGGCCGGAAACAGGAAATCGATTTTTCGGTTGCCCCTCCAGAGGATGCTCCTCTCACCAAGGCGCACTGGATTCAAATCCTTCTTCTATCAGTCGCGCTGGTCGTCGATGTAATGAAGGCCGCAAGTCTCGGCTTTGTTGTGCCGGGTATGCGTGCCGAATACGGTCTCGGTTTTTCCGCCGTCGCAGTGTTGCCCTTCGTGGCGTTGCTGGGAACCACTGTTGGTTCATTTCTTTGGGGTGCCCTGGCGGATATCTATGGCCGGCGTGCTGCGATTTTGCTCGCAGCCGTTTTGTTCGTGGGCACTTCCATTTGCGGTGCTATGCCATCTTTCACTTGGAACATTGTGATGTGTTTCATCATGGGCCTGGCGGCTGGTGGAATGTTGCCGGTCGCAAACGCGCTTCTCGCGGAAATATTGCCCACTAAACATCGCGGTTGGTGTCTGGTTTTGCTGGGCGGCATCGGAACGGTCGGTGGCTACTTCGCAACCAGTGAATTGTCTGCGCAACTGCAGCCATTTTTCGGCTGGCGCATCATGTGGTTTTTGGGATTCCCAACCGGACTGATTCTCGTTGCGCTCAGTCCATTGCTGCCCGAGTCCGTTCGCTTTTTACTGCAAATGGGACGTGTCGAGGAAGCGAAGGAAATGCTGGCCCGCTATGGTGCCGTTGTTGCGAACCGTCCCGCCAGTATTCCGAAGCAAAAAACCGTCGTGGTTGCGGGGAGTCACAAGTCGAGCGCCTGGTCGAATCTGCGTCCCTTGTTCGGATTAACGATTGCTCTGACGCTCGCTGCGCTCGCGTGGGGTTTTGTGAATTTTGGTGTGTTGTTGTGGTTGCCAGGCAGCCTCATGGCCTCTGGCCGCAGCGTTGGTACAGCAAGCGCTCTCATTGCGCGCTCTACCCTGATCGCGATTCCTACCGTCGGGCTGACCACGTATCTCTACACACTGTGGAGCACGAAACGGGTACTGGTCGTGGCAATTGGCATCACAACCCTCGGGCTGCTCGCGACGCTGCTGGGGAACAATCACGCGTTGTCGTGGATATCAAATCCCCTCATCTCAGTTTCACTGCTGGTCGTGGGCACGAGTGCGGTGATTTCTATCCTCCTGCCATATACCTCTGAGAGTTTCCCGATTCGTCTGCGAGGACGCGCTGCTGGGTGGGTGGCGGGTTGCAGTAAAGTCGGGGGCGTTATAGCGCAAGCGCTGGCATTGCTTGCGTTAGTTCCTGCATTCGCGTATGCCGCAGGAGTGGTGGTCGTTCCTACCCTTGCTTCGTTGCTGCTGGTTGTGGTCTTTGGCCATGAGACGCGCGGGCTTGACCTTCGTCAGCTCGAAATACACGAACCACTCGAGTACATGGAGAGCGCAAATACCGCCCTATAGACCTAGAGTTGACGATCCCCACGACACGCTTTGAAACCGCGTGTCGTTTTGCCCTGCAAAGCAAGCGAGAATTTCTAGGCCTTAGTCGGCCATGCAACCTGGCCCCCCCGATGAAAGGCCAGATTTCCGATTTGTCCGGCAAGTGCGGCGGCGACGCCGGTTTCGACAGGGGCGTTCGGTTCTTTGCGGCTCTTCACGCATTCGAAGAAGTTTTGCACGTGATCGATGGTGCCGTCGCGGAAGCTATGCTCCGTCATCACTGGATTCTGGTCCCGCTGCACGCCTTCGCGATACACGCTGAACGCGCCGCGATTGATCTTCAGCGTCGCGTCGGTTCCACGAAATTCTAAGCCGCCGTCATCGATGGATGAACTCATCATTCCTTCATACACCACGTCATACCCGGGATAGCGGAACGCTGCCTGGATAGTATCGGGACAATCCCAACTGTCGAATACGTATTTATCGGCGAGCATCTGCGCCTGTTTCGGCTGGTCCGTCTTCATCGCCCAGTTCACCACGTCGATCCAGTGCGTGAACAGATCCGTCATTGCTCCGCCACCAAAATTCCAGAACCAGCGCCAGTGAAAGAATTTTTCTTGTGTATATGGCTGGTCAGGCGCTGACCCAAGCCAGAGCTTCCAGTCAAGCGCCTGTAGATCCACATTTTCTGTTGGCCAATCGCGCTGATAATTCTGCCACCAGTAGGTGCGCACCTGCGCTACTCGGCCGAGGCTGCCGGCCTGAATCAGATCGACAGCGTCTCGAAAATGCGTCCAACTGCGCTGCTGCATGCCGCACTGCAAAATGCGTTTGCTCGAACGCACGGTCCGAGTCAGCACCGCGCCTTCGTCGATCGTATGTGTAACTGGTTTTTCGAGATATACGTCCTTGCCGGCACTCAGTGCATCGGTAGCCATCTTCACGTGCCAGTGATCCGGGGCAGCGATGATTACAGCATCGATATCTTTGTTGAGGACTTCATGATAATCGAGGTGCGTGGTGGCCGACCCCTTCGAACGTTCCTTGATCGCATCGCGATGTGGCCCATATACGTCACTCACCGCAACGATCTCGTACGGCAGGCCGGTTTTATCCGCAGCATTCAAAAGGCCTCGCATCCTCTCGCCTGCGCCAATCACTCCAATGCGCAATGTGTCGTTTGCGCCAAATACGCGGGTTGAGGCGAGCGCGGTCAGTCCAGTCGTGATCAGAAAGCTGCGGCGGGTTGTGCTCATCGGTGAGAACGCTCCTGTGTGCTGAAGTTTGCTGAACATTCAATCACAGTCCCGGTATATTCTCTAGAGCCATGCGCATCCATATTTTCATGTTCGCAATTGCCTTTTTCCTGACTTCCGCGCTCCACGCACAACAGCCGAAACCCGAGGAGACCGAAGTATGGCAGCCCGTGCCAAAAGTGGTCACGCCAAGAGCAGAGTGTGGCAATCCTCCGTCTGATGCAATTATCCTTTTCGATGGGAAAAACCTCGACCAATGGGTCTCCGCCAAAGACAAGTCTCCCGCGCAATGGACCGTTCACGATGGTATTGCCACAGTGAAGAAGGCAGCCGGGGACATTGAAACGAAACGTACATTTCGCAACTATCAACTTCACATCGAGTGGCAAGTTCCTGAGAACGTCACGGGGAGTGGCCAGGCACGCGGGAACAGCGGTGTCTTCCTGGCTGCGTTTGGTCCGGATGCTGGATATGAATTGCAGGTCCTCGACTCATACAAGAACTCGACTTATGTGAACGGCATGGCGGGCAGCATTTATAAGCAAGCCATCCCACTGGCGAACCCAACCCGTCCGCCCGGCCAGTGGCAGATCTACGACGTCGCTTGGACCGCGCCGGCGTTCAATGATGACGGGTCGCTAAAGAGTCCCGCATACGTCACCGTGTTCTTCAATGGTGTGCTCGTGGAGAACCACTTTGAGCTGAAAGGTGACACGAAATACATCGGCAAGCCAGAGTATAAGAAGCACGGAGCCTCACCAATTCTGCTGCAAGCACATGGCGATCCCAGCCCGCCGATCAGCTATCGCAACATCTGGGTCAGAGAACTTGAGTAGCGGTTCTGAACCGGCAGCAATTGATAAGATTTTTCATGGCTTCAAGTTGGACAACCAGCTCGCGACGCAGTTTTCTTAAAACTTCGACAGCGGCGGGAGCTTATCTGATGGGAAGGCGCGCATTGGCTCGTTCAAGTCAAAATTCCGTCATTGTCGTCGGCGCAGGCGCGTTCGGCGGCTGGACTGCACTTCAGTTGCTGCAGAAAGGAGCCAGGGTGACGCTGCTGGACGCCTGGGGACCCGGCAACTCTCGCGCCAGTTCGGGCGGCGAAACCCGCATCATTCGTGGGACGTACGGCGCCGGGCGCATTTACACACAGATGGCGGCTCGAGCGCTAAAGCTCTGGCAGGAATACGAAAAGCGCTGGAACCTGCAGCTCTTTTTCCGCAGTGGCGTGCTTTGGATGACCGGATCCGACGATACTTACGAGCGCACAGCTCTGCCATTCCTGAGTGAAGCAGGTATTCGTTTTGAAAAACTGTCGGCATCCGATTGCGCGAAGCGCTGGCCGCTAATCAACTATGACGGAATCTCGTGGGCTGTCTACGAGCCGGATTCCGGATATCTGGCAGCGCGTCGTTCTTGTGAGGCAGTGCTGAATGCATTTATCAAAGAAGGCGGTGAGTACCGGCAGGCGGAAGCGATTCCCGGCCGGATCGACTCGAAGCGACTGCAAAGCGTACAGCTCGGCTCGTATGCAATGGGAGCCGATGCTTACGTTTTTGCCTGCGGGCCATGGCTGGGAAAGGTCTTTCCATTTCTCGCTTCAAGTATCACGCCGACACGGCAGGAGGTATTTTTCTTCGGCACCGCTGCCGGCGACGCGCGATTTACTGATGCGCAACTGCCCGTCTGGAGCGACGACAGCAAACGTGACCTCGACGGCTTTCCCGGCCGGCACTGGTTCTATGGCATCCCGGGAAATCAGTGGCGCGGTTTTAAGATAGCCGACGATATGCGGGATGCCACTGTCGATCCAACGACGCTGGAGCGAAAAATCTCAGGTGAAAGGCTTGCCGCGGCGCGGGCGTATTTGCGTCTTCGTTTTCCCGCATTGGCTGATGCTCCGCTGGTTGAAAGCCGTGTCTGCCAATACGAGAACTCCACCGACCAGAACTTCATTCTCGATCGTCATCCCGAGGCGGAGAACGTCTGGATTCTCGGCGGTGGATCCGGGCATGGTTTTAAGCATGGTCCGGCCTTAGGTGAGATGGCCAGTGAGGCTTTGCTCGGCGTGAAGCCGCCGCCAACTGAGTTCAAGCTGGACCGATTGCTGAAGAAGCCTTCTTAGGAAATTCAGCGTCACTGCGGCAGATAATTGTTGGAAACATCAACCCGCAGCCTCACTGTTCCAATGTTTTTCCCATCGCTGGTTGCGCTCCAGTTGAGAGTCTGCCACGTTCCCTTGCTCGCTCCCGCAGGTCTAACGGTGAGTTGAATGGGGTAGGAATCATGGGCCGCCACGGGATACACGGTTGCGTTCGGTTGAGCGCTCCACCCGGCAGGTATTTCGGCGTGGACCTCGACCTGCTTCGGCGAGTCCGTATCATTGCGAATGATCAGCGGGACCCACAGCGATGCGTCGCCCGCGAGTTGTGCCTCCGGAGAGTACAGGCTCTCTAAATGCTCAATGTTGTGTGCGCGCCAGAATGCACGATAGAAGGCCCAAGGCCCGCCGAGTTCGAATGCAAGTTTCTGCTCCGGAGGCTCATAGCCGCGAGGCTTCATGTAGGGAATTGGGCCGGGCACGATTGCGTCGAATACGTCGCTGGTTGCAGTTCCTCCGACCAATGATTTGCCGAAAATCAAACGGACCGGTGTCTCCGTAAATTCCTTGAGCTGCGCGTCGGTGAAATCGTTTTGCGTTTTGTAGAATCGCCAGGCTTCGGCCGCAATGCGTGAGTAGGGAAGTTTCCGAGCAGGCGAAACCTCGCTTGTCGAATACTCCGGCCCATTGCCTTTGTAAAACTCGGAGTGAGTTGCATCAGAGAAGTAGTAGAGTTTTTCCGGCTGCCACGGCCGTAGCCCCTCGCCGTAGTTGTTAATCCCTTCGCGATAGCGTGGAGCCTCGACCTGCTCGGGGAAAGCAAGCGGATTTGCCGCGAGATCGAAGGCTTCGGTTGCTAGCACTCCGGCTGCCTGATGGTCTTCGTGATTTTCGCCAACGTCATAGTTTGGCATCCAGGTGAAAATGACTTCTGGTCTGGTCAGCCGAACCAGGCGAACGACTTCATCAAGCGCCTTGCCATGTCCCCATTGCTCGAGCGAATGCAACACATCCGCACCCGGCGTATCCGAGCCATGCAGAAACCACGCTAACGTAATCCCGTACGACGCGAGCGATTGACGGGCTTCCATCTCGCGAACATCTGCGAGAGCCTTTGCCTGCTCCTCCCCAACCGCATTGCCGCCGGAATTCCCGCGCGTGCAATAGACCACCGCTACGCGCTTGTGTTGTTGCTCGATTTGTTTCGCCAGGTATGCCGCGACTTCGATGTCATCGTCAGGATGGCCAACGATGACGAGGACATCCACTTTGTAGCGACTGTCAGGCGCTGGGATTGCAGGAGCAGTTTGGGACAATGCAAACTGAAATGCGCTCAATAAGCAGACGAGTAGCGCACATGAGCGGACAACCCATCCTCGAATTTTTCTACGCATTGGGCTTCGGAGGGATGACGTTGTAACCCGGTGCAACTTTCGTCAAATTCTCACTAACTGAAGCATTAACGTCGCGACTAGCCCAGCGAATTCCGCCAGCCAGAAGATTCAAAAACAATTCACTCGACCAGTTCTCAGGACGATCACCAATTGCGGTGTAGAACACGCGCCCCTTGCCCTCCATTCGCGCCCACGTCATCGGATAGGGCGGACGTTCGTAGGGCTTACCCTTCATTCCTTTTGTATCAATCGTGAGGATCACGTGGAGGTCTGTTCGGAAATCCTTCAGTGAATACCATTCGTCATTGAAGCTGAAGGGTGACGCGACTCCCTGCAGGCCGGGAAATTTCGGGTCATTCACGACGATGTTTGCGTCTTGCAGCCGTGGCGAACTGCCGTGGGTGATGAACTCTCCGCCGAGCATTCGAAGATAAGGATCAGATTTCTCGCCATGGGCGATATACCGGTTTGAACCGTCCTGCGGATCAGGCTGCGTGTGAAATGTATCGCTCGCAGCATGCACGCCAACGAAACCGAGACCGTTCTTAATAGCGTCCAGAAAAGCCTGTTTGCCGGCCGGCGACATGGGAGGATTCTTGTCAGTTCCTTCGGTCGTCAAATCTCCAGTAGTAAAAAAGAGCACGGCAGCATATTTGTGAAACTCCGGCGAGTCGAAAACACGACCATCTTTCGATGTTGTGACATCGAAACCATGCTTCTTGCCCAGGGCAGTGACGGCATTCTCAACCATGCTCGGCTTGCCATCGATGCGCTTTACTACATCGTGCTCCCAGCCGGATGATTTGGTGAACACGAGAAGAGATTTCTTTGTCGCGCCAAGCATTTCAAGTGGGAATGCAAGAGTTCCCGCGGCGATGGCTCCAGTCCGCAGCAAGTCGCGACGGCTTAAAGGGCTCTTCATTGCTTACACCTCATTTCGTTTGAAGCGGTCAATCAGGTGATCGGACGCGCGCACGCACAGCGCCATCATTGTAAGCGTAGGATTCTGACACGCCGAAGAAACGAAACAGGAGCCGTCGGCGACCACTAAATTGCTGACATCGTGCGACTGCGAAAACGGGGTCAGAACGGATTTTTTCGGATCATTTCCCATGCGCGCCGTACCCACCTCGTGAATCGCCATGCCTGGCATTTCGGTCCCGGTGGTCATGCGAATATTCTTTGCTCCCGCAGCCTCGAGCATTTCAGCCGCTGTGATGCCGGCATCGCGCATTAACGCCGCTTCGTTCTTGCCGTGAGCCATGCTGATGCGCAACGCTGGAATGCCCCAGGCGTCCTTCAGCTTAGGATCGATTTCGCAGAAATTGTCAAAACGGGCGAGCGACTCGCCAAAAGCTCCGAGGGAAACGCCGTAGTAACCCGCCTTCACTGCTCGTTTGTATGCAGCCCCCAGGCCGGAAGCGTTCATATCGAACTCCGGCGACGAACCTCCTTGAAAGCCGTAGCCGCGAATAAAGTGCGGGTGCTTACCTTCCGCGGGAGTATTGCGGTAACGCACGAGGTAAATTCCGTTTGGCCGATGCGGAGGTTTTGCACTGGGTGCCGTTTTCAAATCTTCGAACGTGCCGCTCGCGCCGCCACCAACAACGTGGTCCATTAGGTGGTGCCCCAACATCCCGCTGGAGTTCGCGAGGCCGTTTGGATATTCGCGAGTCGAGGAGTTCAGCAAAATGCGCGTGGACTCAAGCGCCTGCGCGCACAGCACGACGGCCCTTCCCCGCACTTGCTTCGTGTCTTTGGTCGCGCGATGAACAAACGTTACGCCGCTCGCCTTGTTTGCACGCGAATCCATATCAACGTGGCTGACGATTGCGTCGGTGATGAGTGTGCAGTTCCCGGTCTTCAGCGCGTCTTTCACCGTCGTGAACGGGCTGCTGAAATAAGAAAACGTGAAGCATCCGCGTTCGCACGGGCCGCAATAGTGGCACGGGGCGCGTCCATTGTGAGGCTGGGTCACAATCGCGGTTCGGCCAATAGTAAGTGTGCGGCCAAACCTCTTCTTCGTGCTTTCCCGCAGACGAATTTCACCGCAACTCATCTTCATGGGCGGCAGAAACTTGCCATCCGGCAACATCTGATCGCCCTCGGCCGCGCCGCTGATACCGACATACTCTTCAACAATGTCGTAGTAAGGCGCGAGCTCGGCGTATGAAATCGGCCAATCGACGTCGTAACCGTCGCGGCTTGCAGCTTTGAAATCGACGTCACTCAGGCGGTAGCTTTGTCGGCCCCACACTAACGAGCGTCCACCTAAAATCCGCAGGCGTTGCCAGGTAAACGGTCGACCCTCAGGCGTGCTGTATGGATTTTCCAGATCATTTACGAACCATTCGTAGTTGTATTCCATGCACGCATAGCATTGCCGCTGAATGGGGCGCGTGCGGACGAGATCCGGGGAATGATTCCGATATTTCAACTGGAACGACGGCATGTGCTCGGTAAACTCTTTGGGGCTCACCGAGCGTCCAGCTTCGAGTAACGCAACTTTCAATCCCGCTTCGGAAAGCCGTTTCGCCGCCCAGCCGCCGGTCGCGCCCGAACCGACGACGATTACGTCATATGTCTGTTGTAGAGGATCCTGTGCCATTGTTTATGTATGCGTCTCGTCGTTGTGTTCGCAGCCTTCGAACGGACCATGGGTGAACTCTCCATCCCAGCCAAGTTCCTTCTGTCCGATTTCTGATCCGTAGTAGGCTCCGGCGATCAATGATTTGAGTAGCTCGAAACTTTGCTCGGCAGGGTCTGGAGCTTGGTTTCCGTTCTCGCCTCTCCTGGTCCAGTGACTGAGGCGTTGCGGATATGCCCAGGGGGTCAGCAGCCAGACCTGGTCCTCGGTTGAAAGGGAACGGAAGTCCTGACCAAATTGCTTCTTGCTCTCGCTGTCTATCGTGGCAAGGGCATCCGTGAAGCGGCGTTGAAAATCAGCAGGCTGTACTGAGATCAATAAGTCGATAAAGCGATTCGCCAATGCTTCTTTTGCACCGGGCGTGTCGGTGGCGGGAATGATCACATCGCTCAAAGCGATCAATGTCTGATTCTGGTGATCATTCAGAAAAACCGGCTTCCAGTTCGGATCCATCAGGACCTTCGAACCGTCCTCGCCTCGTGCGGCAGGCGTGAGTCCACCCTCAATGGATTGAGCAAACGATAGAGCCGGCGCAAACGCCGAGGCTGCGCCCGTGAGCAGGGCAGCACGAATCAACTCGCGGCGACTGACAAGAGGCAACTGATGCTGGCGTTTGGCTTCGGAATGATTTGCTTCGGGGCCGGAAGATTGCATTTCGCGAATGATAGTCTTTGTTAGTTCGTTGCTCAACATTAATACTGGCTGAGAACTGTCGTATTTACCACTATACAAAAGTATAAATTCATCTCTGTTTTGCCTTACGAAACAAACCCCGCCGCGTTAGCTCGCGACTTTTGTCCATGCCGATCCTTTCTGTGATGACTCAAGCACGGCGTTCATGAATCGCATTTCATCGACTCCGTCCTGCACGTTTGGCACGAGCAGAGAATTTGGATTTGGCGCGCGCTTCTCGATTTTCGCCGTGATCTGCTCGGCAAGATCGGTATAAAGTTGCGCGAAAGCTTCCAGGTATCCTTCAGGATGCCCGCTCGGCACTCGCGTCGCGTGTGCAGCCGCGCGTCCAGTGCCCGCACTCCCGCGCATGAGGATGCGGCGAGTCTGTCCAAACGGAGTGAAGATCAGCGCGTTCGGATCTTCCTGCCGCCAATCGAGCCCGGCCTTTTCCCCATACACTCGCAGGTGCAGATTGTTCTCGTTCCCCGGCGCCACCTGCGCCCACAGCGGCTCCGTGACGAGATGCCGGGCCG
>DAIPJJ010000023.1:10363-30852 GCA_036770325.1 Terriglobales bacterium
ACCTGCGTGGCCCAAAGTCCGCCCTTTGCACCTTTTTCAAACCGAAGCATCACGTGTACGTTGTCATCGAGCCGTCGCCCGGGAACGAACGTGCTGACGTCGGCTGCTACCTGCTCGAGGGCCAATCCACTGACAAAGCATGCAAGATTGAACGCGTGCGTCCCGATGTCGCCGAGTGATCCCGCCGGCCCGCTGCGCGCTGGATCGGTGCGCCACTCGGCCTGCTTCTGTCCGGTTTTTTCGAGTGGCGTAGTCAGCCAGTCTTGTACGTATTCAACCTGCACAAGACGGATCGGGCCGAGTTCGCCCGCCTGCACCATCTCGCGCGCCTGGCGAATCATTGGATGCCCGGTGTAGTTGTGCGTCAACCCAAAGACCAGACCGGTTTTCTTCACGATCTTCGCCAAATCCAGCGCGTCGTCGACCGTGGTCGTGATTGGCTTGTCGCAGATCACATGAATCCCAGCTTCAAGGAATGCCTTGGCCGGAGCGTAATGAACGTTGTTCGGCGTAACGATCGAGACAACTTCGATGCCATCTTCACGCTTTGACTCTGCCGCAGCCATTTCTTGAAAGTTGCGATAGGCGCGCGGAATATTTATCTCGCGTGCGCCGGAGATGCTTTTTTCAGGATCAGAACTCAGGGCCGCCGCAACCAGCTCGTAGCGGTCGTCGAGCCGAGCAGCGATGCGATGCACGGCGCCGATAAAAGCGCCCGGCCCGCCGCCCACCATACCGAGGCGCAAACGGCGATTCAGCTTCTCAGTCGAGCCTCCGATCGGCATCTATGTCCCTTTCCCTGTGAGGCCGAGCATACGGCGATTCGCCTCTTCATCAGCGCCAGACTTTGCGAAATCATCAAAAGCCCGTTCAGCCGTCTGAATAATATGTCGCGCAATGAACGGCGCGCCTTCCCTTGCGCCTTGCTCACTATTTTTTATGCAGCACTCCCACTCGAGCACCGCCCAGCCGGGGAAGTCGTATTGCGCGAGCTTGGAGAAAATTGCGGCGAAATCCACTTGGCCATCACCCAGCGAACGGAAACGTCCTGTGCGAGAAATCCAGGGCTGATAACCGCCATACACTCCCTGCCGACCGCTCGGGCGGAACTCAGCATCTTTCACATGAAACATTTTTATGCGTTCATGATAGATGTCGATGTATTCGAGATAGTCGAGTTGTTGCAGTACGAAGTGGCTCGGATCATAAAGAAGATTGCAGCGCTTGTGCCCGCCGAGCCGTTCGAGAAACATTTCAAACGAAACGCCATCGTGCAGGTCTTCGCCCGGGTGAATCTCGTAGCAGAGATCGACTCCCACTGAATCAAAGATATCGAGGATCGGACGCCAGCGTTTTGCAAGTTCATCGAACGCGGTTTCGACCAGTCCAGCAGGGCGTTGGGGCCACGGATAGAAATACGGCCAGGCGAATGCTCCCGAAAAAGTCACATGCGCGTTGAGCCCAAGGTTCGCCGAAGCCTTGGCTGCAAATTGCAATTGCTCCACAGCCCACTTCTGGCGGGCTGCAGGATTCCCATGAACCGATTTCGGCGCGAATCCATCAAAAGCCTCATCGTACGCGGGATGAACCGCGACGAGTTGTCCCTGCAAGTGCGTTGAGAGCTCTGTTATTTCAGCCCCACTACTCGCGGCAATGCCGCGCACCTCGTCGCAGTAAGTCTTGCTTTCCGCAGCGCGCTTAAGATCGAACAAACGCGAGTCCCACGTTGGAATCTGCACGCCCTTGTAGCCGAGTGACGCCGCCCACCGCGCAATATCTTTCAGATTGTTAAAGGGCGAGCTGTCGCCTGCGAATTGCGCTAGAAAAATTGCCGGACCTTTGATCGTCTTCACGGGATTAAGAACGTTTGATTATACGAGCAGCTTCGTGCAGTGTGTTGACCATTTCCTCAGGCAGCCTGCCCGTTGTGTCTGGCGAAAGATTCAGCAGTAAATTCGAATTGCGCTTCTTGCAGTCAGAGTAGTACGAAGCGATCGTTTCCGCACTCTGCGTAACGAAACCTGGTCGCCAGAACCAACTGTGCATCGGGGGCATCGGTTTGTAAGGTGGGCCCGTCGGAATCCAGGCCTCCATCGGCATGTAGTAAGTCTTGCCTTGGAATTTCACATGCGGATCGTGACCTTCCGGCGGTGGCAGTTGGTCCTCACCATTGATTACGTCCGTCGGCCAGCTCTTCGGCTCGCAGATGCGACCGAGGTTGCGCTTGCTCTGATAGTAGGCCTGGTTCATCACCACGATTCCGTGGGGGCTGTACTTCTTGATCAATTCATACAGTTCCCAACGCTGGTCGTCCGAAACTTTCCATGTGATATCGAGCAACTGATAAAACGTGTTCGGATATTTGCTGTGCAGTTCGGTCAGTTGCTGCTTGATGAGCTTGTAGTAATCATCCTTTACGGGGATGTCCCAGTCGAACTTGCCCTCGTTGTGCGGATCGAGAATGCAGTAGTAGAAACCGTGCTTCACTCCGTACTCTTTGCATGCTTTCACGAACGCAGCAACCACATCGGTCTTATTTGGACTCGCCGCAACGTCATAGTCGTAGTTTGCTGAATCCCACAAGGCAAAGCCGGACATGTGCTTCGCCGTGAGTACCGCGTACTTTGCGCCAAGATCGCGCGCAGTGCGAATCCACTGCCGCACGTCGAGATGGGTCGGATTGTACGTATTCGCAGGAACCCCACCGGTTTCGTAATCATTCCCAGTGAAGGTGTTCATGCTGAAGTGGAATGAGACGCCGAATTGCAGCTTTTCGAATTCGCGCAGCGCGTGCGTACGATGGGTAGCAGGCTCAATCCGGTGCGATTCTGCGTACGCAATCCCCGGCAATGCGAGAGCAGCGGAGGCAACAACAGACTGTGCGAATTCCCGACGATTCATTTTCCACCCTTTAAAGCGAATGCAACGTAAACGCCGCCAGAAGGTGACTTCACGTCTTTCCCTCCGCCCGCGGCGATAACCACGTACTGCTTGCCATCCACTTCATAAGTAATCGGCGTCGCATTGCCTGAGAAGGGAAGCTTCGTCTCCCAAAGCAGCTCGCCTGTGGATTTATCGAATACGCGAAATTTCTTGTCGTAGTTGGTGGCGCCAATAAATAGCAGCCCTCCCGCGGTCACGACCGGGCCGCCATAATTCTCGCTGCCCGTATTCTTCATTCCCTGCGCGGCCAGATCCGGATATTCGCCCAGTGGAACCTTCCACGCATACTCGCCCGTGTTCAAATTGATCGCGTTCAGCGTTCCCCACGGAGGAGCGACCGCCGGATAACCATCGGGATCATGAAAGCGCGTGTAACCCGAAAAGCGATAACGCATCAGCGGCGGCGCAGGCTGGCCTGACGAGAGTTCTTTGTTCTCTCCAGCAGTCAGATATTTCACAAGAGCGGTGACTTCATCCGTCGTAAGATTTGGGAACCCGGGCATTCGTCCGCCGCCTTTGCGAATGCGGTCTGTGATTTGTTCCAGAGTCATGCGGTCCTGAATTCCTACGAGCGACGGGAACAGCGGCGGCGATCCTTTCATATCGTCCCGGTGGCAAATGGTGCACTGGCTTTGGTACACGCCTTTACCGCTCGCCTGATTGCCCGTATTCTCGGCGAGTTCGACTGCCCAGGCCATTTCATTCGAATTTACGTAGAGAATCCCTGTCGTCGGATCATAAGCCGGACCGCCCCACTCCGCGCCGCCATCGAAACCAGGAAAAATAACCGTGTTCTTTCCTGCGCTCAGTGGAACGAATTGTCCATCGCTGCGGTAAGTGCGGAATTGTTGCAGAACCCAGTCGTGCGCGGCTGGGGTTCGGTTCGTCAGCATGTCTTCGGTGAGATGCTGGCGTGCGTAGGGCGCGGGCTTGGTCGGAAGGCCCTGTTCGGCTGCGGCGACTTCTCCGTGCAGATCGCTCGCCGGATATTTTTTGTATTCAATGGGAAAGAGCGGCTTTCCGTTCGCGCGATCGAATAGAAAAACAAACCCCTGCTTGCTCGTCTGCGCTACAGCGTCGATCCTCTTGCCATCGTGCTCTACGTTCACCAGGACGGGCGGTGAAGGGAAGTCGCGGTCCCAAATGTCGTGACGTACCGCTTGGAAGTGCCAGATGCGTTCACCAGTCTCGGCGTTAAGCGCAAGCTCGCAATTCGCGAACAGATCGTCACCCAGGCGATCGCCACCATAAAAGTCGAACGCTGCCGATCCGGTTGGCACATACACGATCCCGGTCTTCTGATCGACCGTCATTCCGGTCCAATTGTTTGCTGCTCCGCTCTTCTCCCACGCGTCTTTCGGCCAGGTGTCGTAACCGAATTCGCCGGGACGCGGAATCGTGTGGAAAATCCAGCGCTGCTTTCCCGTGTGAACGTCGTAGGCGCGAATGTCGCCAGGAAGGGATGGGAGAGTTTCAGGTAAGCGGCCGCCCGCAATAAAAAGATCTTTGTAAACGACCACAGGGCTGGTCAGTGCGATGAATCCGGTGGCAACATCTCGCCCCAGTCCCTCTCGAAGATCGATTCGCCCTTGATTGCCGAAACTCTGCACCGGCTGACCAGTCTCGGCATCAAGCTCGTAAACGAAGTTCATCACGCCGACGATGATTCGCCGGTCCTTGTTATCCGGACTCGCCCAGTACGCTAGACCTCGATCAGGCTGCGTGCCGACAGTCCCAGAATCAAATTTCCACTTCAGCTTCCCGGTTGCTGCATCGACGGCAAAGATTTTCTGAGATGGCGAAATGCCGTAGAGAACTCCGCCGACTTCGAGCGGACTGGTCTGCAGCCCGCCAGTCTCGCCGGTGTCATACGACCAGGCGACTTCAAGCTGCTTTATGTTCGATTTGTTGATCTGGTCGAGCGGTGAGTAATGTGTGCTTTCGGAGTTGCCGCCGTAAACGCGCCAGTCAAGATTTTGTGCTGGCGACGATGTCGCCAGCACAATGAGAAATACAAGAATGCATGCGAACCACCCAATCCGTCCCTGAATCATCGGCCCATTAGAACATAAGCCTGAAGCTCAGTTGAATATTGCGGGAGTCGTTGCGAGTGCCGAAGACCTGCCCCAAGTCGCCGCAATCGATGCAGAGACCGATGTTGCTGCCCCAACTTCCGTAAAACTCACCACCATATTGTGGATGATTGAAGGCATTCAGGAATTCAGCCCTGAACTGGCCTTTGAATCGCTCAGTGAAGTCGAACGCCTTTGCCACTGAGAAATCTACGTTCTTGGTCGCCGCTTCGCGGAGATTGCTCATGCGCGCCGGCTCGTCTCCGTACCGATAGTGATCTGTAACCTGCGAGTTGGCGTTTGGATCCGAGAAGGCGTTAGGGTTGATCCAGCCGCTCAGTCCCTGGTTCGCAGGTCTGGGATCGCCGACGAGATCAGGCACCCCTTGTCCCGGGAATCCATATTGGCTCAACGGATTGTTGGCATAGAACGGCGCAAGCAACGGCATGCCTGACGCTAGTCGAACGACTGATGAAACTTCCCAATTTCCAAGTATCTGGTTGATGAGTTTCGGCGCGCCATTACCGAACTGCTTGCCTCGCCCGTATGGCAGGTCATAAACCAGAGCAGTGGCGAAGCTGTGCGGCTGGTCGTGCGTACTGACAGCATAGTCTAGCTTCGGATTGTACGAATCACGCCACGAGTTGCCGATGGTCCAGCCAATGAAATCCTCCGAACCGTCGTCCAGCGCCTTAGACCAGACGTACGTGGAGACTACGCTTAATCCATTCGAGAACTGCTTGTTGAATTTCAGGTTCAGCGCATCATAGGCCGACTGAGCGCCCGGCAGAGAGCGCGTCCAATTGAGATACACGAATTCGGGGAACGGCCTGAGAAGTTGGTTATAGGGAACCGTTGTTCCACTTAGAGGACTATTCGGATCGGTGATGATTCCGGAAAAAGGGTTCGGCACGTCCTGCATTAACGCGGTGTTACCTAGCGCCAAATCCTGCGTTGGGAGCTGATTGGCATTGAGATTTGGATTGCCGTACATCAAGCGGTGCCCGCGCGAGCCGGTATAACCGGCCTCAACGACGGCGTGGCTGCCAAGCTGATATTGCAGGTCCGCGCTCCATTGTTCGCTATAGCCGATCGGATGCGGCCCCTTTGGCCATTGTTGGACATTATCGGCAGCAACGCCCACAAATGTCATGGCTCCTTGAGCGTTGCCGACGGGTTGAGAGATGCCGTTAGGAAATGGATCACTGACGAGATTTGTCGGGGTGTAGCCAAGGGCATTGACGGAACCGATCCAGCTAGTGGTCGATGTAAATCCTAAAAACTCGCCCGGCTGGTCGAAGCTGATCATGGCCGACGCGGGTGAATAGAAGATGCCTGCACCGACTCGACCGACCAGCTTGTCCGTGATCTTGTATGCGACCCCAAGACGAGGCGCGAAGTTAAGATTATCTGGATCCCACGCGTAGCGGTTATTAGCGTTAGCATATTCAAAGGCTCCGTGAACCGTGGATCCAATAGCCGAACTAATAGGATTCACAGCGTTGGTATTGAAGTACGTTAATCGGTTGTAGCGCTCGGTCGCAGGCCTCTGATTTTCATAGCGCAGCCCTGCAGTGACCGTCAATCGTGGAGTCGCACGCCATTGGTCCTGCGCATAAAGACCAAAAGTATGAAGGCTCATTGCAGGATCCATCTGTATTGCTGATTGCCCACTGCCGGTCCCTAGCAGCATTGCCGCGATAGCATTGCCGGTCTGGTCCGAACCAGTGCTTTCCGAGGGTGCGATACAGCTTCCGCCAACTGTGTTTGGGTCGCAGGCGGTAAAGCCTCTTGGAAAGTTGAACGAAACCGGGATGTCCTGGCGGTTGTTCATAAAACTGATGTCGTAATTCCCACCGAACTTGAGCGTGTGCTTCGCGAACTCTTTCGTCACGTTTCCGATCGCCGTACCGTGGCTGCGGACGTAGAAGTCATAGCTGGAATAGGTGCTGCCAAGTGTTTGATAAAGGTCGGCATTAACCAAGGGAAGCAGAGGGGCCTGAGAAAAAGCCGGAGACAAGCCGATCTTACTCATATCCGTCCCCAAGCCCAGGCCTGTTTGCTCCTCGTGCCAGTGTCCGACGGCAACATAGGAATCGATCACCCATGTCGGACTAGGAGTGTAGGCGTCGTTTATTACAACTTGGAAGCCCCGGTCGTTATTGGTGGCGTTATTGTCAGCGCCGTTGCAGAAGAAGCATGCGGGCGTGTAGTTCTGCCGAACGCGGTCCGACATGCGCGCAAATATCCGGTTCTTGTCGCTCTGCACCCAGTCGATCCGCCAGTCAAATTTGTCGTTGTCAGTTGTGCCCCGGCCTTGCTTGTAGAAGTTATTGATGAGCCCAGCCTGATTCGGCATTGGATACAAATCAAGGATTTTCTGCCCAACCGAGTTCCAAAGGCCTTGAGGAATCTGGTTATTCGGGAAGGGATCGCGTGTGTAGTGAGTTCCGCTGGCATCAGTAACCTGAGTTGTCGAAAACGGATTGTAGATTTGGCCGCACATGGTTGTGCAACCAGGATCTAGCAACTCGGAAAAATCTCCCTGATGCATTTTGGCCGTAGGCACTGTCAAGAACCCGCTGGACTCTACATCGGGTTGACGAAGGCCTTCATAGTCAACGTAGAAGAACAGACGGGCCCTTCTCGATATAGGTCCGCCAAAAGTTGCGCCGAACTGGTTGCGGTGGAAGAGTCCCTTCGGTGTTAACGGAACAGTGTTGTCGTTCCCCCAACTGTTAGCGTCGAGCGCGGAATTGCGGAAGTAATCGTAAACACTTCCGTGAAATGAATTCGTCCCGCTCTTCGTAATCAGAGTGACCACGCCCGCTCCCGAGCGTTCATACTGCGCATCGTAAACGTTTTGCGCGACCTGTTGCTCCTGAATGGCATCCTGGTTCGGGGCGACAAAGAGCCCTCCCCAGTCCACCGCGGTCGATGGGGCGCCATCAATCAAAATTTGTTCGTTGCCGATTCGTCCGCCGTTGAGGCCAAACTGGCTGCCCATCTGATCGAAGCTGTTCGATCGTGACGTCTGGCCGCTTTGAGCTTCAGTCGTACCAGCTAGCGCGAACACGAAATTAAGAGGATTACGGTAGCTATTCGGGAGCGATTCAATCAGGTGCGAATCGAGTGTGACCGAGTTGTTGGCAGACTCAGTATCGAGCAATACGGCTTCGCCTGTGACTTGAACGCTCTGCTCGGCACCGCCGACAGCCAACGGCATATTCACCGATGCGGCCGTATTCGCCCGCAAGATCATATTGCTCTGCACGTACCTCTTAAAGCCGGCAGCTTCAGCCGTGACTTCGTAAGTCCCAGGCAACAGATTGTCGAATTTGTACGATCCCGCTGCAGTCGTGACGGCGTCGCGCACGTCATTCGTACCCATATTGCGAAGATGTACTTTTGCCCCCGAAACCACGCTACCGCTCGGATCGGTAACGACGCCGGCAATGGATGCCGAGAAGGTTTGTGCGAGCGCGATTGGTGAAATAGCGGCGAGCGCAAACAAGAATAAAAAGAACGAAAAAATACACCTGGAGCTGAATCTCATCTGGATTCTCCTGAGAGGACAACGGTGGGAACGAAAAAATGGGGACCCGGGGAACAACATACTAAACCGATTTAAATTCAGAAAACGTTGTGAGACTTTGACATTTGCAATGACAATTTGTCAACCTCGGGCTGACAAATTGTTGACTATCGCAATGTAAGCGTGAGACTTGTGAGTGCAATATTTTTCAGGAATGCACAATTTCGTGTGCTGTATTGCATAGTGCGCGGACTCAGATTGAAAACTTCGCGTCACCTTCCAGAACTTGCAGCTCCAGCTTGGGTCTTTCATCTGCCTTCCACAAACCTGAGCGCGACCGGACCCTATACCTCAGCGGCCCACCGTTGGAGTCTGCACTGCGTTCAACGGGACGAGGAATACAAACGAACTCGGTTTCAAATGCGTCACTGCTCGCTGTCACCACAGCATATCCGTGTCCGCCCATGTCCACGAACCTCAAATGCGGGGAAAGCTCTGGGTTTGATTGCGCCCTCGCCTTTTCAATGTCTCCCGTTTTTGCGTATTCGAGGCAAGATCTCACGCCATGCCGTAACAGCATATTGACTGTGGGCTGCGGTTTTTGATCTGAGGGGCCTTGCCCCATGTAAAGCGCCCGCAAAGGATGATCTTTCGGAAAGCGATACTCGAACGCCTCAACCATTCCGGGCGCTGAAATCGAACCAGTCACGAATGCCACACCGACGGGAGTGAACGCCGCGGGTGGTAGCGCTTTGGCCGCCAGTCCAGCCCAAAAGCTATGACGGTCTCCGGCCACTGTCGCGAAGCCTGTGATCTTGTTCTTTTCTATGAAATCGTAAATCTCTCCGCGTTCGACGTAGGCACTACTGTGGTCGCCTCCGCCGAAGCCTGCGTATCCCGACCAGGGCCAGCGCTTGAACTCTTTTGGAAGATTCTGCGGATCGGCGCGCATGTCGAGCGTCGCCGTTGTATTGCCCCAGATTTTCCAGGTGGCAGTCGATTTCTTCAGCCGATCAAGGAACCAGGCTTTCTGCTCTTCGCCGAGGATTGTTTGCGGCGGCCGGGTTTTCCAGATGTTCGGGACCTCTATGCTCCCGTCGATCGATCGAATTTTTGCGGGAGGGTTGCCGTTGTTGTAAGTGCGCGCCGCATCCAGAATTTCCATCGCTTCTTCCGCAATCAGCGCGGGGAAATCAGCGGTCGACAGCGCTCCCGCTTCGTCCATGTCCGTCGGTTCTTCTGAGCGATAGCTGCGCTGGTCCGTAATGATGAGTTCGACGTTCTTTCCCCATCGCAGAGCTCGATATCCGGTCAGACTTCCGATTGCTGCGAGATTGTTCGGTTCGGTCCCAAGCCCGTGATCGTCGAATTTTGTGATGGGAGCATCTGTGACTTTCGGTCCATCAAAAAGTTCAAGCCCGTTTGCATTCGGACGCCGCATTCGCGCCGGCTGATATTCAAAGAACGCCTGCATTGCCGCGACTTTTCGCGTCTGCCTCGGGCTTGTTTTGCCTTCAAACTTCTGGAACGACTGCCAGCCGAGCCAACTGAACTCGTGGTTGTCCCACATGTTCACGAACGGCCAGCGCGCCCTCGCGTCCTGCAGGTCCGGATCGTGCAAATATCCGCGATATGCGGCCCGATATCCTTGAACCGTTGTCGGGACGTGAAAGTCCTGAATCTTTTCCCCATCGGGGTATCTATAAACATCTCTTATCCGGCGGTCGTACATTCCTTGCGGCCGGTCTTCCGGGTACCAGGTGATCTCGTAGATGAAGTCGCCAAGGTGCAGCACAAAGCCGATTTGTTCCGACTCTGACGCATGCTCGTCTTCGTAGATCATTCTGCGATACGCGTTCTGCGCGCCTTGCGTCACATTCTGGCAACTCACGAATACGAAACGAACCGGCCTGGGATCGTCGTCCGCAGGTGCGGTAATAGTTCTACCGACGCGGCTCCCGTTGCCGTCCCGGTCCGAAAATCTGTACCAGTAAACCGACGATGGCTTCAGCCCGCCGACGAGAACGCGGCAGGTCCAGTCGGATGCCTCAGAGATCGGAGCCGCTCTGGAAGCGATCACACGCGTGAAGTTCTCGTCCTCCGCGACCTCCAGATTCAGCTTCAGCGGCTTTGTGCCCGCAGATTGAGGACAACGCGTCCACAGCAGCACGCTGTTGGCATCAGGATCGCCTGATGCAACTCCCTCGGGAAATAAATCACGCCGCTCACGCCAGTTAGTTTTCGAATTCGACGGGACCGAACTTCCCCATGCCGCCGTCGCGCCGATAGCAACAGCCAATTCAAGAAAATGTCTGCGAGTTATGGTTCCCATGGCGCACCAATATTACCGCGCAATCGCCCGGTCGCGAGTTCTGTGTGACGAAGCACTCGGCGGAAGGGATATCTGCAGGATTTTCAGCTATCCGCGGCGACGATAGAAAACCTGAAATTCAAAGCCGGGGTTTGGCGGGAAGAGTTCCGCGATTTTACGAAGGCGTTCTGCCATAGCGGCAGGCGCCAGCAGAGGATAGTCGCGCTCGCGCAGGTCTTGATAGTCAACGTCGAGAAACAACGAAAGAAGATAAATCGAAATAGCGTCCGAAAAAGCGGCCGCGAAATATTCGTTCTTATGCTTCTCCGCGTCGGGACCATGGGCGGTGGCTAACTTACGAGACTCCCATGCATCTAGCGATGCCTCGCCGCGCACATTCGCTTCCACCTGCTTCCATGCAAGTTCGCTGAATTCGCTGGAAACTCCCGCGTGTTCAACGAATGCGTGTCCAACATTGATGTAAAACTCGAAGGCGATGGAAAATTTGTCGTCCATCAGCCGCGTTGAGATGAACACACACTGAGAATTTCCCAGCTCCAGATTGCGATGGCAGACTGCGTTATCGCTGAGTGCCACGTCATAGCGATCAGCGATTACCGTCTGCTCGCCTTGATTCACGGTGAGGGGAACAAAATAGTAGGCTTTGCGTTGCAGCGCGCCGGCAATAGCTTTGGGAACCGCGCCAACTAATCGTTCAAGGTCGGCACCAGGCAAGCTCATTTCGCCGGCCACGGCATAACAAATTCCGTTTGCAGCCTGCGAAACCGCCGTCTCCTGCACTACTTCAGCGGGTGAGCGAGTGATCGCCTGTGCAGCTTGGGACATGGGGTGTATTTTATCGCACTGCGCCAGCGTGCACCTGCCTCTTTGGCGGCGCACGACTGCGTTAAACTAAATTCGTATCTGTAATGAAGGAACCCGTTGCAACCCCGTCCCGCGCTCCGCGCTGGTATCTCGTCCCGGTCCGCGTGTTGCTTATTACAACCATCGTGACACTGCTTACGTTCGCCGTCAGCTTGCTCCTGGGAATTTGTGGTTCGATCTTGATAGCCAAGCTCCAGGGGACGGCTCCCGATCTCAGAGTGGCATACCGCCACATTGCTTTTCCGGCTGCTGGTATCAGTGCGGCCATCTCGCTCGTCGCAGCAACTCTCATGGAATTGCGGCACTACCGGCGTGCAAAGACTTTAAGCCACATTGAGCGTCAGATCGAACGTGCGATCTAAGATGAAGCCCCGCATAGCGATCCCACTGCCGCATGGTGCTGACTTCGAATACGCCGCTCGCGCTATACCCCAATACGAGCGCGCAATCGAACTCTCTGGCGGCGAACCGGTGCGCATTCCTCTCGATCGAACTCCTGCTGAAGTCATGAAACTTATCGAGCGCTGCGATGCTGTCGTGCTGCCCGGCAGCAAAGCTGACGTCGATCCCGCGAAATTCGATGCTCCGCGCCATCCCAAAACAGAAGCCGCCGATCCCAAACGGGACACGGCGGACGAACTGCTCCTGCAGGACGCATACAACATGCGCAAACCGGTGCTCGGCATTTGCTATGGCCTCCAAATCCTGAATGTGTATCGTTCGGGCACGCTAATTCAACACATCGAATCTGCCGTGAACCACGAAGCCGGACGAAACGTTCCGATTGCGCATGAAGTCGAAATCGCGGCCGGTTCGCGGCTGTCAGAAATTGTCTTCCCTGGGGCTTTCGCCGAAACGCATGTCATTCCTGCCAACTCCAGCCATCACCAGTCAGCGCAAATCATCGGAGATGGCCTGAAAATCGTTGCGCGCTGTCCGCAAGACGGTATTATTGAGGCGCTCGAAGGCACCTCGCCGGACCATTTCGTTGTCGCGGTCCAATGGCATCCGGAACGGTCGTTCGATGAAGACGAGCACTCGCGCGCGATCTTCCGTGCACTGGTCGAAGCCGCGAAACAAAAACATCGCGAGCTCGTCGGAGAATTCGAAGCTACATAGTACGTCGCGCCTTAGAGCAGGGCCTGATCATCTGTCGCCGTCATTTGCGATTAACAAGAGGAGAGGGAATGAACATGATTCGGAAGCAACTGTTGTGTCTTGCTGTGCTTACGCTGTGTGGCGCCTCGGTCCAGGCTGCGCAGCGCACAATCGTCAGAGCCGGCAAATTGCTTGATGTAAAGACCGGTAAAGAGACCAGCAACCAGGCGATCGTCATTGAAGGCGACAAGATCGTAAGTGTTGGTCCGGCTGCTTCGGTTCAAAGTTCTCCATCCGACCGCACCGTTGATCTTTCCAATGCCACTATTCTCCCCGGACTCATTGACGCGCATACTCACCTGACCTTCGATCCGAAATTCGGTTACGAGACGCTTGCCATATCCACTCCGCGTGAAGCGCTCACTGGCGCCAAGAACGCACGCGTCACTCTCGAAGCTGGAATTACCACCGTGCGAAACGTGGGTGCCAGCGGCTATGCCGATGTTGCTCTTCGCGATGCCATCAACGCCGGCGATGTTCCCGGTCCGCACATGCTGGTGAGTGGCCCGCCGCTCGGCATCACCGGCGGACATTGCGACGACAATCTGCTTCCATTTGAGTTTCACATCACGGCGGACGGCGTTGCCGATGGCGTTGAGCAAGTGCAGCATAAGGTGCGCGAGACGATTAAATATGGGGCCGATCTCATCAAGATTTGTGCTACTGGCGGCGTGCTCTCGAGAGGCGACGATCCGAACGCCTCGCAATACACTCTCGAAGAAATGAAGGCCATCGTTGCCGATGCTCACCGCCTTGGAAGAAAAGTCGCGGCGCACGCGCATGGCGCGCAAGGCGTGATCTGGGCGTCTGAGGCAGGTGTGGATTCGGTCGAGCACGGCCACCTGATGAACGATGCCGCCATCGCCACGCTCAAAAAAAACGGTACATACCTTGTGCCAACTCTCTATCTTGTCGATTGGCAGCGTGAGCATGCCGCCGAGGCGAACCTGCCTGAGTTTTCCAGAAAAAAGATGGAGCTTGTCTCGCAGATGGGAAAATCGAACATCAAGAAGGCAATCGAAGCGGGCATCAAAATCGGCATGGGAACGGATGCGGCAGTCTATCCTCATGGATTAAACGCACACGAACTCGCAGTTTATGTGAGCCTCGGGATGTCGCCGCTTCAGGCGATTCAGACCGCAACTATCAACGATGCGGACCTGCTCGGCTGGTCCGACAAGGTTGGTACGATCGATCCCGGGAAATGGGCGGACATTATTGCCGTTGATGGCGATCCCTTGCAGGACATCACCACACTCCAGCGCGTTAAATTTGTAATGAAAGCGGGTGAGGTTGTGAAGAACAACTATTAAGCAAGAAGGGCTTGCTGCTCAAACTGGCTGAGTCCACCGTAAGCGTCAGGAAATCCGGCTCGCGAAAACAGCAGATCAACCCCGGAGGCACCGCCCAGAATCTTCGCCCAGAAAAGTTCGCTGCAATTCACGGCGCGCACTTCATGCGCTCGCAATTGTTGAACGTAGTTTACGACGATACCGATAGCATCTTCCGCCTGCGGCAAATTGGTAAACATTTTTTCATTGGACAACTTTCGTTCTTCTATCTGCTCTAGCGCGCAATCGAATGCGGTGCGAGTTGTAAGGCACACCTCTGCTTTGCAGTTGAGCATTCTTTCGGTCGCAACCACAACGCGGTAGTCAATATTGTCGGCAAATGCGAGGTGCAGCTTGCCCGTTGCGCGCGAATAGTAAGCAGGAACCATGGCGAATCTACGCAGGATCTCCACGGGGAGCGCGCACTGAGTTGGATGCGATGGCAGGTTCCGCATTACCGGGCACGACCATTGCGCCGCGAGCGCCATGGTTACGTCGATCTCGCGCGCAAGCTTCATCTGTCGCAACATCTCCCCAACGCGCAGGCCTGGTACACACCTCTGAGCGTCGAGCGCTTGTTGCAGGTGCTGAGAGGTGATCTGTCCGCGCGAAAGCATCAGCAGGCCAAGTGGAATTCGACGTGCTTTCACGTTCCCCTCCGACGTCCCGAAGGAAGCTTCCTGCATTGTTCGCTTCAATTCGCGCTTGAGGCAATCTGGAAAACAAAACGGTATGCCGTGAACCTGCACGGACATTCTTGGACCAGAAAGTTGCCGCCAAAGTGGTTGCCTGCTTTTGCAATCAGGATTGCTGCAATTCCGCAGATACCCACGCCGGAAAAAGAAATTTCTCCGAAAATGCTCGACTGCTCTTGATGTCCACATGCTCATGCAACGTTCTGACTGCCGAGAATTTCGGTGATCCGTACTCCAAAGTTGCCCTCGACTGCAACCACCTCGCCTCGCGCAATCAGCCGGCCATCGAGGAATAGGTCGGCCTCGTCCTGAATGTTGCGGTCGAGTTCGACCACTGAACCGGCGCCCAGGTCGAGAATTTCCTTGAGAAGAATGGTGCGCCCGCCAAGCCGAAGCACAACATCCAGTTCTACGTCCATCAAGAGGTCGAGTTTGGCTGGGAAATCGGCGCTCTTGATCTCCCTCATTGGCACTGTCTCCGCTGCTGGTCGCGCCATTGCTTTTGCGCCTTCGGGCTCTTGCCAGTTTGTGGTCAGGGCGCTCGCCAGTGCGGAACTCAGCTTCCACTCAATTTGGATCTGCTGACGCGCATTTGCCGGCGAGCGGAACCATCCCATGCCTCCTGGCGACCATGTGGGCGCTTCCCCAAGGACGGTTGTGAGCTGAATCTCGAGGCCTTTGTGCCGCGCATTCGTGACTACGTGGCCGGCGATTTGCCGGAACAATTCTTCCAGTGCCGTTCGGTCGTCGGCACTCGGTTCTGGTCCCGGAGATTCCGTGCCGGTAAAAATCTTTACCAGCGACAGGGCCGGCACCCCCGGTACACGCAGAGTCATCTCTCCTCGCGCTGCGCCTGCCGCCGTAATTGTCAGGTGGACGTCCCCCGCCGCCCCAGCCAGCATTCCATCTTCCGACGTCAACTCAATTGGAAACGGCGTTGAAGCAATCTGTCCGAGAACCGCGGACATCGCATCCGACCACAACTTTGCGAAATTGTTTACTACCCCTACAGTCGTGACGGTTGTTGTACTCATCTTGCGTTCCTTTCAGCAAAATCTTCATCGCTCGTAGTAATCTGCGCTACCCGGCGTGTGCCTTTGCGCGCCAGAAGTGCAGGAAAGATCGGACTGTCGTGCACAAAAATCGCTGCTGGATCACTCGCGGAGCGATTCAAGGTAATCACTTTTCCAACCCCCAACTCTGCCAGTTGCGCCGAAGATGCGCGCGCCGGCAGGCACAACTCCATTCGGAACGGACACCTGAGCAATAGCTTTCGCAGAAGTCGCGAAAAGTCCGGCGAGTCGTGCCGGGTATAAAACCGCGGCCGCGCCACCGAGAGCTTACGCAGCAGCGCGCTTGAAATCACTGTGGGCACGGCGACGGTCATGCTTCCCCGCCGTTCCTTCACCAGAACTTCAAACGTCAAACACAGGATCCTCTCCTCCGGCAACATGAGCTGCTGCACCCCGGCGGAGTGTTGCCGCTTTTCGAAACGAAACTCGAGTGCAAGGGCCTGCCACGCGCTTTGCAGTTCGCGGCAAATGATGTGCATCGCGGTCTCAAGTAGTTCACATAGACATCGATAACGTTCGTGCCCGTATCGAACGATAAATTCCAAACATGTTCGATGATCATGGCCCGCGAAACTCGCCTGCCCGCGTTCAACATAAGGTATTCGAGCAGGCCGAATTCTTTCGAGGTCAACTCAATGCGTTTCCCCGCCCGCTCGACCTTCCGTTCCACGCGATCAAGTTTGAGATCGGCAACCGTCAGCACAGATGCCGCCGGCATATGGCTCCTTCGCAGCAGGGCGCGAATTCTGGCAGACAGTTCGGAAAACGCGAAAGGCTTACCCATGTAATCGTCGGCGCCAAGATCCAGGCACTGCACGCGATCTTCAACCCGGTTTCTGCTGGTCAACACCAGTATCGGCATACTGGGCTTGCGTGGCCGAAGGTGCCGCAGAATCGTCACCCCGTCGAGGCGCGGAAGATTCAGGTCCATCATAAAAAGGTCATAGTCGAGCTCGGATGCCATGGCTTTGGCTTGTTCGCCGTCATGCGTGACGTCAACGGCATAGTGTTCAGCTTCAAGACCCTTCCGAACAAAACTCGCCAGGGCGGGATCATCTTCAGCAATCAGAAGTCGCATAGCGGTAATTAGAACCGCTTCATTCTTAAAAGCAGTTTGCTCGTATGGCAAGGAACGGAGGGCGCAGTTGGTTCGCAAAGATCTGAAATGCACTACTCAGTTCGATTAGGGAGTATTGCGCGTGGAGAGGAATGCAGGGGCTAGCTGCCCTTTTTGAGTTCAATCAGTACTTGGCGAGCAATTTCTTTCAGGGTTTCGAATACGCCCTGTCCTTGGAAGGCAACCGCCTCCAGCACCGGCTCGTCTTTACGGCGGAGTTCTTTCGTCAAGGTCTCAACCGGCAGAACATTCGGCAGGTCACGCTTATTGAGCTGTAGCACGTACGGAATTTTGCCGAAATCGTAGCCGTGCTCTTTCAGGTTCGACATCAAGTTGTCGAGCGCCTCGGAGTTTGCGTCCATCCGCTCCTGCTGCGAGTCGGCTACAAAAACGATGCCGTCGACTCCCCGCAGAATCAGCTTTCGGCTGGCATCGTAGAACACCTGCCCTGGAACGGTGTAGAGGTGAATGCGCGTCTTGAAGCCTCGCACAGAACCCAAATCAAGGGGAAGAAAGTCGAAGAACAGCGTTCGCTCGGTCTCGGTAGCGAGCGAGATCATTTTTCCTTTTTGCTGCTCGGCGGTCTTCTGAAAAATGTACTGCAGGTTCGTGGTTTTGCCGCCAAGGCCCGCGCCGTAATACACGATCTTGCAGTTGATCTCGCGGGCTGCGAAGTTGATAAAACTCAAGTCTCTTCCTCAAAAAGCGGATGTTGGTATTAATCCGCCCCAACATGCCACACTCGCGCGACTCGGCGTTTGCGTCCGCTGGAATTTGGCTTGTTCTTTGGTTTTTATACCATACGAGCGAGTTACCGGCAGGGTTACCCTCGTTACTACCTGAATCTAAACTTTTGTGGAGAGCCGGGCGAGGGCCGCCCGCGCTGCATTGTAGCCGCACATACCGTGTACCCCTCCACCCGGCGGAGTTGAGGCCGAACATATAAAGATATTCTTCGCGGACGTTCCATAGTGCCGCCAGCTTGGTCGAAACAGGAATTGGCGAATGTCCAGGACGCCGCCGCCTACGTCGCCACCGACTAGGTTTGCGTCCATTTTTTCGAGATCCGCGGGCGAGAACACCCGGCGCGCTAAAACGCATTCCCGAAATCCCGGCGCAAAACGCTCGATCTGATCTTCAATTTTCGGCAGCATGTCTGCCTGGCATCCGTTCGGAACATGGCAGTACGCCCACGCCGTATGTTTACCTGCCGGCGCTCGCGAGGAATCGAAAAGGCTGGGTTGCACCAGCAGAACGAACGGGCGCTCTGATATTTCGCCGCTTCTTGCCGCCTTCTCTGAGGTCGCAATTTCTTCGAAGCTCCCGCCCAGGTGGATCGTCGCCGCCCGCGCGCATGCAGGAGCCTTCCAGGGAATCGCGCTGCTCAACGCGAAATCGACCTTGAATGCTCCCGGCCCATAGCGAAATCTCTTCAGAACCGATTTGTAAGTCTCAGATAACTGCTCTCCCGCGAGCTCCAGAAGTTGGCGCGGCGTCACATCACAAAGAAACAGATCGTACTCCGCCAAATCGCTCAGCTTGGCAATACGAGTTAAAGTTTTGATCTGCCCCTCTAGGCTTTCCAAATATCTGCACAGCGCATCGCTCAACGCCTGCGCGCCGCCACGCGGAATTGGCCAGCCGACCGCGTGAGCAGGCACCGCCATCAGAACTCCAAATGCACCGCTCATGAGTTCGTCCATGCTGAGGAACGAATGCGCGGCGAGACCTGCAAATAGCGCCCGAGTTCGTTCGCTGCGAAACCGGTTCGCAATTGCTTTAGCAGACCTGAGTGCGCACGTTCCAAAGCGCGCCATTAGCAATGGATGCTTCGGTATCGCCGGAAAAGGAACCAGCACGTCTTCCGCAAATTCCCACCAATGTTCCACAAATGGTTCAACGAGTTCGCGCCAGCTTTTTCCGTCCGGCCCGAGTGCAGATTCAGCGTTGGAAAGATTGCGTTCGAGGACGACCGCACTCCCATCGTCCAGCGGATGAGCAACCGGAGCCGGCGAATGTATCCATTCCAAACCGAACTGGGCGAGCGGCAGGTTCGAAAAAAAGGGCGAGCCCACGCCTAACGGGTGCACCGCGGATCCGAAATCGTGCCGGAATCCCGGCAGCGTGAGCTCCATGGTTCTCGCAGCACCGCCGGGGGTCGCTTCAGCTTCATACACGTCAACCTGCAATCCTGCCTGGGCAAGCACGATTGCTGCAGCCAGACCGTTCGGGCCGGAGCCGATAACGCAAGCAGTGCGCTTCATCTACTCATTTCCTGTTGCCCACATTTGGATGGTGATACCATCCCATGCTTAAAGAACTCTCAGAAGAAAAATATGATCCGCGACAAACGTCGTTTCTGCCTGCCGCTCGTTCTCTCTCTTGTGATTCCAGCTCTCGGTCAAACGCCTGTGTCACACCCGATTGTGCTACACGCCACTCGTCTTCTCGATATCGAAAGCGGAAAGATCGTGACTCCGGGCGAAGTTCTTGTTCAGGGTGATCGCATTGCCGAAGTTGGCACGAGCGTCAACCATTCCTCCGGCGCGCAGGTCATCGACCTCGGCGATCGTACGCTGATGCCCGGAATGATAGACGCTCACGTGCATCTATTCCTGCATCCCGGCGCTGAAGATCTCCAAACCGTTCAGGAATCCGTTCCGCAGCGGACGATTATGGCGACCATCGCCGCGCGTGATGACCTGATGAGCGGCTTCACCGCCGAACGCGACATGGGGACCGAAGGCGCTGGCTCTGCCGACACCGCCGTTCGCGATGCCATCAACAACGGCGAAATTCCCGGACCACGGCTCAGGATCAGCGGCAACGCGATCAATATTCTTGGCGGTCACGAAGACGCCATCGGCTACAACCCGGCCCAACACGTGCTCCCCAATGCAGACTACGCGAACGGCGCCGAGCAACTCGTCGAAGTTATGCGCGAGCAGTACAAAGAAGGCGCAGACTTTACGAAAATCTATGAGACCGGGCACGATAGCGTTCACGACGGAATTCTTTCGACTCCTTATCAATACACCGAAGCTGAGCTGGCCGCCGCCGTAAAAGAAGCAGCGCGCGTGGGAAAGCACGTCGCTGTGCACGCGACCGGCGAGCCCGGTACGTTATACGCCGCGCAGGCCGGGGTCGTTTCTGTTGACCACTCTTTTCAGCTCAGTGACGAGACCATGCGCATCATGCATGAGAAGCACATCTTCGCTGTACCGACCTTTGCCATTGAAGAGTACTTTGCTACCCATTCTCCAAACCCGTTGGCAGGCCAGTGGGAACAACCACTCCTGGAACTTCACGCGCAAAACTTCCGCAAGCAACTCGCCGCCGGGGTCCCCATCGCCATGGGCTCAGACGTAG
>DAIPJJ010000218.1:0-6866 GCA_036770325.1 Terriglobales bacterium
CATCCGTGACGCAGGTCCGAACCCAGCTCACCCCACCAGCGCACACCCACGGATGCCCGCATGGCATCTTTGTGAGACTCGATTCCTCCGAACTCAATGCTCGCCGCTCGCGTCGCTTCTTGCTGAGACATCCCTTTGCGAACCAGCTCGGCAGCGCGGCTCTCAATGTGGAAACGCATTTCCGTTTCCATTTCACTTTCAAGCCTGCGTCCGTTGGTCATCCACTTCAACCATGACCGGAATCGAGCCGGAAGATTCATATCTGCTCCGGAGTGGTGCGCAAAATATTGGCGATCAATGACGCCATGCGGTTCCACTTTTCGGTTTCCACGTGGAGTTGGCGCCGACCGGCCGCGGTCAGGCTATAGAACTTTGCTTTGCGGTTGTTGTCCGATTCTCCCCACTCGCTCGTGATCCAGCCCTGATGTTCCAGCCGATAAAGCGCCGGATATAACGAGCCTTGCTGGATTTCCAGTTGTTCGCCAGAGATCTGCTGAATCCGCAGCAAAATCCCGTATCCGTGCAGCGGGCCAAGCGAGACAGCTTTGAGGATCAGCATGTCCAGCGTGCCTTGCAGCAAATCAATCTGTTTTCCCAACAGCTTCTCCTTGTGTGTCTAGGAGAGAGAGTAGCAGACCTCTCCTAGATGCACAAGGAGAGAATTTGCTGACGGGACAGTTCCCGGATAACGGGCGAGCCGGAAGTTAAATTGTCGCTCGAGCTGGGAATGTGAAGTTTGAAATTACTACGCGCTAGTGCATATCTAAGATCCAAAAGTTCGGAAATCGTCAGTTAATCTCCGCCATAAGTTTCTAGGGTTCCTCGCTGAGCGGGGCCGTCCCTCGGCTTCACTCAGGACAAGTACTGCAGGCTGCAGCTTCGCTCAGGTCCGTCACCAATATCTGAAACTGAATTTATCCAGCCAGATTGAGTACGACTTCTGTTTGGAATTTCCGTCCTGCTGATAGTTCACAGTAATGCCAGACCACGAAGTTTTCGTCGGACTGTCGTAGTGGTTCAGCGTGGCCGTCTTTCCGTTCAATGTGATCGATTTGAACAGAAGATGGTCGTCCGATGTGCGCTGGACCTGAATCGTCAGATGGTTCCATTGATTGTTCTTCGGCCAGCAGCCAACGCCGGTAGCGTGCCATTTTTCTTTGTGATTGTCCCAAACGTCCCATTGATTTCCGCCGGCGATGCGGCATTCGTGTCCCCAAATGAATGACTTGCCGTTTACAAATTGGTTGATGTCGAACTCCAGCGCCTGCGAGGTGCCAAGGTCCGTCGCAAAGAAGTACACGTCGTACACGAAATTGTGAGATTTGGAATTGATGCTCTCGTCATCATCCGGCAGTCCTTGCGAAGAGAAATGCCCGATAAGGTGATTGTTCCAAAGGACGTCAGCATATGACTTCTTGCCGCCAATAGTGAATTTCATGGATTTACCGCTCAGCGACGGCGAACTTACGCCCTGGCTGCTTGACCATGTGGCTTGAGGACCGCTGGGGGAGCACGACGAACAGATTCCGAACCAAGGCGGCAACAGAGCGTAGCCGGTCCACCCCTTGCTGCCTTGCAGATTGGCGAGGGTCTTGCCTTGCGCAGGGGCGCTATTAGTCGTCGCGGTTGACGAACTCGAGGATGATCCCGACGCAGTTGACGATCCCGATGATGATGAGGATCCAGAAGATGATGAGCTCGACGACGATGTAGAACTTGATCCCGGCGGGCAGTTAGGTCCCGCTGTTGTCGAAGTCGGGGACATAGTGCTGGCACTCTTTATCGGAGAGGACGGCGACCCGCCGCATCC
Source organism: Terriglobales bacterium (assembly GCA_036770325.1). Lineage (GTDB taxonomy): Bacteria > Acidobacteriota > Terriglobia > Terriglobales > Acidobacteriaceae > Gp1-AA145. The sequence goes on from DAIPJJ010000218.1 coordinate 1,811, forward strand.
GGCCAGCGTTACAGTTGCAAGAGCAGATACAGAAATGGCCAAACAGATTTTCACGCGAAGTTCTCCAGCTTTGATTTGGAAGTGAAGGGGAGTCCACCGGAGGCATGCGGGAGCATGCGGCGGCAAAACATCTACCTACTTCTGAGCTCTTCTGAGTGGCTCAATTTTAGGAATCGTCCTACATGCACTCAAACTCAGAAGTACGACTGTGCGGCATTGGCCGCGGAGGGCCTTGGGCGAAACAGCATTGTTGTTCAAGTTTCATCCAACTCTGGTAAAGTGATGCTGACGCGCGCAGGGCGCGTCCAGTCCGCGGAAAGGGCCGCGCCCACCTGCAACCAAGCAGCGTTCACCTCGAATGAACCTCTTTCGCCTGTATTGCGGACCAGGCACACGAAGGAGGCTGTCTTGAATCTCGAACAACAGAAGAAACAGGCCCGCGAACTCTTGCGGGATCTCCGCGCTGGAAGTCACGAGGCATTGGCCCGGCTGCGCAGCCGGCATCTTCGCTGGGCGCATATTGACGATGCAGGCGTGCGCCAGGATGTGGCCTTGCACGATGCTCAGTTCGTGATCGCGCGCGAGCAGGGCTTCGCCAGTTGGACAAAACTCAAAGCCTACGCAGAACCTGCCGCGCGCGACCGGCATACGCGGCTCTATGTTGCGGATGTGCAGTGGATAACGGAGCGTGTCCAGGGGCTGATGCGGACGCGGCAATCGGCTGGTCCTGCGGCGCTCGAGCAGATCCGGAATTGGCATCCGCGTTTCGACGGCTGCTCGGATGAAAAGATTCGGCAGGCGCCGTTCACGGAAGACGACGCAAAACTCGTTTATGCAAAGGAGCACGGATTCGATAGCTGGGATGAACTAGTTCAGCGAGTGAATCTGCTGGCTTCAACGTCGAACACTGCGGCGACCGAGCCATTTCTTGCGGCTTTTCGCGCGCTCGAAGCGGGAAACGTCGCGACGCTGGAGTCTGTGCTGCGACGCAACCCTCGGCTCGCTCAGGAACGTGGGACAAATGGGAATACCCTTTTAAGTCTCGCAGTGAGCTTCGCCGCGAAAACTAAAAATGAGGAGACGGTCAAAACCCTGATTGACGCAGGCGCGGATGTGAACGAGCCCAATGATCGCGGCTGGACCCCGTTGCATCAGGCAGCATATTCCAATCAATCCGCAATTGCCGCCGCATTGATCGAGCACGGAGCGGACCTCGAGGCGGAAGCGCACGGCTCGGGCGGAACTCCCCTGATCGCGGCATTGTTCTGGGGACATCGCGAAGTGGCTGACGTGCTTGGACAATATTCTGTGGCGCCACGAAACTTGCGTGCCGCCGCTGGACTTGGAAATCAGAAGCTGCTCGAGGATTGTTTCAGCGGAGAAAAAACGCTCACGTCACAAGCTTTCGCTGCGCGAGGATTCTATCGCCCGCACAGCGGATTTCCGGATTGGCATCCGTCCGCTGATGCGCAAGAAGTGCTGGATGAGGCGCTGGTATGGGCGTGCAAAAGCGGACGAACAGAAATTCTGCCGCGACTGATTCGGGCCGGCGCGCGAATCGATGCTGATCCTTATCGGGGAACGCCGTTGATTTGGGCCGCGGTTTGTAACCGGATGGAAACTGCGGAGTGGCTCATCAATCACGGGGCCAAGATCAACCTCAAGGCCACTTTCGGTGGCCTGACGCACGGCCAAGGCATCACCGCGCTTCACATGGCATCCCAGAATGGGCATCTCCCGATGGTGCAGTTGCTGATAAGCCGAGGAGCAGATCCCAAAATCACAGACGATCTCTACCACGGAGATGCCGAAGGAGCCGCCAACTACTTCGGCCAGGCCACGGTGCGGGACTACCTGCGCTCGCTCGGAACTTCCCGGCGAGAACGCCTGTAATCTTCCTGAGGATTGGATTCTGCATCAGAATAGACGCAATGCGGGTACTCTGGAAATTAATGATGGCTGCAGCGCTGGTTGGAGCAGGTGTGTGCACGGCGCTGGCGCAAGAGGATGGTCAGACTGTTGGACCCCCAAGTACCGGTTTGCAAAGTGTCGCGGACAAAGGCTACCGCAACGGGCCGCACTCGCCGACTTCAGACGAACGTCTGTCGCTGCTTGCTGCGGCACTCGATACGCATGTCCGGCGCGAGTCCGAGCGTGACTGCTCGCATCTTGTGCACACGATTTACGAGGCAGCCGGATTGCCGTATTCCTATGCGCCCTCCTCGGATCTTTACGCTGGGATTGAAGACTTTCAGCGAGTGAAGGCCCCACAGCCCGGGGACCTGGTCGTGTGGCGCGGGCACGTAGGGATCGTCATCAAACCTTCAGAGCATGTCTTCTTTAGTTATTTGAGTTCCGGGCCCGGAACCGATGACTATGAAACGCCTTATTGGAAGCACCGCGGCAAGCCCCGCTTCTACCGGTATGTCAAGAAATGATGGCGAACAGTTGCGAATGGCTGCTGCTTGGCGAAGATCGCCAGCCGGCTACTTCAAATCCTGTAATTTTGCAGAAGCGACCTGTGCGGCGGCGCTTTGGGGGTTGTCTTTCTGGATCTGTTCGTACTGCTTCTTTGCGTCGGCGGTCATTCCGGCGGCCTGGTAAGTTTCCGCGAGTTCAACTTGCGCCTGCGCCTTGCTCACCGTCTGCGAAGGCTTGTCCATGAGCTGCTTATACAGTTCGACGGCGTCATTGGTGCGCTTGGTATTGCGATAAACTCCCGCCAGCGCGAGTTTGGCCAAAGAAGAAAGATCGCGATTGCGATATCCAGCAACTTCTTTTAGTTGGCGTTCTGCGGCCGCATTGTCGCCCAGTTCAGCGGAAGTGACCCCGAGAAAATACTTCGAAAAATCGGCGACGTGGGTGTGCGGATACTGGTTGACGATCGCCTGGAATTGCTTGTGCGCTTCAGTGGCGCGCTCGTTAGCGGAGGCAAAGCTCGGAAGATCTGGCTGCGCAGGAGCACCGGCAGCGCGAACGGGTTCATCCATGACCTGAATCGCCTTCCCGAACTGGACGCTCGCCTTTTCATCCTGCTGCTGCAGGTAATACCAGCCGCCAAGGACAGCAGCAATGATTGCCGCCAGCACAATGCCGGCGACTATGAGCGTGCTCTTGTGCTCCGCCGACCAATCGACGGTCTTTTCCGCGACCTGGAGCGTGGTCTTGCTGAACTTGTCTTGCTTTAGTTGATGGCGTACTTCTGCGCGCACGAAATTCCTTTGTAGATCGTGAGATTCGGAATAGTCAGTTTATCAGCGGGAAAAGAAGAGCGCAAAAATGATCGGATCATTGAATCATTGAGGGATTGAATCATTGATTGCCGGAATTGCCGGATTTTCATTGATTCAATGACGCGATGATTCAATGATTCAATTCTTATCTGGAGGCTTCCTCGAGCATTCCCTTTTCAAGCTTCTCCTGGCACTCGATGCAGTGGCGTGTCCAGGGCACCGCTTCCAGGCGCTTGGGATTGATCTCTTTCCCGCAGGAGATGCACTCGCCGAAATTTCCTTCGCGAATGCGGGCGAGAGCGCCTTCGACCATCTGCAGGAGCTGGCGGTCGGCGTTGCTCTGATGGAAGAGGAATTCCTTGTTATAAGAACTGGCGGCCTTGTCGGCGATATCCTGCGCAACGTCTTCGTCAGCGCTGCGGCCATCCTGCTGCGTGCGAGAGACAGCGCGACGCAACTCCTGCTGCCGTTGTTCCAGCCGCTTTTTGAACGCTTCTAACTTCTTCTTTTCCATCGTCTATTCCAGACTGAAGCCCGCTACTCTGGGTGACGGGCTTCGGAGCCGAACGGGAATAATATGCGCCTAAAATAAGATGCGTCAACTCGCGGAAATGGTGCAGGTGAGATGCCGGCTGTACACTTCTCTGCAGTGTGCTACTCCGTTCAGGAAGACAGCGTCGCGTTTGCGCTGGCCCTCACCTTCTTGATTTTGCGCCCGACCTGCACAACTTTGTCGGAGGAGATGTCCAACACTGTCGTCGGGTCGTTCACGGTTTGACCATCCACACGGACCGCGCCCTGCTTCAATTTGCGGACCGCGTCGCTGACCGATTCCGCTAGACTTATTCGCGCAAGTAACTTATCGATTCGAAGCTGGTTCTCGGGAATTTCGACGGCTTCGACATTTTCCGGTACTTCGTCCTTCTGGAACTGCTTGGCCCAGTCTTCGGCGGCCTTGGCGGCAGCATCTGCCGAGTGGAAGTCTCTTACGATGCGCGCGGCCAGGTCTTTCTTCGCCTGCATGGGATGAACTTCACGCTGCATGCGTTCGATCTCGGTCATCTGCACGTCGGTGAGCAGCTCGTAGTAGCGCCACATCATCTCATCGGAAATCGACATCAGTTTGCCGTACATTTCGAGCGGCGCTTCTTTGATACCGATGGCATTGCCATACGACTTCGACATCTTCTGCACGCCATCAAGACCTTCGAGAATCGGCATGGTCAGCACGACCTGCGATTGCTGACCGAAGGCGCGTTGCAGTTCACGTCCCATGAGGAGATTGAACTTCTGATCGGTGCCGCCCAGCTCGACATCGGCTTTCAGCATGACCGAGTCGTATCCTTGCGCGAGCGGATAGAGGAGTTCATGCAGCGCGATCGGTTTTTCTTCCTGGAAGCGCTTGTGGAAGTCTTCGCGCTCGAGCATCTGCGAAACGGTAGTTTTCGCCGCCAACTTTATCCAGTCTGCGGCTTTCATTTTCTCGAACCACTCGTTGTTAAACCGAACTTCCGTCGTGCGCGGGGAAAGGATCTTGTACACCTGCTCCATGTAGGTCTTGGCATTGCGCATCAGTTCTTCGGGCGTGAGTGGCGGACGAGTGGCCGAGCGTCCGGTCGGGTCGCCGATCATTCCGGTGAAATCGCCGATCAGGAAGATGACCGTATGACCGAGATCCTGGAAGTGCTTCAGCTTGCGCATAAGCACAGTGTGGCCAAGATGAAGGTCTGGCGCGGTTGGATCGAAACCTGCTTTGACGCGCAGCGGCGTTCCGGATGCGATTGATTTTTCTAGCTTGGAGCGTAGTTCGGGCTCGCGGATTA
>DAIPJJ010000024.1:0-30426 GCA_036770325.1 Terriglobales bacterium
CCGGCCATTTCTTTCAGGTATGTGACCATGCCGGAGAAGCTTCGCCCCAGGTGACCAATTTCGTCGTTTCTTTGGATATCGATTTTGTGTTCGAGATCGCCGGCTTCGCCAATCTGCTTTGCCACCTGAATGAGATTTGAGAGAGGATCGGTAATCGACTTTGCTGTTCTGTAGGCGATGAAAATTCCAAAGCCGATCGCGATCAGCGTGCTCAGCGAAGCTATAACGATAATTTCGGTCCCGGCCTCGTCATCGGATTTCCTGCGCTTATCGACCAGACTATGCGTCTCCTGGTCTGCCTGGTCGAGGTATTCGGTTGAGGTCTTGACCCAAGAGGATGCGTCTTTTTGCAAATAGTAGATCTGAAGGTCGGCTACGGTCGCGTTGCCGGCGTCCACTTCGCGGCGCTTTTCAAGCATCGGCTGCGCAAAATTGGTCGCCCAGGCATTCTCATTCTTGCCAACGTTTTCAAGGGCGGAGTGCTGCTGGTCTGAGTTCGCGAGTTTTTCGCTCTTTTCCAGGGCCGCATTCAACTGGCGAATTCCATCATTCATGCGGTCGACTTCGCGGGAATCTCCGCTGAGCAGATAGTTGCTCAGATAGAGCCGGTTCTGCATCATTTGAAACCGGATCTGATCAGTGATTCCGGCCATTTCGAGCGCCTGAGACTCGGCTGCCTTGGCGCTACGCTCGCGTTCGAGCGCGACCAGAATGACCATGAGCAAAACCACAACGGTCACGAGTATCGCGCCGAACCTCACGTATAGCTGCTTGGTAATAGACATGGATATCGCTCCGCTTGCTTCGAACCTTGGGCGCGTGCTCGCTAATTCCCTGGATCGAATTTGAACTCCAGGGTTTCAGTCGTATCTGAGCTGGCCGGATCGAACTTCCATTTTTTCACTGCATCGACGGCAGCAGTGACAAGAATCGGGTGACCACCGATTACTTTCGTTTCCTTGATCTGGCCCGCGGCCGAAATCGTTACCTCGATTCGCACTACGCCGGTCAAGGCCATCTTGCGAGCGATGTCCGGATATGCGGGATAAACCCGGCTCCGTACTTTGCGTTCTGTATGTTCTTCGGCAAACCCGCTGGCCGGGTGCAATGTGACACCCAACATCACGGAGATCAGCAAAGCTGTTAGAGCTGGGACTAATAGACTTCGCAGATTTTGAACGGTCATTCGCACAGACACGTCCCCCCTCAGGACGCGAAGTGCTAATGCAATGCCACTGCCAGCGCGGAGAATTGGCGGCAGTTCCAGTTTTGTAAATGTTTACTTGCAGTTGCGAGACGGGGATTGCGGCGGGAATCGGACAGAGCTGGCTCGCAGTCTCAAAAACCAGCGAAATTCGTCTCAAATCGATACGGAAACAGATTACGAAAGGTATTACCTGACCCGTTTCGGAACGGGCTTTTTCCTTGACTCAAATTGAGACCGCCCTATAGAGTCCCGATAATCAACAACTTGGAACAAATGAGCACGCAAGAATTGAGCAGCGGAGTGCGTCAGGTTGCACATCCGGCTGGCGCCCTTACCGGCCATGGGGCTGGATTTCAGGAATTCCTGCTGAATTTTTCCGCCGCGGCCTCGGCAATGCCGTCGCGCGCGGAACTACTTCGGTTGTTTTGCCGCAGTGCTCGCTCCCATTTCGAAGTGAGCGGTGCATACATTTGGAATTTCGTGCCGCCCGACGACCTTGTTCCGATTGAAGCTGACGGCTGGATGGCAGAGGAGCTTCTCAATATCCGGCTGAAAACAAGTCAGAGTGCGGTTGTAGTTGAAGCAATCCGGACGAAAAAGCCGGTATTGGCAAACTGCGTGGATTGGGCGCTGTATCCGATGGCGGCGCAGTTCCAGACCAGGGCGCTGCTCGCGGTCCCGCTGATCGTTTTCAATGACGCAATCGGTGCGGCGGTATTCGTGCATGTCTCAGAGCCAAATTTTTTCAATAGCGATCATGCGGCAAAAGCTACCATCCTGGCGGCACAACTGGGAAGCTTGCTTGAGGCAGCGCGTCTTGCGCAGGAAGCCAGAGAGGACAAGCGGCGGGCGGCAGTCCTGGCCGAGGTGGCGCGGAGTCTTCGTCCGCAACCCGATTCGCGCGTGCTGATGGAAGCGACTGCGCAAAATCTGCGTGCGCTGTTACGCGCACCGCTGGTCTCTGTTCTTGGCCGCGGCGCCAATGGATTCGAGCTATGGGCATCAGTAACCGGAGAGCCTGCAACCGAAGCATCCGCACGGGTTCGGCAGGAGCGCGGGGGGCTGCAATTTGCTTCGGATATCGCGAACCGGGCGCTGGGCGCGGGCGAATTGATCACAGTGTCAGTAAATCCTGCGGCACACTCGCTCGAAGATCTTGTACCGGCAGGCACGCTGCTGGCCGTACCATTCCGCAGCTCAAATAAGGAAGCCGCGGTGCTGGTGTACCCGCGCGCAGACAGCCCGTTCACCAGCGAAGAAAAGAAACTGCTGCCGGTTGTGACCAGCTTCGCCGCGGTAGCAGTCACAAATTCGGAGCTCTACACCAGAGCTTGCGAACAGGCCGGGGAACTTCACGAAATTGTAAGCATCGCCTCCGAACTCGGATCAATTTCGGACCTTGACCAGTTCATGCAACGCTTCATTCAGCGGGCGAGCGGCTTTCTTGGATTCGAAAGATCATTCGTGGGTCTGGTCGAAGGCAACTCGCTTGCAGTCCGCTGGAGTTACATTGCAGGCAAGCATGGGCCTTCAGGCTACGTGATTCCCGATGGACCGCTGACGCGGGCGATCCTTGAAAAAGAGGTCTTTTGGTCAGACGACGCCAGCACGATTCCTGGTACGAACCGGAAAGTGCTTGCCGAATTCAATGTGCGGCAACTTCTGGCGGTGCCCCTGCTCGGAACCAACGGCGACACGCTGGGCGTGTTCGGTGTTCTTGATCAACGCCAGCAATTACCGATCTCGCAGGAGGACATTCGCCGTGCCCGGGCGCTGGCTGCGCATATGACAGCCGCGCTCGAAGTCAGCCGCAATTTATTGCTTTCAGAACAACACCGCAAGCGTTCGGAGTCGCTTACCAGCCTGGCCCTTGAAGTCGGCTCACTGTTACGCGGACCCGGGGTGGCGCACAGATTCCTTGAACGTGCGGCAAGAATCATGGGCGCGAGCGGCGCGGCGCTGGTCATTTCTTCGGAAGCGACTCCGACAATCACCGTACTCGGCGGGTCGATGCAACAGCGGAGTGAACAGGAGACCCGGTTTTCGCGGGCCGTGATAACTGCCATTTCGAATTCCTCGCAGGCCGCGTTCACAAAATCGATGATCGATCTCGTGGGAAGCCAGACCGCCGAAGCATCAAGCTGGAATGAAATCACGATTGCCCGGCTTGCCGGTGGCTCAGGAGAAGTTCTCGGAGCCTTATGCCTTGCCGATTGCCAGAATTGCTGCAGCGCGGAGGATCAGCACGCGTTGCAGGCCATTGCGGGACAAGCCGCAGTATCGCTGGAAAACGCGCAATTCTTCACTCGGCTGGAGCAGTCGAACCGGCATTGGATCGAAATCTTCGATTCGATCGGCGACTTTATCGTCGCACACGATGCCTCTGGAAATGTGTTGCGCGTGAATCGCGCTCTGGCGGACTTCATCGGCGTACAACCGCAGCAACTGATCGGCTTGAACATGGCGACGTTGTTGTCTACGGGAACGCCAGGGACATTGCCACTTTCATGTCCGTTTTGTCGTCCGACGGGAGACTGGTCCGATGAATACGTGCACCCCACGCTGGAGCGCACGTTCCTGGTATCCACCTCCAAGGTTCACGCCGCAAGCAGCGAGGGACTGCAGACGGTCCACGTGCTGAAGGACATTACCGACCGGCGAGAAGCGGAACGGCGCTATAGCGAACTCTTCGACAACATTCAGGAGGGTTTGTTCTTTTGCAGTCCTGACGGCAGGTTCGTTGAGGTAAATGATGCGCTGGTGCGCATGCTCGGCCGCAGCAGCCGCGAGGAGCTACTGCATTGCGATCCGCGCACCGAGGTGTTCGTTGCCGCGGACCAGCATGCCGCGATGTTCGCCGAGATGGAGCGCCAAGGCGTACTACACAACCGCAGCGCGGTGTTGAGGCGAAAGGATGGGAGCGCTGTCCATGTGCTGATCAACGCATTCGCGGTATATAGCGCGCAGGGGCAAATCACTCAATATCGCGGATTGATCCTCGACATTACCGGGCTGAAGGCCTACCAGCAAGAGCTGCAGCGGGAGCGCGACTTCTCAAGCAAGATTCTGAATAGCACGCAAAGCCTGATTCTGGTGGCCGATACAGCCGGGCTGGTGAGTTACGCCAATCGGCGGTGGCAGGTGTTGGGTTACGAACAGGAAGCCATTATCGGCAAAGCTTTGGAAGAGCTGACGGCGGCTCCCAGCATGGAAGCTCTTCGCCGGGCGTATTCGCAGATCCTTGCCGGCAACCAGGTGGACAATCTCGATCTGCAGATTTTGCGCTCAGATGGGCGCCCCGGCCACTTCTCGGTGAACATGAGCCCCATGCGAGACGAGCAAGGGCAGGTGAACAGCATCATCGTAGTTATGAGTGATGTGACTGATGCTGCATCTTTGCAGTCAAAACTCGTACATAGTGAAAAGATGGCGGCGGTCGGGCAACTTGTGTCCGGGGTCGCGCACGAGGTGAACAATCCGCTAACCGCGATTCTGGGATTTGCAGACTTGCTGATGGAAAATCGCGAGTTGCCGGAGACTGCGCGAAAAGACCTGCGGGTGATATTGCAGGAGGCGCAGCGGACCAAGCAGATTGTGCAGAACCTGCTCAGCTTCGCCCGGCAAATGCCGCCCCAGCGCAAGCCGATCCAGTTGAATCCCATTCTGAAGCGCACAGTACAGTTGCGTGCCTATGACCTGCAAAGCCGCGGTGTCTCAGTCATGGAAAATTTCCGCGATCACCTGCCGTTCGTCATCGGCGATTCACACCAGCTTCAGCAGGTATTCCTGAATATCTTGAACAATGCCTATGACGCGGTGCGCGAAAACGTACACTCGCCGCGCATCGAGATTTCAACTTCATGCAACGGCGATTGCGTCGATGTGATGTTCCGCGATAACGGCCACGGAATCAGTCATCCGGATCGGATATTCGATCCGTTCTTTACCACCAAGCAAGTAGGTGAAGGCACGGGACTGGGCCTGAGTATCTGTTACGGAATCGTGAAGGAGCACGGCGGCGACATCCTTTGCGAGAACAATTCTGACGGCCCGGGCGCGACGTTCGTGGTGCGATTCCCTGCTGTGCGGGAACTGGCATCGCTTTCCGCCGCGGGTGGAGTTACGAAACAATGAGCACGCCGGCACTGCAACCAAAGCTGTTGCCCATCTTGCTCATTGAGGATGAGCCGGCGGTGATGAGCTACGTTCAGACCGTGCTCGAGCGCCGAGGCTACCGGGTGGTTGGCAGCAAGTCCGGGGTCGAGGGATTGGCAAAGCTTGAATCCGGTGAATTTCTTGGCGTGGTTTCCGATATGCGTACACCGGGCGGCGTGGACGGCGCGGATGTCTATGCGTGGATTGCCGCGAACCGGCCAGAGCTTGTTTCGCGTCTTGTATTTATTACCGGCGACGTGGCCAGCGAAGAGACCGTCGCAATTCTGCAGCGTACCGCGGTGCCCTGCGTGGAAAAGCCCTTCCGCGTACAACAATTCATTTCTGTAATTGAGCAAACAATGGGGAAGCCTTGTGAGTAGCCTTCGGATTCGTTTTCTTGTAGTTGATGACGAAGAGAGCATTCGTCATTTGTGCGTCACAGTCGCCGAGAGCCTCGGATTCGCCTGCAGCCAGGCGGAGAATGGAGAGTCGGCGCTGGCCTTACTCGAAGAGCAGCCGGCGCAAATCATGCTAACGGACCTCGTGATGCCGCAAATGTCGGGCATTGAATTCCTTGAGCAGGCACGGAAAATGCTGCCGCGTTCTGAGATTGCAGTGATGACCGGGCACGGCTCCGTCGAAACTGCCGTCCAGGCAATGAAACTCGGCGCATACGACTACATTTCGAAGCCGTTTTCGTCGGTTGAGGAACTGCGCCTGCTGTTGCGGCGGATGGCGGAAAAAATCCAACTGGTTGACGAGAACGAATTTTTGCGCGAGCGCACGTCGGCGGAAACCGAGCTGCACGGCATCATCGGCGCTTCACCGAAGATCCAGGAAGTTTTGCGCGTGATTGCGCGCTTGAAAGACACGCGCACCCCGGTGCTGATTGCCGGCGAAAGCGGAACCGGCAAAGAGCTGGTGGCGCGGGCGATTCACTTCCGAGGCACGTTTGCTGGCCGGCCGTTTGTGGCTGTCGATTGCGGTTCTCTGGTGCCTACGTTGATAGAGAGCGAGCTGTTCGGCCACGAAAAGGGTGCCTTTACCGGAGCGCTACGCTCGAAGCCGGGTCTTTTCCAATCGGCGAATGGCGGAACGATTTTTCTGGATGAAATTGGCGAACTGCCGCTCGAGATGCAGGCAAAGCTTCTGCGGTTCTTGCAGGAGAAGGAAGTACGCCCGGTGGGCAGCAACAACAAATTCAAGATCGATGTGCGCGTGATCGCGGCAACCAACCGCGACCTTGAGGCTGAATACCGCGCCGGGCGCTTTCGCAAAGATCTTTATTTCCGTTTGAACGTGGTCACAATTCAACTGCCGCCACTTCGCGAGCGCCGCTCCGATATCCCGATGCTTACGCACTGGTTTCTCGACCGTTATGCCAAGGTTTCTGGCTCGCAGGTGAGCAGCTCAGCCATGAAGTGTCTGCTGCAATATGACTGGCCGGGCAATGTTCGCGAACTCGAAAATTGCATCGAGCGAGCCGTGGCTCTAGGTGACGGGAAAACGGTGGATATGAAAGATCTGCCGCCGGCGATAGTGTCGGCGGTCCCGATTTCTGAAATGTCATCCGGGTCTGGGCAAAACCAGCTTTCATCGAACGACTTAGAGGAGATTGAGCGGGCGACGATCCAGCGGGTGTTTCAGCAGGTAAATGGAGACAAGGTTGTCGCGGGAAAGATGCTCGGTATCAGCAGAGCCACTCTGTATCGAAAGCTGAAACGCTACAACATCCACCGGAGATTCGAAGCGGCAACTCCGAACATGCCGATCAGTGGCCCCGGACTGGGCTGAGATTCTGCTTGTTTTACTCGGAATAGAAACGCTGTTGATCGCGCCATCGGTGCCGCTACGCGATCACTAGCTCACCACCCTGGGCCTTTTCAAGAAGCAACGATTGTTCGAGAGCGGAAATAGCGCACTCGGCTTGTTCGTTCGATGGCGGCCGGGTGGTAACCCGCTGGAGCCAAAGGCCAGGAGCGGTCATGGCGGAGAACAACGATTTCTGGTGCTTTGCGGCGAAGCGGATGATCTCGTAGGAAACTCCCGTGATGACTGGCAACAGCGCGATTCGAAGCGCCAGGCGGGCCCAGAACGTGGTGACCGGGAACAGCATATACACAAAGATAGAAATGATCATCACGGTCATTAGAAAGCTGGTGCCGCAGCGCGGGTGAAACGTGGGATATTTCTGGACCTCACGCGTATTTAGCGGATCGTCATTCTCGAAAGCGAATACGGTTTTGTGCTCCGCGCCATGATATTCGTACACGCGGCGGATATCGCGCAGGAGCGAAGTTCCCCAGATAAAGATGAGGAACAGCGCGAGGCGGATGAGACCGTCGATCAAGTTGAAAGATATTTGGCCGTTCAGTGACGGGTGGGCCTTCTTCAGTTCCGTTGTCGCGAGCAACGGCAGATACTTATACATAAAGATAAAAAAGCCGACCGAGATGATGATGTTGACAGCGGCGATCCAGCCGCTGATCTCGAATTTCTTCGCGGGAGCCTGGCCCGCTTCGTCTTTCTGAATCTCGTCTAGCTGAACGTTGGCGGAAAATTTCAGCGCGCGAAACCCGAGTGTCATGGCGTGGCCCAGAGTCATGACTCCGCGAATGACCGGCCAGCCCATCCATTTATGTTTTTCCGAGAGACGCCCGATCGGCTCACTGTGGGTGGAAAGTTCGCCGGACGGCTTGCGGCAGGTGATCGCCCACGCGTGAGGCGTGCGCATCATGACCCCTTCAAGTACGGCCTGGCCGCCGACCAGGGTTTCTTCGCCACCCTCGAGAGCTGGCAATAGCTGAATTGCGACCAGGAAACGCCACAATGTCCGGAAAAACTGCATATAGATTGGATGAACTCCAGGCGAGAAATGTTCCCGAAATAGGGTAACACAGGGAAGCTAGTGGCCTGCGATCAGCGTTCGTGACTCGTGACTCGTGGTTCGTGAATCCAAGAATAGCGAGAATCAGCCAGGAGTCACGAAACAGGAACCACGAATCAACGAAACACCAGGAACCATGATGATCGAGTTTTCGCAAACTGCCGACCGAATCGCGGCGACGACCAAGAAACTGCAGAAGACGGCGCTGCTGGCGGAGTACTTCAAGTCGGTTCCCGTTGAGGAAGCCGCTGTGGCGGCTGTGTTTTTTTCCGGTAGACCGTTTCCGGCATGGGAGGAAACCACGCTCCAAGTTGGCGGAAGACTGCTGTGGTCGATCGTCGAGGAGCTTTCGGGCAAAAACGATCAGGAGCTGACCGCGGCGTATCGGCAGCATGGAGACTTGGGGGCGGTCGCGGCGGCGATGCTGCCGGACGAGCGAGAGCGCCGAACTCGCCGCTCAGAGCTTTATCCAACCAAAATCCAGCAGGCGTTCCGCGAGATTGCCGCCGCTCGGGGGCCGGCGGCCAAAGCAATCCTTGTCCGCAAGCTGCTGAGCGAAATTTCGCCGGTCGAAGCCAAGTACGTAGTGAAGATCATGACCGGAGATCTGCGGATCGGACTGAAGGAAAGCCTGGTGGAAGAGGCGATCGCGAAAGCGTTCGGCGGAACTCTGGCGCAGGTGCAGCGCGCGAACATGTTGCTGGGCGATATTGGCGAAACTTTGAAACTCGCGGCTGAGAACCGGTTAACAGACGCGAAGATGCGGCTGTTTCATCCGATCGGATTCATGCTAGCCAGCCCCGCAGAATCGGCGATCGATGCTTTGAGCTACTTCCAAAACGTGTGGGTCGAGGACAAGTACGACGGCATCCGGGCGCAGGCGCATTGCTCGGGAGAAATGGTGCGGTTTTTCTCGCGCACGCGGGATGAGATCACGGAATCTTTTCCCGAGTTGCCGGATGCGCTGGCGGGACTTCCGCAGGATGCGATTCTGGATGGAGAGATTCTGGCGTGGAGTTATTTGAGTGATGAGACTTCGGAATATGCGACCTCTGCGGGCGAGGACGCCCGCACCCCAACTGCACACATCAACGGTCGCGCACTTCCATTCAGCGCGCTTCAGCAGCGGCTTGGGCGGAAGAAGGTCAGCGAAAAATTGATGCGCGAGGTTCCGGTGGCGTTCCTCGTGTTTGACGTGCTGTACGCCGGGGGCGAGTTGGTGATCGACAAGCCACTGCGGGAGCGCGCAAAGATACTGGAACAATTTCTGGCCGCTGAACGACAACCCACTTACCACGGAGGCACGGAGACACAAAGTCAAGCCGCATTGGTTTTTACCTCTATGGATTCCAAAGGCCAACAACCAACAACCGCCGACCTAAGACCAACGACCAATGACCAACAACCAACGGCTCAGGTGATCCGCGCACCGTTCTTCCAAGCTCCTTCGCCCGAGGAACTGAATCAACTTTTCGATGCGGCGCAGGCGCGCGGCAATGAAGGCCTGATGATCAAGGATCCGGAATCAGCGTATACGCCCGGACGTCGCGGCAAATCGTGGCTGAAGTTGAAGCGCGAACTTGCGACGCTGGATGTCGTCGTTACCGCAGTCGAATACGGTCACGGCAAACGCATTGGCGTGCTGAGCGACTACACATTCGCAGTACGAGATGGCGAGCGGCTGCTGAATATCGGCAAAGCGTACTCGGGATTGACCGATGCCGAGATTCTCGAAATGACGAAATGGTTCCTTGAGCACACGATTGAAGATCAAGGTTTTAGATTGCAAGTCGAGCCGAAGATTGTGCTTGAGGTTGCGTTCAATAACATCATGAAATCAGACCGCCACTCGAGTGGTTATGCGTTGCGCTTTCCGCGAATCGTACGCCTGCGGCCCGACAAGCTTCCGGAAGAGGCGGACACAATGGAGAGGGTGCGAGAAATTTTTGCGAAACAGGGCGGTGGGTGATTCTACTCCCATCTCCGAGGTGGCGAGAACTGGTGAACCCGAAACTAGGTACGCGGTCCGTAGTAGCGGTAGTGGCCGATTATCTTCCAATCAAATAACACATCTTCCATTTGCGGCCCACGACCAATGTTGTGGACAACCATGTAAACGCCACTCAAGCCTTTTCGGTCTACGAGAATTCCAATATGAGTAATGCCCGAGCCTAAGTCCCACGCCACAATATCGCCGGGCAGATACTTGGTCGTATACCGAGTGATCGGCAAACTCGTTCCTTCGCGTGAAAAGAAGGTCATCAGGTTCGGGACGCGGCGGTGGTCAATGTTGGAGTCCGGATGTTGCTGCCACTTGTGCGGGTATGCCGCGAAATTCCGCACCATGTCCTCGTGAACTTCTTTTTGAAGGTCTATTCCCACTGCACGATAAATACGAATAATCTCGTCTGTGCACACGCCTGTATCAGCGGGAACATCGCCGCCGGGGTAAGGGATGCGGACGTAGTCGGAGATATATCGCACCTGGTGATGCGTTCTTTCGACCGCCGCCGCGACTAGCTTTCTGGCGAATTGTTCGGAAACATTCGTTGCGTCCGCGATAGCGGCGGTCAAACAGAGAATAAGGATCAGCTCACGGCGGACAGACACATCAAGAATGACACCGGTTGCAACGCGTTTGTTCCAGAGATGAGTCAATCGAACGCGCGAAGGCGAGAAACGATTAGTGGTGGTGTTCCGTTTCGACGGCGCTGACCGGAATCACGCAGCCGTGCGCCACTTCGCAGACCGCGTGCTCGAACTGAATCGTTGTATGGTCGATGCGGAAGTCGTGGTGCAGGCGTTCTTTCACGTCGCGCAGAATGCGCTCGCTGACGGAAGGCGGGATGTCGGCAATCGAGATGTGGCAGGAGAGCGCGCTGGTTTCCGATCCAATGCTCCAGACGTGCAGGTCATGAACGTCGTTTACGCCGTCGATTTCACGAATCGCGGACTCAACCAGCGCCAGCTTCATGCCGCGCGGCGTGCCTTCGAGCAGGATGTTCAGCGTCTCGCGCATGATGCCGAAGCTCGACCACAGGATCAGCGCGCCAATTCCGAATGAAAGAGCCGAGTCGATCCAGTATTGTCCAGTGGCGTAGATGGCCCAACCGCCGATGATGACGGCTGCGGTTGAAACCGTGTCGCCAATTTCGTGCAGCAGCGCGCTGCGGATGTTCACGTCGCGGTGCGTGCGATAGAGCATCAAGGCAATGGCGGCATTCATGATCATGCCCGTTGCCGCGACCCACATCACTGTCGCCGCATGGACTTGCTGCGGATTCAGGATTCGACGCACGCCTTCATAAAAAATCAAAAATGAAATCAGGACCAGAGCGCCGGCATTGACCAGTGCGGCAAGAACGCCTGCGCGGTGATATCCGTAGGTGTGCGTCGCGTTCGGTGGCCGGGAATGAAAATAGACAGCAACCAAAGACAGCAGCAATGCGGCAAAGTCAGTGAGATTGTGGCCGGCTTCGGAAAGCAGTGCTAAGGAGTGCGAGCGCAACCCGGTCACCACCAGCAGGCCAATATAGGCGGCGGTGACAATCAGGGAAACACGAAGAACCTTCGAGGTCTGCTCGCTGCTGCCATGAGAGTGGAAGTGCACGTAATTAGTCTAAGGACGGGATGAAGGGGATTCAAGAAGCAGTCAGCCATCAGCCCTCAGCATAAAACGTTCCCTGCAATTTGACACCGAAATTTGACGGGTGCTACCGTCAGCCATCGATTGCGCTACCGACTCGAATACGCGCTGGCGTGGGTACTCATCAGGTTTGTCGGCGCATTGCCGCGCCCTCTGGCGCGCGCGGCAGGAATCTCGATTGCGTGGCTGGTGTATCTTCTGCACCGGAAGTTGCGCCGTGTGGGAATGAGAAACCTGGAACTTGCATTTCCCGAAAAGAGCCGGCGCGAGCGGAAGAAAATTCTGCGCGGAGTATTTACCTCTCTGGGGAGACAGGTGGCTGAAGTCTGCCTGTTTCCGAAATACACGCGCGAAAACGTCAGCAAGACGGTTGTGTATGAAGGCTTTGAGAACTTCGAACGAGCACTGACTCGCGGCAAAGGTGTTCTGTTTTTGACCGGGCATCTTGGTGCATGGGAGCTGTCGGCCTTCGCGCACTCCTTATATGGATACCCGCTAGGGATTGTCATGCGGCCGCTGGACAATCCTTATTTAGACCGCCTGACTCGCCGGTATCGCACCATGCACGGAAATAAAGCTGTGGACAAGGATTTCGCCCGCGGACTGATTGCCGCAATGCGTAAGGGCGAGACGGTCGGCGTGCTCATGGATACAAACATGATCGCGAGCCAGGGTGTATTCGTGGATTTCTTCGGCATTCCCGCATGCACGGCGAGCGGCGTGGCGCGCATTGCGCTCAAGACCGATGCGGCTGTGGTTCCGGGATTCACCATATGGGATCCCGTGCTGCAGAAATATCGTTTGCGGTTCGATCCGCCGGTTCAGCTGGTTCGTACCGGAATCACAGAGAGAGATGTGGTGGCGAATACTGCGAAGTTTACAAAGGTCATTGAAGACTACATTCGGAAATATCCGGAGCAGTGGCTGTGGGTGCATCGCAGGTGGAAGACACGGCCGAAGGGGGAGAAAAGTTTGTATTGATTACCTCCGCGATGGGTGGAGGCAACTAGAGGCGCATTATTTCTTATGTGACACCCAATGCGCAAAAGGTCACTGCACCCGCCTGGAACTGGGTTGGCCGCTCAGCGAACTCGTGGTTTAGCTCTGCGATCTCTGCGGTTAGCTTTTGTTTCGGGTCGGAGAAAAAGACTTAACCGCAGAGTTCGCCGAGTCAACCCAGGGCTGAAGCTCTACTCCGACCTGAAACCGACACCGGTGCGGCAGAGATACTTCTCGCATCACTATGAACAAAGCGCACATAAAGCAATCTCCGGCACTGCAACTATCCTGGCCCCAAGTCGCCGCATGGCGCGTGAAACGCCATCATCTCGATCAGCACCTACCTGCCAGCAGAATGCTGCCACTTGCGGGTGAGCTCTGCGGGCTACATGCGCAAGTGCTTTCCTCGGCCGTTCTGACGCTGTGGGCAAGAATGGAAAGCCTCGACCGTAGCGCAGTTCATCGCGCGCTGTGGGAAGAGCGCACGCTGGTGAAGACGTGGGCCATGCGCGGGACGCTGCACCTGCTTCCCGCGAACGAATTGCCGCTCTGGTACGGCGCGCTGAGCACGAGCACGCGGTATCTGCGTTCCAAAGCATGGCAGCGGTACTTCGGTATGTCGCTTGGGGAACTCGAACGGCTAAGCGAAGCGATCGGAGAAGCGCTGAATGATTGCCTTCTCACGCGGGAGGAACTGGCGGCGAAAGTTGGCCGCATCACCGGATCGCGGAAGTTCGCGAAGAAGCTGGCAGCCGGCAGTTGGGGGACGATCCTGAAGCCGGCGGCGTTCGCCGGACGACTGTGTTTCGGGCCCAGCAAAGGGCAACTGGTTTGCTTTACGCGCCCGGGAAGCTGGGCGGCGATGGGGCCGCTTTTGAATCCTGAGGACGCGGTAAGAGCGGTCATGCGGCGTTTTCTGGGCGCTTATGGCCCGGCGACGTACCACGACCTCGCGCGATGGTGGGGCGGAGGCGGAGTTGCAACCGCGCGGCAATGGCTTGCAGCTTTGGGCGATGAAATTTCAGCGGTCGAAGTGGACGGCAAGCAGGCATGGATGCTGACCGAAGATGTAGACGAAATTCGGGAGGCGTCCCTTGAACGCTCCATTCGGCTGATTCCTGCTTTTGATCAGTATGTGATCGGCGCATCTCGCCATGCGGAGCACCTGATGACCGGCGGTTCACGCGCGCTGGTTTACCGGCCGCAAGGCTGGATTTCGCCGGTGCTGCTGGTGAATGGATTCATGCAGGGTGTGTGGCGGCATGACGTCAAGGGCAATCGAGTGCAAGTTGTGGTCACGCCCTTTGTCAAAGTGCCGCGATGGGTGCGAGCGGGCGCTGAAGAAGAAGCAGAACGGCTGTCGCAATTCTTGGGGCGCGAGCTCAGCCTTAGTTGGAAGAACTGAGTTCAGTGCGCATGATCGCAAGGTGTGCGTCAGAACCAATCACTGCGGTATGCGACCCACCAGCTCACGAAAAGAAGAGGAACTGTGGCAGCGACCGCCCACCAGAGCGGAAGCAGGAAACCAGCAATCACATCGAGCGCGGTAAAAACCATCCAGAAAACTTTGCGTTCCACGGAAACAATTGTAGTCGGAGGGGTGCGATGATTCGTCCGGCTGCTGGCTGAAGCCGGATGTCGAAAGTAACAGATCAAAAGCTCTACGCTAGTCAACGACTTCGGAAAGAATCGAACAGCGCCGATGTGCGGCGCGACAGCAGAAAGTTGTAGATGCTTAACCCGACCTATCTGTTTCAAGAGATTCAGTCAAGCGACCAGCACGTACATCCCTTGGACTTCCAAATCTGCAATTTTCTCGCGGAGGTGTTGCTTAAGCCGAAGTAGATGGACATCATTGTGAGGAACCAGCCGGAGCTTATTCAAACTGTCCAGATTGTCCCTGAGCGCCTCGACTATCTCGTCCAGCGAACTGTCATGATCACGCATTTCGCTCCTCCTTGCTCTAGCATTCCTTATCGGCCAGCGAAGTTCGACATAACTTCGAGTGCAAACGTTGCTCCTTTTGCTCCAGGAGTTCGTTGATTCTCTTAACCAGTTCCAGCAGCCGTTTTGGGTCCTGTTCGTTGGCTGCCTGATCACAAAGTTTCTGCCACTCTTCCAGAACTTCTCCTCGCATGTCAGCCTTGCGGATATCGAAGTATCGTCTGGCGTATATAAACTCGTTAAGCGTCCCTTTGACGCTGCTTTCCAGTGATGTTGGTGTATGAATTCTGCGCTCTACCGCATTTTTTTGGTCGGTTTACGGATTGTCCTGTATCGAACGATTTGGAATAAAAGGTGAGACTAAGGCCCATGCCGCTCGTCTGCGCTGCTGTTTATGAGAGGCGGTCGCAGAAAACCTAGTCCGGAGGAGGACGCAAGCGACATCGCGTTCCCACCGCCGTATTCTGATCAAGGTAAGTACCTGATTCTGGCAGACAAATTTCTTTCCTCTGGTGAATCGGAAGCGCCAGAAAACGTGATTTCAATCAAAAAGGATTTCAGACAAGACAGCGACAAGAAGCGGGCGTGATCGGTTTTTGCGCAAGTCGCTCCATTTCTGTGTCAATTACTTTTCGCGGATTCGCGGGAAGCATTTCGTGGGTTAAAATCTAAGTGTCGCGAGGTCGCGGACAAGAATGTCCGCGCCACACGGTTCCTTGCCTCGCGTTCCCTTACAATCGTTAACGTGGCGGTGTAGCTCAGGTGGCTAGAGCGAGGGTCTCATAATCCCTAGGTCGTTGGTTCGAGTCCAACCGCCGCCACCAAAATAGAGGTTCCCACCTTCAAAAAACCGAGGGATTGCCAGCCGCCCGCATTGCCCCAGCACTCGGCCGCTTACCACGGTTCGAAGCAGTCATAGTTCCGCTGACTGATGATCTTGCCGTCTTTGAACTGGAAAAACATTGCTGAGTGGGCACGCATCTGGGAACCGGCCCCAAGGCTGCCAAAGGCCATTGCCAACGTTCCGGTCCACAGGACCTCGATCGACAGCCTGTCTCCTTCCGCCACGGCGCTCGTGATTTCATAGCTTTGACTTGAGAGCAACTGCCGACCCTTTTCGAAAGCCTCGGCCATTCTCGAAACTCCAGACCGGATGCCGTTCGGATAGATGCGATTAGGAAGTTGCTCCATGACCGCGTCAGGAGAGAACAAATCGGCGATGTAGGTAAATTCGCCCTTCTCAATCGACCTCAGGTAAGCCTGAACTTTTTCTAAATTCGTCGTTGGATTCATCGTCCAGAGTTTACACGCGCGTGAGTTGGCGACAAATCCATATCGCATCTCACGCCTTCACGTAGTCACAAACTAAAACAGTCAAATCATCGTCCTGCCGGGCGGACCAGCCGCGCACCGACGCCACAATCGAATCGGCGGCCGAGGAAGAAGGCAGCTTCGCCGTATTTTTCAGAAGCTCGCAGAGAGCATCTTGGCCAAAGAAGTCGCCGGAGGCGTTCGCGGCTTCAATGATCCCGTCGGTATAAAGAAGAAGCCGGTCGCCGGACTCGAGCTTGTGCACGGCATTGGTGTAAGAGGCGAAGTCGAAGGCGGCGAGCATCAATCCATTTTCTTCGACTTTGGTGATCGCGCCGTTGCGCAGCAGCAGCATGGGTGGGTGACCCGCGGCCGAGTAGCGCAGCTCGCCGGATTTTGCGTTGAGATGAACGTAGGCGGCGGTCACGAACTGATTCTGCGTGTTGCCGCATAAAGCGGCATTCATGCCGGTCAGAAATCGCGCCGGGTCGTCGGCAGTGTTGCGCTGCGAGGAAGCGGCGAGCTTCACCATGGAAGCAATCAGCGCGGCTGGTACCCCGTGCCCGGAGACATCGGCGATCAGCAGTCCGGCCTGATGATCGCCGGCGACGACATAGTCGTAGAAATCGCCGGCGACCGAAGTCATGGGTAGATAGCGGCTGGCAATCTTGAAGTGCGCGGACTTCGGGAATTCGGCGGGCAAAATCGAAAGCTGAATGCGGCGCGCGACTTCCAGTTCGTTTTGAATTTCATTCAACTGCTGGTCGCGATGCAAAGTACGGCGGGCGGCCACGTATCCCAGGGAAGCAAGAAATGCGACAAAACCGAACGGCTCCAGGTTTTGTAAGTGGATCGAAAAGAAATCTGCCACATTGACCACCAACGCGAAAACAATGAAAACCAGGAGCCCCCAGCGGATCACGGCAAAGTCGGGATCAGCACGATAGACGCGGGCAAATATGATGCGCCCTATAACGAACAGCAGCGCGAGGACGATAACGACATTGTTAATTTGCTCGTAGATCCCGTGATTGCCGAAAGCAAACGTCACCAGCGCCAGGGCCCCACCAATCCCAGCCATGGTGTAGTTCAACAGGCGGTCGCTACGGGTTCGCAATCCGAGCGAAGCAAAAAACAGGAATGCCGGAACCAGGATCAGGTAGCTGATCCCCGGCACCAGCCGCTGA
The DNA here is from genome assembly GCA_036770325.1 of Terriglobales bacterium. Taxonomy (GTDB): domain Bacteria; phylum Acidobacteriota; class Terriglobia; order Terriglobales; family Acidobacteriaceae; genus Gp1-AA145. Next base: position 17,337 of record DAIPJJ010000024.1, read on the forward strand.
TATAGAACGAGATCTCTTAAGCTGACCCGCACCAGAGACGCGCGGAGCCACAGCCGAAGTCCGTAAAGTCCGGCAAAAAGGGCGAAGTAAATCAGCAGCGGATCGAGCCTGCGGCGCACGGCGGAAAATGCAGCGGCCACCAGCGCCACGGTGATGAAAGCGGAACCCAGAAAAAGAAACGGCGCGTCGCGGTAAAACGCTCGGAGCACATCACTCGCACTGTAGTTCATGAGTGCCGCTTGCATGGCTGGAAGGATACGGCAAAGCCTTCAAGATTTGGAATCGGTGGGAATGGCCAGTTCCGACGATCCGTCGGTTTCAAAGCTCAAGGCCGATCCGGAAAGCGCCCGCCCTTTGCGACCGAACGGCGCGGCATATGAGGGAGAGTACAGTATGTACTGTATCGAACGTTGTGTGTTCTTCCTTTAGAGTAGATGCACCTGGGAGCGGTTCAGAGTGACACCCAAACAAAGGCGCCTTCTGTTCGTCGATGATGAACGCAACATTCGGGAAACTTTATCCGTGATCCTGCTTCGGTATGGATTCACGGTCACGGTTGCGGCTACGGTGACGGAGGCGCTTCAAAAGATTGAGACCGAGGAGTTCGACCTGCTGCTTTGCGACCTGAATATTGACCGCGAAAATGATGGCCTTGACGTAGTGCGGGCGATTCGCAAGGTGAATCCGAATTGCGTGACCATCATTTTAACGGCGTACCCGGGAACAGAGAGCGCGCTCGAAAGCATCCACCTCGGCATTGACGAGTACATTGTTAAGCCCGCCAAGGCAGACGTGCTCGTGGCTTTGCTGGCCGAAAAGCTTGCGCAACGCGCCGCCAGAGTATTCGTTTCCAAAAGGCAAGCCGAGGAAGCGGAACTGAATCCCGGCGACGACTCGTTCCTTTCGGATCCGAAATCGAAGACCATCCACTAGTTTCAGCGTAATTCTCGGAAAAAAGCTGTCAGGTCTCTTGCGACAGCCTCGGGTTGCTCTGCCGGCGCAAAGTGGCCGCCGCGCGGGAAGACCGTCCACCGCTGGATGTTGTACACGCGCTCAAGATACGAACGCGGCGGCTCGCCCTCGGGAACTTTCTGATGCGCGAACACGCCAAATCCGGTTGGCGCCTTGATGTAGGACCGCTCGACCGGATGCCAGCGATTGTCCCAATAATCGCGCATCGAGGAAGTGATCGTCTGCGTGACCCAGTAAAGCGTGAGTGTGGCGCAAAGGAAGTCATCGGACGGAGTCATATCGCTCCACGAATGCCACTTCTCGCCAATATATGCGGCCAGCCCCGCCGGCGAATCGTTAAGTCCATAACCAACGGTTTGCGGCTTGGTTGATTGGATCGTGCTGTAGCCACGCTCGGTGTTGTCCCATGCTCGATTCACTTTGAGGTACGCGCGTTCCGCATCGGACAACTCCGACTCGTCCACAATCGGAGTAAGGTCCGACTCGAGCGAGGTGAGATAAATCCCGATCACCGATTCGGGATGATCGAGCGCAAGCAGCGTCGTCACTCCTGCGCCAAAGTCATAACCCGCCGCAGCGTAGCGGGAGTAGCCGAGCTTGAGCATCAACTGGTGCCAGCGGTCCGCGACGTAGCGGTAATTCACTCCGGCTTGCGGCGGGCGCGGCGAGAATCCGTAACCGGGAAGGGAAGGCACAACCACGTCGAAGTTTTCAAGCCGCCGCAGCATCTCCACGAAATCGAGAAAGCTGCTGGGCCATCCATGCGTGAGAATGAGCGGCATGCCGCGTCCGGAAGCAGCACGCTGATGCACGAAGTGAATGCCCTCCCAGGTGAAATGATTCAAGGCATTCAGTTTCTGTTCCCAGGCACGCCAATCGAACTCGTTTGCCCAATAAGAGACCAGGCGTTGCAACCACTCGAGCTCGGTGCCCTGCTTCCAGCCGATGCCCGGTACCTGATCGGGCCACCGCGTGCGGCGCAACCGCGTCCGCAAATCGTCAAGCACTTCGTCCGGAATGTGAATGCGAAATGGCTTCACCATACTCTTTTTATGGAAAGGCTAGACCTGTGACAAAGATGGGACGCTGAACCGCGCCCGTGAGATTCACTTTTCGTTGCGGTAGGCCGATCGGGAAATCAGTTATACGCCCTTCAAAGGGCGAAGGGCCGGGAAAGGCCGGTGTCACTGTTTCTCGTAGATCTCGTGCCGGGGTTCAGGGTCTTCTTTCTGGGTAAACACTCGCGTGATGGTCTTGCCATCGCTCGATAAGCTCAGGCGCACGAGATACACCATGCTGTTGTCGTCTGCGGTCCCGGCGATTACGAGGTCCGCGCCGTCCCAGGAAGCTTTGACATTTACGCCGTGAGAGTCGCGCGAAGTGTTACCGTCCGTGGTGATGCTCTCGCTCTCTTGAAATCGCTCTCCGTTTGCGACGCCCTGAACAACGTATTTAAGCACCGGGTCTTTGTGATCGACATCGGCGACCAGTTCCGTGACTCCCCTGGAATCAGATTTCGCCACATTGAGTTTCCATTTGCCGGTGAAGTTCGGGTGAGCCTGGGCGACCAGCGCAATGGTTGAGAAGAGGATCGGAAGAAGAGACAGTCTGCGGGTATTCATGTCGGATGTATACGGACTAAGTACGGGGATTGTTCCGCGCTTTGTTGGTCCGCTGGCTTTAGTTGCAGAGAGTCGCCTTGTTCCCACTTATCGCAAAGAGGCGAAAAATGGAGCACCCCGCAGCTGCTATCTCGTGACACTAATGCCGACGCCTTCTCTGAGCATTCTCATCTCGTCGGCATACCAAGGCCCCACAACTGAGAGCGTCAGTGTGCGTTTGGCAGGGGGCACATTCTCGGCCGCAATCTGAATATCGAGCTCGTAATTGCCGGGACCGACGATATGCGTTCTATTGTTCGGTCTGGCGACTAGGTCGAATGCCAGTGAGGTTTGGCTCGACGCGAGTCCTAAGCGCGGAGAATCTTCGGCGACTACCTGACGACGAGCAGGGTCAACGATATGGCCCACGTCACAATGCTTTCCCATCCCAGGGACAATTCTCGCGTACATCGCGCCTCCAAAATTGGACCATATCAAATTCATTGGCGGAAATGAATCGACAGTTTCCCAACTCTGGTCGGCGCGCTGCCTACGCAGTTGCATAGCGTAGACCTCGACGTCCTGTGCGGTGGCGTTGCCCTCATTTTGTATAAAAATTCGTAAATAGATCGAATCTGCCAGGAAGGTTCCGTCAGGCCTCGCCATCGGTACAGCAACGCAGTCAGGCGGCTCGGTCTTGCATGAGACCTTGAACCGTGGGTGGTAAATCAAGCGCCGAATTGTGTCTTGAGCGATGGCGATCGCGGCGAGCGCGATTGTACCGATGGCGACGAGCCAGTCTGCAAGTGTCCCAGGCTCTATCCAGCAAGCACAAGTCACGCTCATGTCGGAGGCATCCCAATTCTACAAAGTAAGTAAGCGGGCAGCAATGAATGAGCTCATTCGCACTCAAGTAGATCAGTGATTCCTATTTCGAAATCCCTCTCCTCGTCACCAAATACACCGCATAACTTCCCAGCCAGTGTCCGCCTTCGTAGTGCTCGCCGGTGACGGCGGCGAGGCCGGCGCGTTTGTGGGCGTCGGTGGTCGAGAGAATTGACGGCAGGCGCTTGTCATCTTTCGGAAGGGCCGAGGCGATGCCCTCGAGCATCCAGGCGCGGCTGAGGTTGAGTCCGTCGAGGTGCGCGAGCTTCGGATCGCTCGGGTCGGGTGAGACCACTGGCACCATCCACTCCGCGCTGCCGGAAGTTGGAATTTGCGGAAGAAAGCTCCGCAGCCACGCGGAAAATTCGGCGCTTGGCAAAACGCGCCGCATCACATCAGCTTCGCCGAGACACGGAGAAAGAAAATCTTCACCCGAAGGCTCATAGGCAAGCGGACAGTCTTTGTCCTTCAGGAAGAACTGCCGGGCTTTTTGTTTCAGCAGTGAGTCAAATTGCTGATCGCCCACTTCGCGGGCATAGTCGAGCATCAGTCCCATTGAGAACGCGGTCTGGTCGTGCTCGCCGATCCGCACTGGGTTCGCCAATTTCGGGAGCCAGTTTTTCAGGCGTTCGAGCGCGGCCTCGGTCAGCGGATGAAGATTGACGCTCATTCGCTGGCCGTCCGGATCGTCCCCCCATTCGTCGAGTTCGGCAGCGAGCTGCAACAGCCACGCGAGTCCATACGGACGCTCAAAACTCGCGCGCCCGGCGCCGTGAAGATAGGCGGCTTCCTGCGAGATGTTCGCCTCGGTCAAACTCTCGCGCAGAGCCGCACGCGCGGGTTGGACGAAGTCAGCGTTGGGAAATGTCTTGATGAGCCGAACGAGCAGCCAGTGGCCGTGCACGGAGGAATGCCAGTCGTAGCATCCGTAGAATGCTGGAGTCAGTTTGCGCGGAGGTGCAACATCGGCATCACTCGAGAGCGTGTGGCTGATGTGGTTGGGAAATTCCTTGTGCACGCATGCCAACGCCAGTTTCGCGAACCTCTCAGCGGCCTGGGCATCGAACTGCGGCTGATTTTCGGCTGCGAGCGCGCTAGAGAGGAAAACTGAGATGAGCAAGAAGACGAGAAGAGTTCTCATTGGGGAATGCTCTTCACAGCGTAGCTGCTTCCTTTTCCTGCAATTTTCAACATCGCAGCCCCGACACTATGCTCGTTACGGGCGAAGGGTGTAGTTCACGGTAATTTGGGTAGCGACCTCGACGGGCTTACCTTGAATTACGTATGGCCGATACTTCCACTGCCGCACCCCGTTTACAGCAGAAACGACGAACTCAATTGGACCCTGGATCGCTTCGAGTTCGGCTATATCACCATTGGCATCAATTACCGCCTTCAAGACGACCGTACCCTCGAGCCGGTTTGCTCTTGCAATTTCGGGATAGATCGGTTGCACCCTTTTGAGCAGCATGCCTTGCGTGACACCCTGCGAGATACGGACTCTCAGAGGTTGCGAGGATTGCGTTGCGGCGATTTCCTCTGATGCGGGTATCGCTTCAGGAGCGACTGCGTGAACTGCAGAAATTGTTCCCACAACAGCATTCACTGCTTCGTTTGATTTCGCACCGATGTTCCACCGAAGCAAATAATCGTTGAACTCCGTGCATATGAACGCTCGCCGATGCGGTTCTGCGCGGAAGTCAAAGTCAACGCGATAGAACTCGCGGTCGGCGACAGAGAACTTCGTGGGGTCATCTTTAGACCGGGCGCCCTTGCGAAGTAAGTCTGCCAAGCCGGAAAAGTATTGCTCACAGCTCTGACTGCCCACGTGGTTTCTAGCCAAAGCCCAGAGAACGAATGACGAATCGGCTGTTGTTGATGAGTTGCTCTGGGGTATGTGTACTGAGGCGAGCAGGACATAATCGCCTGGGTGAGCTCCTTCAGCTGCAAACCTCTCCTGCATAATTTGCGTCTCGCGCACCCAGTCCCGCGAAAGCGGATAAGCGAACCCGAGCGATGAGTAATAGGCGCCGTCCCGGAAATGGCCATCCGGAGCCGCACGAGGCTCTGTTATTTTCAAGTGGAAGCTGATGCTGACCTGAGTTTCCATCTCTGCCGGAACGCCATCAACCATATATGGCCTGTACTTCCACTGCTTAATTGCGTCAGCAGCAGCTTGAGCAAGAACTGGGTTGCCCGAAATTGTCGTGACTTCTTTTACGTCTCCGGATTGACCAACCACTACGCGAAGTAGAACGGTACCCTGAGTGCCAACGGCTCGTGCAGCGGCTGGATACTGGACAGGCGACTTCTGAACCACCATTGTCGAAGCGCTTTCGGGAGAAACTGCGACTGGTTTGGAAGTTTGGCCAAATAACGCGAGGTTTAGTGCAAGAGGAAAGAGTGAAGCGACTCGAATTCTGAGCATTAGTGGGAGGACAGCGCGCGAAAATTATAACTGCGAAAGAGCTGGAAAAGGAGATTTATGTTATATCCGAGTACGCCGATGCAAAGAAATCGCCGATGATGAAGAGGCGGTGGCATTCCTGGCAAAGCCAGTCTCTTCCGTTGGTAAAGCCGGTTCCGTGTGCCGCGTCGTCGGACTCGAAAAGCTCCCACCAGCAGATGGCACAACGGTCTTTCTTCCATCCGCCTTTCACCAGTACATAGTGCGACTCATCTTGCGCCAGAGACAGGTCGAACGAGAACCGCTTTCCATTTCTTTCATAGACCACATCTCTCGGTTGCCATGCTCTTTCTTCCCATAACCACGCGTGCTCGCGCAGTTGGTTAACCATCGCGTGGACTGCTTCCACGTTCAGCTTCTTGCCGTTGACCTCAACCCAGCGAGGAATTTGAACTCGCTGGAATGGCGCCCTGCCGAAAATGCGCGGGGGCAAGGCTTCGACCCGCTTGCGCAAGGACTCGATGTTGACGCCGAGCTGTGCCAGCACCTTCGCCGACAAAAATTCTTTGTTGTGCAGGAGTCCCAGCAGCAAGTGTTCAGGGCAGATATACTTTGCCCCGAGGCGATCGGCTTCTCCCATTGCAAATGCGAGCGCGGCTTTCGATTGCTCGGATAGTGGCAAATCGACGCTGGTAGGGATTTTCGGCTTATCAAATCCTTCGCCAGAGAGTGCCCGCTTGGCAGAGTCGTAGTCGATGCTCGGCATGACTTCCCGCACCAGGCTTTTCTCCTCGCGAAGGAGTCCGAGCAGCAGGTGCTCGGTTTCGATCTGCGGCGAGCCAAACAGGCTGGCCTCATACCGAGCGAAAAAGACTACCCGGCGTGCGCCCTCAGTGTAACGTTCGAACATCCCGACACTCAGAATATAGAGACTACACTTTCGGAAAGGTCATGAACATTTTGACATCCAATGACCGGAGCAAGACATGAACGAATCAAGAAAATCGAAGTTCGTAATTCTTGGCGGAGGAATGGTCGCCGGATACGCTGCCAAACAATTGGTTGAACTCGGAATGCCGGCAGGGCAGTTGGCAATTGTTTCCGAAGACAACGCTGTACCGTACGAGCGTCCCCCGCTGTCGAAAGGATTTTTAGCGGGAAAAGACGCGGAAGATGCGATTCGTATCAATCCCGAGGATTTCTACAAACAGCATGGAATCACACTTGAGTTGGAGCGCAAAGTTTCTGGTGTGGATCTCAAGGGCAAGCGCTTGGTTCTTGATGGCGGTAGCGAGATCGGGTACGAGAAGCTGGTGATCGCAACCGGCGCGCGGCCGCGAGTTCTCAACATCGCCGGCGCAAAGTTGAAGAATGTTTTTTATTTGCGCAGCTTGAGCGATTCAAAAGCGATTCGCGGTTCCTTGGAGGCCGCGAAAAATGCTTTGGTGATCGGCGGCGGATTTATTGGCATGGAGGTTGCCGCAGTTCTTGCGCAAAAAGGCATGGCCGTGACAATGGTGCTCAATGAAGACCGGATCTGGAAACGATTCTTCTCGCCGGAGATGTCGAAGTTTTTCGAGGGCTACTACGCCGCTCGCGGCGTCAAGCTGATCAAATCAACTGCGGTCAAAGAACTGCGCGGCGGTGAAACGGTGAACTCGGCTGTTCTTGAGAATGGCGAATCAGTCGCATGCGAGCTGGTAGTGGCCGGTATTGGCGTAGAGCCGGTGGTTGATGTTGTCGCGAAGAGCGGGCTTGAAATCAACAACGGTGTGGTCGTGAACGAGTACCTGCAGACCAGCCATTCTGATGTTTACGCAGCCGGCGATGTCGCCAATTACCAGGACGTCATCTTCAAAAAGCGGCGGCGGGTTGAGCACTGGGACAACGCCGTCTCGCAGGGGCAATATCTTGCTCGGGCGCTGATGGGCGAGAAGGGCCCATTCAAGCACGTTCCGTACTTCTTCTCGGATGTTTTCGATCTCTCGTACGAATATTGGGGCGATTCATCGGTCGCCGACCAGACCATCCATCGCGGAGACGTTTCTACGAACAGCTTCAGCACATGGTGGCTGCAGCAGAAGCGCGTTGTTGCGGCGTTCACCATGAATCGTCCAGATGAAGAGAGGGAAGCTGCGCCCAACTGGATCGAGTCGGGCCAGGCCGTTGCGGCAGAGAAACTGGCAGATGCATCTCAGTCGCTCGAAAGCGCAGTTGTGAAATAATTGCCCGCAATCCTAACGACGATTCCGGAGGCGGCGCATGGGTCGGATGCTTTTGGCTTTCGCGGTTTTAGCAGGCATTTCGCTAATGGGCGCAGTTTCGAAACAGGGCCAACTCCTGGTTGCCAACAAGGGCGAGCACGCGCTGGGGATTGTTGATCCTACGGCGGCCAGACAACTCACTACTGTCGCTGAAACCGGCGTTACTGGCCATGAAGTCATAGCTTCGCCCGATGGGAAGCTCGCGTTCGTTCCCATCTATGGAAACTCTGGCGTAGGCCAGCCCGGCACCGACGGCAGCACGATGGACGTGATCGACCTCAAACAGCAAAAGGTCGTGCACACGGTTGATTTCGGGCACGGCGTGCGCCCGCACTGCCCGATGTTCGGGCCGAAAGATGGTTTGCTCTACGTCACCACCGAACTCGACAAAGCCGTCGCGGTTATCGATCCGCACACCTTCAAGATTGTCGGCAGCGTTCCAACTGGGCAGCCGGAGTCGCACATGCTCGCGATCAGTCCGGATGGGCTTCACGGATACACCGCAAATGTTGGGCCGGGAACAGTTTCTGTGCTCGATTTGACGGCGCGAAAAACTCAGGCTGTGATTCCTGTAGCGCACCATGTGCAGCGGATTTCCGTTTCGCCTGACGGACGATGGGTATTTACTTCGGACACGGAAAAGCCGCGGCTTGCCGTAATTGACGCCAAAAGCAATAAGGTTGACCGCTGGATCGACTTACCCGGAGAAGGATATGGCTCGGCTTCGACTCCGGACGGAAAATCGCTGCTGGTCGCGATGCCGAGCGCGAACGGTGTAGCAGTGATCGATCTGGCGAATTTGAAATTGACCAAGACCATCAACGTTCCGCCGGCGCCGCAGGAGGTCTTGATCACTCCGGATGGAAAATCCGCATTTGTTTCGTGCGACCAGAGTCAGAAAGTTGCCGCAATTCAGCTTGGCGATTGGAACGTGAAGCCGATCGATGCGGGCAAGAGCGCGGATGGGTTGGCCTGGGCAAAGTGATCGCGCCGAGCAGAAGTGCAGGAAAGATTCTCTGCGAGCTTTGCGCTAAGCTTTGCGATCTTTGCGCTAAGCTTTGCGATCTTTGCGGTTAAAGTCTTTTTCGTTTGACCAAAGCCTTACCCGCAAAAGCACGCCCAGACGCGTGAAGTTCCCAAAAGCACCAAGGTGAATTACAGGGCACACGAGGCCCCGGAAGCGAGAGCCGATCTCTGCGGGCGTGTGTCGCTGAATTCGATCCGGTTGCGGCCTTTTCGCTTCGCCAGGTATAAAGCAGCGTCCGCCTCCGCGGCGAGTCTACTGAAATCTGCCGAGTGAGCGCTGTTGAAGCCGGCAACACCGAAACTTGCCGTTACGCGAATAGTTGCGTCCGCAAACCTGAAATCCTGTTGCTCGAGAATGCTCCGGATGCGCTCGATTGCGATCTCGACATTGTTTCTTTCCACATGAGAGAGGATGAGCAGGAACTCCTCTCCGCCAATGCGAGCGCACACATTTGAGCTGCGCATGTTCTTTTTCAAAATTTCGGCAACGCCGCGCAACACAAAATCACCAGCCGCGTGGCCATATGTATCATTAATTTTCTTGAAGTGGTCCACATCGGCCATTGCGAGCCATACCGGAAATCCGTGCCGTGCCGCGGCGCTCAGCTCATGTGAGGCCCACAGATCGATGGCGCGGCGGTTGGGTAAGCCGGTGAGCGCGTCGGTCAGCGCCATTTCCTGAAGCTGGCGGTTCTTGGCTTCGACTTCGCGCTGCAGCGCGATAATTCTTCTGCCAACGCCAACTCGGGCAACAAGTTCACCGGCGTGGAATGGCTTGGTCAGGTAGTCGTCAGCGCCAGAGGTGAGGCCCGCGACCACGGTTTCTTTATTAATGCTGCTGGTGAGCAGCATCAGGTATGTATAGGTGTCGGGGAATTCTTTGCGTATGCGCTGGCAGAGTTCGGGCCCGGTAAGCTGCGGCATTTCCCAATCGGTGATGACCAGCGGCGGACGATGTTGCGAAAAAACTTCGAGAGCCTCACTTCCATTTCTTGCGAAGAGAAGTGAGCATGGTTGCGACGAGAGCGCCTGCGTGACCAGTGCGGTGTAGATCGGGGAATCATCCGCGACCAGAATTTTGAATTCGTCGCAAGCCATGGGATTCGACTACCGGACGCCGGCCGCACATATTTCAGACGGTGCCGATACTCTGCCAATACTTAATCGGCAAAAGGCGAGAATGCTGGTATTACCAAGGTTTCGATTCGGCTGACTAGCTCCACCGCAACGTGGCTACAGAATTCCCATTCATCGCGAAGGATGCACTTCGACCGCCGAGGCTGACCGTAACGGTCTGCGCCGGGCCGGTGTTCGTCAGTACGAGCACGCGTTTGCCATCGGGGTTTTCGAAAGCAGCATGGAGCACCTTCACGTCACCTTGTGAGTCAAAACGGCGGGCGTTGCGTTTGATGAATCGTGAATAGTGCGCGAAGGCCCAGTATTGTCCGCTGTAGGAAAGTTCTTTGGTTTGTGAGTGCACCTGCACGAGCCCGCCACAATTGAATGGCCCAATATTTGGTTTGCCAACTTCATCGAGTGCGAAATTCCATGCGGTAATGGCACGGCACCAGTGACGCAGGATGCCGGTAAACGTTGTGCTCCACTTCGTCCAATCGGTCATGTAATCCGGAAAAGTGTAATCGGGGCCGCCTTCAGTCCAGTACATTTCGACGTCGGGATACACCGCCTGCACGCGATCGATCCACTCGACCTGCCCGACGTAGCCATGCCAGGCGATTGCATTGGTGTACTTGCGAACGTTGGGAGTCTCGAGCTCACCGAGCGCCCGTCCCCAGAGGTTGTAGTTGTGGTCGATGATCCATATATTCGTTTTGATGCCGGCTCGTTCAAACGCCGGGCCGAGCTGCCCTCGAACAAAATCAGCTTCGTACTCCATGGGCCAGGTGCACTGCGGCATGCGGCCGTCCTGGTCGGTATCGACTTCGTTCTGAACGGTGACGGCTTGCACCGGCACGCCCTCGGCTTCATAACCCTGCAGGAATTTCACAAAATAATTCGCGTACGAAGGCATGTACCTGCGCTGCATGTTTCCGCCCAGCATCGACTTGTTCGACTTCACCCAGCCGGGCGGGGTCCAGGGCGAGGAGAACAGAAATAAGTCAGGATTCGCCTTTCGCGCTTCTCGCAGCATGGGCAGAATGTAAGCACGGTCGTGTTCAATGGAAAAGCGCTGCAGGTCAGGATCAGGCTCGCCTTCGTCGAAGGTGTAGGCTTCGCGCGAATAGTCGCTCGCGCCAATGCACGTACGGCAGACGTTGAAGTTCATTTCGGTCGGGCTGAAAAGCTCGTGAAAGAGTTTTTCGCGCACTGGGAGATCGAGGCGGTTGAATGTATAGCAGGCGGCGTCAGTGAATGCAGCGCCGAAGCCGAGGATCGGCTGAAATTTCTTTGCCGGATCAAGCGTAATCGTCGCACCGGAAGATGTGGCGCCAGACTTCCAAGAGACTGGAGGTCCGGGCGCGCAACGCTGCTTTTCGTCAGTAGTCCAAACAGAAATTTCACCTGAGGCGGGACTCGCATCGGCAGCAATGGGCATGAGTGCTTCACTGCCAGCCAAAGCGGCAGCACCTAAACCTGAGATCTTCAGAAAATCGCGACGACTAGTCTCTTTGCGCATAAATATTTTTATCCGACGGTGCAACATTATGCTTGGGAACAGTACAGCTCGCAAAGTACTTCTTCGATCCTACAAGCAATTTTGGGTATTTCAGGATTTTGGCCGATAGCGCAGGCGCGAGCCTGTTTTCCTCGGGATTGGCCTATTGACGCGGCATTTGGCCGACTTCGGTAATCTCACGGAATGGCCGAAATATGTCGATAATCTCTTTATGCCCTACGCCCCTCAGAGTGAATTTCGTGAACGGCCGGAGCGCATCGGATTTGACGAAAAAACACCCGTAGTCGTCCGGTTCGCCGGCGGGGTGCGCTGCGCGGCACAACTGCAAGTGCTTTCAGTCACCGGCGGCCTGCTGAGCCTGCAGCGTCCGGTGCAGCCCGGAGCAGTCGGCAAGCTGATGTTCTTCAGCGGCAAAGGCTGCATTGCGGGCGAGGCGCAGATGCTTGCGCCTGTGGCGTGGGACCGGCAGCCCTTCAAATTCACGACGCTTCACGATGACGACAAATATCGCCTGCAGACGCTGATCAAGCGCCATGTTTCCGTGCGCCGGCGTCACAATGAATTGCGGCGAGGTGAAGTCGGGCTGGTGGACAATTTCCGCGCCTGGTAGCGCGGACGAGAGTCACGGTTCTTCTTCGCGGCGTTCCTTTTTCAAATCAATTCCCAACTGCTCGGCTTTTTTGTAGAGATGGCTGCGTTCAAGCCCCAGCGCTTTGGCGGCGTTTGTCATGTGAAAGCCGGAGCGCTTCAGTTCAGTGAGAAGCACCTCTCGCTCGAATTTCTCAACCCGCTCGGCGAGGGTGCCCGAAAATGCGCTGCTGGTTTGAGCTTCAGTCGTGGGTGCAAGCACGAGGCGAACAGTTTCGAGGTCAACCTCATTCCCGGTGGCGAGCAGCATGAGACGCTCAATCATGTTGCGCAGCTCGCGCACATTTCCCTGCCACGGGTATTGCTGCAGAGCACGAATAGCCTCAGCGTTGAACTGAACGGGTTTCCAGTTGTTTTGAGCGCAAACCTGTGCCGCGAAATGCTCGATGAGAGACGGAATGTCCTCCCGCCGCTCACGCAGCGGCGGCAACGAGAGCGGAAAAACATAAACGCGATGGAATAGGTCCTGGCGGAATTTGCCATCGCGAACCAGTGATTGCAGATCGCGGTGCGTAGCCACGATCACGCGAACATCGACCTGCACCGGCTTGGTTGCGCCGATTCGCTCGACTTCGCTTTCTTCGAGCACGCGCAGAAGCTTGGCCTGCATCGCGAGCGGCATGTCGCCGATTTCGTCCAGAAATAGCGT
>DAIPJJ010000305.1:0-2557 GCA_036770325.1 Terriglobales bacterium
GTCCTCGTCGCGGCGGGCACCGCCGGCCTGACGGCGCTGCTCATGAACGTCTTCTGTTATCCCGCCACGCTCGCGCAAACTCCGGTTCTCCACATGCTCGGCGTCAACCCGGAGCTCACCCCTCAATTCGGGTTCAAAGCCCGCATCCCGCTGCTCGGAAACAAATTCGATCGCACCGAAGTCGATATGAAACTCGGCGACCTTCTTGTCGAATCGAAGCTCACCGAATCCGACTTCCAAACCAAAAAGAAAGAAATTGTCGAGACCTATCGCGATTTCTGCCAGATCTTTGACCCCCGGGCGCTTCCTCGCCTCGGTGACCGCTATCTCTCGTACCAATTGATTCGCAACGTCCTCGCCGCCCACGCGCACGCCTGCTCGTTCTGCGTGATTGCGGACGCGCGCCGTCCCGACCTCATGGAAGCCTGGTACGCCATCATGCGCTGCGTGAAGCTCGGCGACCTGCGCCGCCGCTGCAAAATGCTTACCTGGCAGGAACTGGCGCTCGTACTTCCCAACGATCTGCAGAGGTTTCTGGAAGAAAAATACGGGATCGCCGCGGGAAACGCGCTCGCTTCCGGCGCAGCAGAGGACGACGCGTGGAACTAGAAGCCTCTGAGCGGTTCTATTCCGGCGCCCTCGAGCGCATTCGCCGCTTCATGCTCGCTCTTGCCTTCGCCCTCACGCTCGCCTGTTGGCTTCGTTTCGGATGGCGGCTGGCCCTCGGTTTTGCCGCCGGATGCGCCATCGCCTACCTGAATTTTTATTGGCTGAAGCGCGTCGTCAGTGCCCTGGCCGACAAGGTCACCAACACGGGCGAGAGACAGTCGGGACAAGGCGCTTTCCTGCGTTTTCTCTTGCGCTATTTTCTGATTGCGCTCGGAGCCTACCTCATATTCAAAATTTCGCCGGGAAGCCTTTACGGACTGCTGGCGGGCATCTTCTTGCCTGTCGCAGGAATTATCTGCGAAGGCGCATACGAGATGTATGTGGCGCTCCGCCGAGGCGCTTAGTCACGCGATATAATGCGCCACGAGTCGTACCGAGCCTAAGCCCACCCGTAGGCATTTTGGACCGGGTGAGCAATTGGGGCTGGAGTTCGAGAATGCCAAGACTCAACGACACAATCAATACGATCCTCAACGCAAAGGCCAGAGACATCTGGTCAGTCACCCCCAATCAGTCCGTCTACGAAGCCATCGAAAGAATGGCCGAGAGGGAAGTGGGCGCCTTGGTGGTCATCTCCGAGGACTACAAGTTGGTGGGCATCATTTCCGAGCGCGACTACGCTCGCAAGGTTGTTCTCAAGGGCAGATCTTCCAAGGAGACTCTGGTCAACGAAATCATGACCTCTCCCGTCATTTTCGTGAGCTGCAACCACACCGTTGACGACTGCATGACCATCATGACCAAGAACCGGATTCGACATCTTCCCATCTGTGAGAACGATCGCGTCGTGGGAGTCATTTCAATCGGTGATTTGGTGAAATGGATCATCTCCGAGCAGGAAGGAACCATCCAGCAGCTGGAGGCTTACATCACGGGAAAATATCCGTTCTGATTGTCCCGCTCCACGCAACGCCGGCGGAGCTTAAGCCTATGATATATTAGGACTTTCCTCGAGCAGTACTGTCCATGGAAGACAAGTGTGTCGTGCAGGGCCAATTTGAAAATAGAAACTCGGGAATCATGATGCATGGCTGAACAACTCTGGTTTACCAAGTTCCTGAACTACCTGCTGGCTGGGCCTGTGACCGCGCTGCTGCGGTCTCTTCACGTCAATCCGGCTGATCCTTCGGCTCCGATCCCAAATTCTGTCGCCATGGAGGTCTTGGTTCTCCTCTTCCTGATTGCATTGTTCGTGATTGTCCGTTCTCGCCTGTCGGTTGAAAAGCCGGGAGCATTGCAACACGTCATTGAAAGTACAGAGACATTCATTCAGCAGCAGAGCAGTGAGATTATCGGCCATCATAGTGAAGGCTTCACGGCGTTTTTGGTGACGCTGACCTTGTTCATTCTCATTTGCAATCTTATTGGTTTGATTCCCGGCTTCGAATCACCCACGGCCGCCCCTGCTGTTCCCCTGGGCTGTGCGATCGTCGCGTTCTTCTACTACCACGTGCAGGGAATCAAGCGCCAGGGCGTACTCAAATACGCGAAGCACTTTGCCGGGCCTATGCCTGTGCTCGCGCCTCTGATGTTACCCATCGAGATGGTCAGTCATCTGGCCCGCGTCATGTCTCTTACCATCCGTCTTTATGCGAACATGTTTGCCGGTGATCTCGTGACCATGGTGTTTTTCTCGTTGGTGCCCATAGGAATTCCCATCCTGTTTCTCGGGCTGCACATTGGCGTGTCCTTACTCCAGACGTACATCTTTGTTCTTTTAACGACGGTGTATCTGGCGGGCGCAGTGGCCGAAGAGCACTAGATTCAGCTCTCAGAATTGGTCGTACGAAGTGAATTTGTTTGACCGCGACTTTGTTGCAAGCTGTCAGCGTGAGGGCGTCTGTACGAGGATGACGTCAACCACCCACTGGCGGCAATTCATAATGAG
>DAIPJJ010000219.1:0-6794 GCA_036770325.1 Terriglobales bacterium
GAACAATTCCTGGATCTAGTGCAGGAACTCCTAAATGCCTACGGACAGCCGCCTGTGCAAGTCTCCGGACGCGCAGAAAGCATTCCGCTACAAACGTTGCTTGCTGCGATCGTCGAGGACACGGATGATGCGATTTGGAGCAAAACGCTTGATGGCGTCATTATGACCTGGAACAAAGCGGCAGAGCGTATGTATGGCTATCGAGCCGACGAGGTGATTGGAAACAAGATTTCTGTACTCTTACCGCCAGAGCGTCCGGACGAAGAGGACAAAATCTTAGAACGACTACGGCGGGGAGAACGGCTGGAGCACTTTGAGACTACACGGCGTACGAAGGATGAACGGACATTACACGTTTCACTAACAATCTCTCCCGTGCATGATTCCGAAGGAAAAGTGATCGCGGCATCGACGATTGCGCGCGACATCACCCAGACGCGAATGGCCGAAGAAGCGCTGAGGAATTCCGAGCGGCTGGCGGTTGCGGGACGAATGGCAGCAACTATCGCGCACGAGATCAATAATCCGCTGGAAACGGTAACGAATGTTCTTTATTTGCTTTCGCGCAATGGGCGGCTTGATGAGACGGCTCGCGGGTACTTAAAAATCGCTGAAGACGAAGTCCGCCGGATCGGGCAGATCACACGCAGCACACTCGGGCTGTATCGTGAACGCGATACGACCCCTGGGGCGGTGAACCTCGCGGAGATGATTGACACCATTTTGAGTTTTTATCATCGACAGATCCAGTCATTGGGAGTGAAAGTTGAGAAACAGTTCGATTCTCCCGGCAGAGTGACCGGAGTCTCAGGAGAACTGCGGCAAGTATTTGCCAATCTGATCGCGAACGCGATCGATGCGGTCGCAATCCAGGGAACTATGCTGCGGTTCCACTTGCGCGACTCAGCAGATTGGAGAAACCCTGACCGGAAGGGAATCCGCGTTGTCATTATGGACGACGGCCCCGGCATCAGTAAGGAAACCCGCCGGAAGTTGTTCCATCCTTTTTTCACCACCAAGGGAGAAAAAGGCACCGGCCTTGGGCTGTGGGTAAGCCAGGGCATCATCGCGAAACATGGCGGTTCCATTCACGTTAAGAGTCGCACCGGCGACCGGCACGGAACCTGTTTCAGCATCTTTCTTCCCCGCAACTAGACCTTCTATTTAGCCCGGCTGCACTGTCGCAGGTACAATCATTTGCATCTATAACACGGGCACATGAATCCATAGAGCTTGCTGCCGAGAGCCTGCCCGATTCTGGAAATCCTGAGCACGATGAAATCATCCTGCAAGAGAGCACGATTTACGGGAGTATTGGCGTTGTCTGGTGGTTTGCTCATGGTTGCGTTTCCAGTGGTGGCGCCGGGTCAAATGCAACAAGGGAGTGGGCAGAGTTCGCAGCAACAAAGCCCTTCGGAGAACGAATCCAGCAACTACGAACCAAGTACACCGGCCACTTCCAGCACAAGCCAGAGTCCGTTTCTGAGTAGTGTTCCCGAGGGGAAAGCTACTGGAACGGTTCTACCCCTGTCATTCAAGGACGCACTCGACCGCGCATTAAGAAACAATCTGGGACTGCTCTTGGCTAGTGATAGTTCGCTTGCGGCACGCGGAAAAAAATGGGAAGAGTTGAGCCGCCTGCTCCCGAACGTAAGTGCAGCGGCAACGCAGAGTGCACAGCAGATCGATCTCGCGGCACTCGGGTTCCGGTCTAATTTTCCTGGGATCCCGAATGTAGTTGGGCCAATCGGCATTTTCGATGCGCGTTTTTATGCGACCGCGACTCTGTTTGACTGGCACCAGATCCAGCGCGAGCGCAGTGCGCGCTCAAACGAAGCGGCCGTCCGGTACAACTACAAGAGCGCCCGGGAACTGGTGGTCCTGGCGACGGGAAATGAATATCTGCTGACGATTGCTGCTGCGGCCCGAGTCGATGCGGCGCAGGCACAAGTTGAAACAGCGCAAGCGCTCTTTAATAAGGCAAAAGATCAGCAAACAGCAGGAGTGTCCCCGGCGATCGACACACTGCGTGCGCAGGTGGAGTTTCAAAATCGGCAGCAACAGTTGATTGTGGCACGCAACAACTATGCGAAGCAGAAATTGTCCTTGGCGCGGACTATCGGGCTGCCCCCAGGGCAGGAATTTAATTTGACCGATCAGGAGCCGTATCAGCCGCTGACGCCCATGGGCTTAGATCAGGCGCTGCAACGTGCTTATACATCGCGTCCCGATTATCAGGCTGCGGCGCAACAGGTATTAGCAGCGGAGCAGCTTCGGCATGCGGCAACGGCGGAACACTATCCGAGCCTCGAGTTTTCGGGGAATTACGGCGCTGCGGGTGTAAACGTGGGCAACTCGCACGGCGTTTTTCTTGCGGGCGCGACTCTCGAAATCCCAATCTTTGCGGGTGGGCGCTCGCGTGCGGATGCTCTCGAAGCAGAAGCGCAACTCCGGCAAAACCGGCAGCAACTCGAGAATCTCCGCGCACAAATCGACTACGACGTGCGCACTGCGTTGCTGGATCTGTCTGCCGCCTCGGAGCAGGTGCAGGTTGCCAGGGCCGCTCTCGATCTTGCAAATCAGACGCTGGTGCAGGCGCGCGACCGGTTTACGGCAGGAGTGACGGACAATCTGGAGGTCGTCGAAGCACAGGACGCCCTGGCTTCTGCAAATGAGAATTACATTGGCAGTCTCTACTCGCACAACGTTGCGAAGGTATCACTGGCGCGAGCGATTGGTTTTGCGGAAGAGGGCGTGAGGCAGTTCCTGGAAAGCAAAGGTAAATGAACTATGGCACAGCAAACTGAAACTCAGGAGCGGACACCCCAAACCGAGGCGCCACAGGGGCGGGCTTCGCTTTCTGAGCGGGACCTGAAGTGGAAACAGTTCCGTTCACGCAATCCGCGGTTTCGCATGTTTGTGATCGTTGGAATTGTTGTGCTGCTGGTAGCGGGTTTTTTCCTGTGGCGATATTTCAGCAGTTATGAATCTACGGACGATGCGCAGATTGACGGGCATCTCAATCCGGTGAGCGCGCGGGTCAGTGGGCATGTGCAGCAGCTTTTTGTTGAAGACAATCAGCACGTCAGCGTAGGTCAAAAATTGCTGCAGATCGACCCTCGTGACTATCAAGTCCTGGTGGCGCAGGCAAAGGCGAATTATGACAATGCGGTTGCTGAGGCGAAGGCGGCAGGTGTAAACGTACCCATCACTTCTGCCAGCACAAGCAGTCAAATGTCATCAGCCGCGGCCGAAGTCGCGGCAGCGCAGGCGAACCTGCTCGCGGCACGGCAGCAAACGGATGCAGCAAATGCTCAACTGGTGCAGGCTGACGCAAACAATGTCAAGGCACAGAATGACCTCGCACGATATAAGCAACTTGTATCGAAGCAGGAGATTTCGCAGCAGCAATACGATCAGGCGTATGCCGCAGCTCAGGCCGGGGGGGCAAGCGTCGATGCCGCGCGTGCAGGAGTTGCAGCCGCGCAGCAGCAGGTAAAAGCGGCCGAGAGCCGGGTCACGCAAGCCGAAGCGAACCTGCGGTCAGCACAGACAGGTCCGCAACAGGTCGCCGCAATTCGCTCGCGAGCGCAATCAGCCGAAGCGTTGGTAGAGCAAAAGAAAGCCGAGTTGGATGCCGCACAACTGAATTTGCAATATACGACCGTGGTCTCCCCGGTTGATGGATACGTCACCAACCGCACTGTGGAGGTCGGGCAGAACGTGCAGCCCGGGCAGGAACTCATGCGGATCATCAACCTGGATGACATCTGGGTGACTGCGAACTTTAAAGAAACCCAGCTCCGCAACATGCGAGTCGGCCAGCAAGTGACAATCAATGTTGATACGACCGGCAAGGACTACAAGGGACATGTGAATAGCATCGCCGGAGCGAGCGGTTCCATCACCAGCCTGTTGCCGCCGGAAAACGCCACCGGAAACTTCGTGAAGGTCGTGCAACGCATCCCAGTGAAGATCACATTCGACCGCGGCGAGACGCGTCAGCATGTGCTTCGGCCGGGAATGTCAGTTGAACCGAAGGTTTGGTTGCGTTAGAGTTGCAGCGACGAATGAGGTTTGCAGTGTAAGCGCCTGCTGGAGCTCAGGTCACCGTGTACCGAGTTATCACCATCGAGCGGGAATACGGAAGCGGAGCGGCTGAAATTGCCCGCAAGCTCGCCGCACAACTCGGCTGGAAGCTCTGGGACCAGGAACTGACCGCCGAGATCGCACGCGTCGCCAATGTGGACCCTTCTACAGTCTCTGTCTGCGAAGAGCGAGTCGATAGCGGCTTCCAAAAGTTAGTCAAAGTATTCTGGCGCGGCAGTTATGAGCGGCGCGCTGACCTGGAACGGCCGCCCTTTGGGCCGGACCGCATGGTCGAAGTGGGTGAGCAGGTAATGCGCGAGCTCGCCGAACGTGGGAACTGCGTGATTGTCGGGCGGGGAGCGCCATATTTTCTGCGTGAAAGGCCTGATGTATTTCACGTGTTTCTCTATGCTCCGCGCGCTGAAAAACTGCGGCGTATTCAAGAGGCAGGCACGAACCTGCGTGAGGCCGAAGACTTGGTCGACAGTGTGGACCGCGAACGAATACTTTTTGTGAAGCACTACTTCGGCGCAGACTGGCCCACACGATCGCTTTATCACGTGATGATTAATACCGCGATGGGTGATGAAAACGTGCTCTCGACCATTCTTCACACCATGCGCAACACGCAACACGAGTACGCCACTTAATCGCAGCCGACAATTTTAACCATCCATCTCAACGCAGCACGGACCTGCTGCAATCCATGAGAACATTGAAGTATCAATGATCCAACTCAGTTCAGCCGGGAAGCGTTATGGCCACAAGCTTCTGTTCGAAGGCACAGATCTGCTCATTACCCCGCGTGATCGCGTCGGTCTGGTTGGCGCGAACGGCACCGGGAAATCGACATTTCTAAAGATTCTCGCCGGATTGGAGACACTTGACTACGGCTCCGTCAGCGTGGCGAAGGGCATTAGCGCAGGATATCTGCCGCAGGATGGTCTGACACTTTCCGGTAAGACTGTGTTTGATGAGTGCTTGTCGGTCTTTTCGAGGCTCCGTGACATGGAGCAAGAGCTTGAACATCTCACGGCGCGCATGTCGGAGATTGATCATACTTCGGCGGAATACGAGCAAGTGGCGGACCGATATCACCAGATTCAGCATGAATTTCAGGTGCACGATGGCTATGCGATTGAAGCGCAGGTAGGGACGGTACTTTCCGGTTTGGGTTTCCGCACAGAAGACTGGCATCGGCAAACGGACGAATTTTCCGGCGGATGGCAAATGCGTATTGCACTCGCCAAGCTGCTCTTGCAAAAACCCAATCTGTTGCTGCTCGATGAGCCCACGAACCATCTTGACCTCGAGTCGCGGAACTGGCTGGAACAATATTTGTCCGAATACCCATACGCGTTCGTGCTGATTTCCCATGATCGATATTTCCTCGATGTGACGGTCAACCGCATCGTTGAAATCTGGAACAAGAAGACATGGACCTATAGCGGAAACTACGAGAAATTCCTGGCGCAGAAGACCCAACGGCAGGAGCAGTTGGAGGCCGCATACCGGAACCAGCGCGAACGAATAGAACAGCTCGAGGTATTCATCAATCGGTTCCGGTACCAGGCGACCAAAGCCAAGCAGGTACAGAGCCGGATAAAGGAACTCGAGCGCATGGAGCGGATCGAACTGCCGGAAGAGGAACGCACGATTCATTTTTCCTTTCCGCAGCCGAAACCGAGCGGCAGGGTTGTAGCGGAGTTCGCAGAGGTGGCAAAGTCGTACGGTGAAAAAGAGGTTTTCCGCGACGTGAATTTCATGATCGAGCGGGGAGACCGGATTGCGCTCGTCGGGGTGAATGGAGCCGGCAAATCGACGCTGATCAAACTGCTCACCGGAACCGAGCCGCTGAGCGGCGGCGAATATCGCCTGGGCCACAACGTGCAATCCGACTATTTCGCTCAGGACCAGTACAAGGAACTCGATCAGGAGGCGCGAATTCTGGACGATCTTGGCCGCGCGGCGCCGTCATCGCGAGAGACAGACTTAAGGAATTTGCTTGGCTGCTTTCTGTTTTCTGGAGATGACGTGTTCAAGCGCATCGGGGTGCTTTCCGGTGGCGAGCGCAATCGCTATGCGCTTTTACGAATGTTGCTCCGTCCGGCGAATTTCCTGCTGCTCGATGAACCTACGAACCATCTCGATCTCCGAGCAAAAGATGTGCTGCTCGAGGCGCTGAGTAAGTACACGGGCACGGTGGTGTTTGTCTCTCATGATCGTTACTTTATCGACAAACTTGCGACGCGGGTGTTTGAGATTGGCGGAGGACGGGTGGAACCCTATCCGGGAAATTACGAGGATTTTCTCTGGCGAAAGCAAGGCGGGGCAGAGAAGCTGCAGAAGCAGGTGTCGGCGGCGGCAAAAGATACCATCTCAGAAAACGAAGGTCGGGAAATTCCAGTGTCTGCCGCGCCTGCGAACGGCAACAAGTCATCCAAACGCATCAATCCGATAAAGCGAAAACAACTGGAAGATCGCGCGCAGGGATTGGAAGGAGAGATTTCCGCACTCGAAAATTCAATCTCCTCATGCGAGAACTCATTGCTGGTGTTCGTCAGCGCGGAAGAGACGGCACGGCTGGGCCGTGAGCTTGAGGCAAGTCGCACCCGCTTGCAGGAGCTTCTGGCAGAGTGGGAGCAAGTCGCACAGGAGTTGAGCCTCACGTAGCCACTGCTCTTAATCGCAAAGGGCGCCAAGGT
>DAIPJJ010000025.1:0-30420 GCA_036770325.1 Terriglobales bacterium
TCGTCGGCGATGAGAACGCGTACAGACATAGGCAAGCGTAAGGCTGTTCGCAAAGTGCAGAAAGAGAACGCCCCAGCAGACCTTATTATGCAAGTGGCATAGCTCTTAAACTCAATACCCTCGATACCTGATTACCGAGGCAGTATCGGGCCCTCGTATCCAGGCAACCCGACGAGGCAGTTCTTTATACTTGCTGTAGCCAGTTATGACTTTGAAATCAGAGTTCGTGGCCCGGTTCTTCTTAGGAATGGTTTGTCTCCTTCTAACCCCGGTGCTCTTAGACCCAGCTCTTGCGCAGACGGCGAACACCTTTCCTCCGCTACAACGCTGGAAGGCGGCGGTTGTGTCAGGGAATGCAGCAACCGTGAAAAGCCTTTACAGCACCCAGCCTGCAGCGCACGTCAGTGTGGTCACCAAGTCGGAGTCTGATATTTCGGCGGATGAAGACGCGGCGTTCTGGGCGGGATTGCGAGCGAGACGCGTTTCGTTGACCGTGTCCCAGTCCGCCTCACCGCAACCCGGTGTGCGGCAAGTCACGTTCCAGGCAACTGTCACGCCAGCGCCGCCGCTGCGCACTGTCTATGTACTCGAGTCGCAATTGTGGCAGCAGCAGGGAACTACATGGAAACTAGTTGCTGTGCAGCGGACGGACGCGCGCAAGCTGGAACAACCATTGTCGATCGAGGAGAAGCTGTATCCGGCAGCGAGTGGCGCGCGGAAAGAGATTCACGAAGCGATCGCGGAAGCTACAAGAACTCACAAGCGCGTGTTGGTCGTGTTTGGTGCGGACTGGTGTTATGACTGCCATGTCCTTGACAAGGCGCTTGCGCGGCCCGATATTGCGCCGGTCTTGAAATCTAATTTTCAGGTGGTGCATGTGGATGTGGGCACCGGCGACAAGAACCAGGACCTGATGAGTGAATACCAGGTTCCGATGAAGCGCGGGATTCCCGCCATCGCCGTACTCGATTCGAATGGAAAGTTACTCTACAGCCAGAAGAATGGCGAATTCGAACGTGCCCGTGCGATGGGGCCGGAAGATTTGTTGGAATTTCTGAACCAATGGAAGCCGCAGGCGAGGTGAAGACCTGCCGTTCCCGGGTTTCTGGATTACGGCCAGCGCGGAGACATAGGACGGGTCGCCGGTTTCGCAGAAGTTGACTGGCTTGAACTCGGGGAACTGGCAGCCGCAGATGCAGCGCGCGGTGGTGCCACAGCGGTTGGCTCATCGGCCTCGAGGATGGCGGAGTCGTCATCGTCGTTTTCCGCGAGCAGGGGCGCCACTTCGCGCAGCTTTTCGGCGACTTGCTGCAACATCTCGATCTGCTTGCCCAGTTGGGCATATTTGGCCTGCTTGCGCCGCAGGACCTCGTGGATGTCCTTCATGACAACCCCCTGTGTAGAAATTTAAGAAGGAGAAGGATTTGCGGTCAATGAGGAAGGGCCGCTCGCAGTTACCGTCGTAATGCGACGCGGGATTGCGCCGAAGACCTGGCGACCCCGGAGGGACTCGAACCCCCAACCCTCGGTTCCGAAGACCGATGCTCTGTCCAGTTGAGCTACGGGGCCAATGATCTTGCGAGCAGAAGTCAGTTTACACCGAGTTACATCGGGTGATCGGGTCATCGGGCGATCTGACGTTCCATTCCGCAAATTTGACAACGTGAATCTCAGTCTCTAAGTTTGGTTTCCTGCTTCGAAGGAGAGTGCCATGTGGAGATTCGGCTTCGTGTTGTTGCTGGCGGTTTCCTTGCGCCACACTGCTGACGCGCAGCAACCAGTCGGAATCTTTACCGATCACGCCGACGTCGGTTCCGTGCTTCACGCGGGATCGACTACTTTCGATGCAAAAACTGGAACCTACACTTTGCGCGGCAGCGGAACCAATATGTGGGCCACGCAGGATGCGTTTCAATTCGCGTGGAAGAAGATGTCGGGCGATGTGGAATTGACCGCGCTTGTTGGACTTTCCAATTCGCAGGGTAACGAACATAAGAAGGCTGTTCTGATTTTTCGGCAGTCGCTTGATCCGGATTCGGTTTATGTGGACATTGCCCTGCACGGGAATGGGCTGCTGGCGATGCAGTATCGCGAAGAAAAAGGCGGGCCTACTCGCGAAGTGAGGTCTGCCACAACGGCAACTGCGGACCTTATATTTGCAAGCGGAAACAATCGATATCCAATTAAAGCTGCCACCGCTTTCCTGCGGCTGACACGCCGCGGCAACTACGCCGTTATGTCCCTTGTGCCTAGTGCAGATCGCGCGCCGGTTTACGATGGCGAATCTATTCGCCTGCCGCTGGAAGGCGAATTCTACGTCGGCATCGGCGTGTGCTCGCATGATAACAACGCGGTTGAGGGAGCGGCGTTCTCGAATGTGGAACTCAAGAGTTTGCAGCCTTCGAACGCAGCACCAGTTCTGTACAGCACGCTTGAAACGGTGCCGATCAGTTCAGGTGACCGTCAGGTCGTGTATTTCTCAGAAGGAAGATTCGAGGCGCCGAACTGGGCGCATGACGGATCGTATTTTCTGTTCAATCAAAACGGGCGATTGCAGAAACTGCCAGTGAGTGGTGGAAATCCCACTGAACTTGACACCGGCTTTGCTACCCGCTGCAACAACGATCACGGCATCTCGCCGGACTCAACACAGATTGCGATCAGCGACAACGCGCAGGAGACAAAATCAGCGAACGGTGCGGCGGCTCACGATTCGCTCGTTTACATCGTACCCATTGCAGGCGGCACGCCGCGGCGTATCACGCAAAGCGGCCCATCGTACTGGCACGGCTGGTCGCCTGATGGCAGAACGCTCGCGTTCGTCGGTCAGCGCAACGGCGAGTTTGACATCTATACAATCCCGGCGGCAGGTGGAGACGAAACTCGAATCACCACTGCAAAGGGCCTCGATGATGGTCCAGAATATTCGCCCGATGGCCAGTACATTTATTTCAACTCCGAGCGCACTGGCCATATGCAGATTTGGCGCATGAAGCCGGATGGCAGCAACCAGGAGCAGGTTTTTTCGGACGACTACAACAACTGGTTCCCGCACATTTCGCCGGACGGCAAATGGATGGTATTCCTGACCTACGAACGCGATGTAACCGGACATCCTGAGAATAAGGATGTGACGCTTCGGCTAATGTCGCTCACAGATAAAGACAAGAAAATCACTGTCCTCGCCAAATTATTCGGCGGGCAGGGAACGATCAATGTGCCATCGTGGTCGCCGGACAGCAAGTCGGTAGCATTTGTGAGCTATGCGTTGATTGCTCCGGAGGACGTTGGGAAATAAAGCATAGGCGTCATCCCGAAGTCCCGCGCACTCACCAGCCGGGACGAGGGATCTTGCGAGGAGCAAAACCGAACCGGAATAGAGTGAAATCTGCGGACAACATGGATCGCATAGCTGCATGCCAGATCCCTCACTCGCCTGAACTACACCGAGTTTCGGGATGACGCATTGATGGGAGAACAATTCGGGTCGCCCTAACGCCAATCCAGTGCTGATTCTTATTTGCCCAATTTCTCGTCGAAGAAATCCGCCATCATCTGCAGCGCTTCTTTGGTTTCCGGTAACTGAAAGTGATACCAGAAGGCGTGTGGCAGGGCTTCGAACACCAGCAACTGAGAATTCACTCCCGCGCGTAGTAGCGCGAGATGAAACATCGACGTATTGCTCAGCAGCAGATCGCGCGTGCTGGTGACCAGAAGACACGGGGGGAAACCGTGGAGATCGGCGAACAAAGGCGAGAGCACGGGATCTCTCGGATCGGTCTTGCCAACGTAGAACTCGTCGTGTGGATGGTCTCGAGTTTGGGGTGAGAAGTTACCGGGGAATCCATTCAGTGAGAAGAGCTGCTGTGACTCAGAAGGTCGGCTGAAATCGGCGAGCGTTGAAAACATTCCGAGCGCGCCGGGCAAGGGAAGTCCCGCCTGTTTGAGCTTCGAGGCGACTTCACCAGTCAAAATTGCACCGGCTGAGGTCCCGAAGATCCCAATGTTGCGGGGCTGGTAACTCTTCAGAAGTTCCTTGTAAACGGCAACCACGTCATCGACCGCGGCTGGAAAAGGATTTTCGGGCGCGAGACGGTAATAGACGGAAACGACTTTCACCTTCGCGAGATTCGCGATCGGAATTCCTTCGATCAATGAGCCCGAGTCGGAATTGAAGCCGCCACCATGGAGGTTGATGAGTACGCGATTCTTATTTGCCTGCGCGAGTGGCGTAATGATGTCGGTGCGGACACCAGCCGTAGTGGTCTCTTCGATGTTCACGGGATAGAGTCGTTTGGCCTCGGCGGAGTCGTGGGCCCGCCATTCGTCGGTGTGCTTGCGCCTTTCGGCGAGAGTTTCCTCACGTTGACCTGGCTGGGAGTTGCGGTCAATTTCCTTCAGCCACTGCTGGGCTTCGGAGCTGACCGCGCTTGGCATGGGAACGACGCGCGTGACCTGAGCGGTGCCGTCCGGATCGAAGGTGGCGGAGTCGGGGTCGGGAGTGTTTTCCTGTGCTTGCGTCGAGAAGATGAAAAGCAAAATCGAGACTGCTGTCAGAGCTAGTTTCACTTGAAAGCCGCCTTTAGGAAGTGTCTGAAACCTGCAGTCGCTCACTGCATACTAGCGATGTCATTCCGAATGGCTTTAACCATGAGGAATCTGCTGTTCGCGCAATCAAACAGCAGATTCCTCGGGGATAAATCCCCTCGGAACGACATGGTACATACAAATCCGGTGAGTCATGCAAATTAGTGAGTCAAAGAGCAGGAGCAGACGTGCGTACTGATCACCCGATCGAATATTTCCCGCGCTCGATTATCTTTTCTGCAATCTGTTGCCGCAAGGCGATCGTGTTGTATGGCTCGTGTTTCGCGAGGCGCCGCAGGATCGCGAGTTGCGTCCGCAGCATGTCACCCTCCGCGACGTCGGCGATGATCTTCTTCGCGGCGGATTCGATTCTGTCGATCGCCTGTGATAGATAGACTCGGGTCATCGCGATAGGCAGGGCCGTAGTGGCTTCTCCCTGCGTGGACACAATCTTCATCGTTCGCAGCAGCGCCGATTCCATTGCATAAACTTCCATGGTCATGTCTGCGATTGCGCCCATGATTTCCTGTTGCTGCTCGATCTGCATCATGTATTTCTGCGTGGCGGCTCCGGCGGCGAATAGCCCGAGCTTCTTGGCGGAAGCGGCGAGCTTTTGTTCCTCCGCGAGCGGACCTTCAACTTCCTCGCCAACACTCGGCCCGGCCAACACTTCATCCATCAACTGCTTAATTGCCGGCATGAGGGGAAGCTGGCCGCCCATTGCACGTTTCAGCAGAAATCCGGTGATGATCAGCCGATTGATCTCGTTCGTACCTTCGAAAATGCGATTGATTCTCGCATCGCGATACGCGCGCTCTGCTGGATACTCCTCGACGAAGCCGTAGCCGGCGTAGATTTGAACCGTTTCATCGACGATATAGTCGAGCATCTCCGAAGCCCAGACCTTGATGATGGAGCACTCGACGGCGTATTCCTCGATGGCCTTCAAGGTTTTTCGATTTGCGTCTGCGGCAGATTTGTCGATTGCAGATAGTGCGGCATCCATCATGCCTACCGTGCGAAATACGGTCGATTCGCCGACGTAAGCGAGCGTCGCCATGTTCGCGATTTTTTCGCGCACCAAGCCGAAGTCGGCGATGACTTTTCCAAACGCCTTGCGTTGTTTGGCATAGGCAATTGAGTTGTTCATCGATTCGCGCGCGCCACCAACGCACATAGCGCCCAGTTTGAATCGACCAATATTAAGGATGTTGAAAGCAATAATGTGACCGCGTCCGATTTCGCCGAGCACGTTTTCAGCCGGGACCTTGCAGTCGTTCAGAATGATTGGGCAGGTCGAGGATCCGCGAATGCCCATCTTGTGCTCTTCTGCGCCGACGGAGAATCCGGGAAATGTTCGCTCGACTAAGAATGCGGTGAACTTCTCGCCGTCGATCTTCGCGAAAACCGTGTACAGGTCGGCGAAACCGGCGTTGGTGATCCACATTTTTTCGCCATTCAGAATGTAATGCTTGCCGTCGGGTGAGAGCACTGCGCGCGCGCGGCAGTTCAAAGCGTCCGATCCGGAAGTCGCTTCTGACAACGCGTAGGCGCCGACAATTTCGCCTGACGCGAGACGCGGCAAATACTTCTTCTTCTGCTCTTCGTTTCCGAAATACACCAGCGGCAAAGTGCCGATTCCGGTGTGCCCGCCCCAGGTGGTCGCGAAGCTCGCGTATTTGGCGATATGATCGGCGATAATGGCCGCGGAAACTTTGTCCAGCTCCATGCCGCCGTAGGCTTCCGGAATTTCCGCACTGCTTAATCCCAACTCAGCAGCTTTCTTCAGCAGCTCGCGAGTAATGGAATAGTCCTTGTGCTCCATCTTCTCGATGTTGGGAACAATTTCTTTTTGTGCGAATTCCTCAGCGGTTTGCGCAATCAGGACCTGCTGTTCGTTGAAGTCCTCAGGCGTGAACACTTCTTCAGGCTTGCGGGTTTCAAGTAGGAAACTGCCGCCTTGGACCGCCGATGGAGCTGACAAGCTAGTTGCCACGAATACCTCCCTGCACAAAGAGGATTATGACTTTTTTGCAGAGCTTTTCCAACCAGGGGGGTAACACCCAGTAACCAGTTGCGCTCAGCTACATGATTTGGCTCTGCGTTCCTTGTGGGCAGGGACAAAGTGCCGAGCATTGGATACATTTCTCAATTCGGCGTTGGACGTGAGGCCGCAGCTCGAGGAATTGGAAGCCGGTTTTCGAGGGTGTGCTATGGCGAACGATGGCGGGCGCTTCAAAGGTGGAGTTTTGCAGATTCAGCCGCAACGAAACCCGCTCTCCGATTCGAGGAGGGCCGCAGAGGACCGCCGAGAGGCCTCCCTGGCTGATTTCGAGAGTCAGGCCGCGGGTCACTTGCGATCCCGAGCGCAAGGTCCGCCGCACTGCCACAGGCGAGCTGAGAAGAAAACGTGGATGACGTCTTTCAGCACTGTACTGTCGTTCAGCGGAGCCTCGCGTTTGGGTTTGCATATTATGTTCTCGTCAGTTCCGAGCTGGGGCTATGCCGGAAGCGTAGGTCCCCAGGCTGAAGCTGATCGCAGGCTCGCACGGATCACCTGCAACAGTTCGTTATTGTCAGCCGGTTTCTGAAAGAACGCGGTCGCGCCGGCATCCAGACTCCGGAGTTCGTTCGATTGCGGATCGCGTGCGGTGAGCACGATGACCGGAATATGCGAGAGGGAATCGCTCTCCTGCAGCCGTTTCAGAACGATGAAACCGTTGCCCGCAGGCAAGCCAAGATCGAGAATGATGAGGTTCGGCCGTTCCTTCTGTGCCAGGGCGATTGCCGAGTACCCATCGGACGCGCTCACAGTTTCATAATTGTTTGCGCGGAGGCGCAGCTTCAATGCCATCCTCAACTCAGGGTCATCGTCCACGATCAGGATTTTTGCCCGGTCGAAATTGGGCGCTTCGATGGTTTCAGTTTGCATTGGTTTTGCTCTCCTTTTTGTAAAAGCTGGTACTCGAGCTCAAGTCGGCAATCACCATTTCGGCGACGCTGGAAGCGACTTGATCCACCTGCTGCTCAAGCGTCTTGCTTGCACCGTCAGAGGAAATGAGAACCGGCCGCGCGCTGGCGGACACGGTTCCAGTTGATTTCAAATTCGGAAGCGCGCTGATCTGCCCGAGAATGCGCGTGATCATGATGTTTGCTCGTTCCATGTCAGTAGAAGCGACCACGTAAAAGGTATCTTCCGGGCCGTTCGTAGCCATTGCCGGTAGCACCAGATCTTTGTCCACATATACGCAACGCCGCAGGTGATCGAGGCATTCGCGGCAAACTTCTTTCCAGTTCCCGCGCACCGGTGTTGTAAGGGGCTTGAGGTTTACGCGTACCAGAACGATGCTTTCGCGCAACCGCTGCTCGTGCGTGATGACCGGTGCCAGCAACTTCGGCAGGGAATAGATCGGTAGATTGAACGTGAAAGTGCTGCCGGAAGCGAGCTGGCTGGCCACCCAAATACGGCCGCCATGCAGATTTACGAGTTCCTTCGCAATGTACAACCCGAGACCGAGCCCGGTGCGGTTTATGTCGATGTTGTCGCGCTCCTGATAGAGACGCTCAAAGATGAGGGGGAGGGCTTCAGGGGAAATTCCACGGCCTGTGTCCGAAACAGAGACATAAGCAAACTCGGGGTCCGTTTCTTGCCGGCTGAGTTTTACCGTGATCGTACCTTCAGGAGGTGTGAACTTGACCGCGTTGTCGAGCAGATTGATCAGCACTTCGAGTACACGATCGGGATCGGCATAGACCAGCGGCATCTGGTCAGAAGCTTCCATCTGCACGTTGATCCGCTTATTGAGAGCGGCCGGCCGGATCATAGCGACAGCCTGACTGGCAAGCTCGACGAGGGCGAGGCAACGGGGTTCCATACGCAGCTTGCCGGATTCGGCGCGCGTCGCTTCCAGCAAATCGCGGATCA
Source organism: Terriglobales bacterium (assembly GCA_036770325.1). Taxonomy (GTDB): domain Bacteria; phylum Acidobacteriota; class Terriglobia; order Terriglobales; family Acidobacteriaceae; genus Gp1-AA145. Next base: position 8,513 of record DAIPJJ010000025.1, read on the forward strand.
TGGCGTGGAGCTGGTTTACGCTGCGAAGAATGATCTGCAGATGGTCGCGCTGCTCAGGCGAAATCGGGCCTGAGATACCGTCGAACAGCAGCGACGCGTACTGATGAATGCAGGTAAGAGGAGTACGAAGTTCGTGCGACACATGGGACAAGAACTGATTCTTAAATTCAATTTGTTGTTTGCGGCTGATTTCCAGTGAGCGCAACAGCGCCTGGCGCTCGACCGCGTAGCGCATGGAGCGTTCCAGGTTGCGGCTGGTCACATCACCTTTCACCAGATAGTCCTGCACGCCCTGGTGAATGGCTTTCATGGCAAGTGTTTCGTCCTCCTGCCCGGAGAGAATGACCACTGGGACCTGAGGAGCTTTTTCGAGGACCTTGCGAAAAGTTTCCGGACCATGGCTGTCCGGCAGATTCAAATCGAGCAGCACGACCGAAGGCGGCTTGTTCTCGATCGAAGCCAGGCCGTCAGCCAGCCGATTGACGCAATTCACGTCGACCTGTGTCTTGCTTTCCGTCAGCCGCAACCGGACCAGGTCGGCATCGCCAGGGTTGTCCTCGATCAATAACACCTGCGTGGGGGAATCGGGCATCGTTTCTCCTAGTTAGGCAGGCTCGCGAAACCGAACCAGAAATTTTCTATCGATCGCACGGCGGAAAAGAACTGGCCCAGGTTTCCGGGCTTGCTTACATAGGAGTTGGCCCCCAACTCATAACAGCGGGCAATGTCACGCGGAGAATGTGAAGTTGTAAAAACCACGACCGGCAGTTCGTTGAGCTCCGGGTCAGCTTTTACTTCGGCGAGGACCGCACGTCCATCTTTGCGTGGAAGATTCAGGTCCAGGATGATGAGATCTGGCCGTACCGCGTCTGCATATCTTCCCGCGCGATGAAGAAACTGAAGCGCCTGCTCGCCGTCCACTACTGTATTCACGTGCGCCGGCTGTTCACTTGTGGCCAGTACCTCGCAGGTGAGATTGGCGTCAGCCGGATTGTCATCGACCAGCAGAATGTTGTGCGACGAGTTCATGGCCTTGTTCCTTCTTATCAGTTCTATCGGCAGCCACCGCAGGAAACGTGAATCGGAAGGTTGAACCGTGGCCCAATTCGGATTCGACCCAGATTCGTCCCCCATGCTGCTCCACGATTTTTTTGCAAATCGCAAGGCCAATGCCGTTACCTGCGTACTCAGAGCGGATATGCAGGCGCTGAAAAATTTTAAAAATGAACTCCTGGTGCTCCGGGGCGATCCCAATGCCGTTATCAGCAACCGCAAACGCCCATTCTTCTCCTTGTTTTTCAGAGGATATCCGGACCTGCGGCACGTCCTTGCCGTGAAACTTAATGGCATTCGCGATCAGATTTTGAAAGAGCTGCACCAACTGAAAGCGGTCGGCCACGATGGTCGGTAGGGGATTGCGGGTAACCATTACGCTGTTTTCTTTGAGAGACACTGCCAGGTTCCTCATCGCCTCATCCACGACGACGTTTACATCTATGGGGGCGGAGGAACCACCGCCGCGACCTGCGCGGGAAAAGGCAAGAAGGTCCTCGAGCAAACCCTGCATTCGAGTCGCCCCCTCAGCCGCATACCCGATGTAACGATCGGCATTTTCATCCAGCTTCCCGCGATAGCGCTCGGCCAGCAGTTGCGTGTACGCGGCGACCATGCGCAACGGCTCCTGCAGGTCGTGGGAGGCGACATACGCAAATTGCTCCAGGTCGCAATTCGATCTCGCCAGTTCTTCTACTTTTTCCGCGAGCTGTCGCTGCGCCCGTGCCCGCTCGTCGCGCAGGCGGGTCTCCTCAAGGGCCCTGCGAACCGACGCCGGCAATCGCGCGAGATGGTCCTTCAATACGTAGTCGGTTGCACCTTGCTTTACACAATCGACGGCAGTCTCGCTACTCAACGCACCCGTTACTAAAATCATGGGAGTCGAGAGGCTCTTCTCGCGCAGGATGTCGAGGGTTTCCATGCCCCGGAACTGGGGAAGACTGTAGTCGGCGAGAATGACGTCGTAATTGGAATGCGACAGCCGTTCGCGCACGCGATCTCCGTTATCAACCACTTCCGCCTGCACGTCGAAGCCATTGCGGCGGAGTTCGGCAATCTGGATCTCGGCATCCGAGGGTACGTCCTCGATGATCAGGAGACGCAGTCGCGTGGTCGAGCGCTGATCAGAAAACCCAGTCATCACTTTCCCGCTCCCATCGCTGCTTGTGCCGGATTTGCCAAAGGACGCTGGTTGGTGATGATCCAGTAAAGGCCCGTGCTCTTCACAATTTCGCGAAAGCGGTCGAAATCCACCGGTTTTTGCACGTAGCTGTTGGCCCCGAGGTTGTAGCTCGCCACCAGGTCACTTTCTTCCTTCGACGAGGTAAGGATTACAACCGGCACGGTCCTGGTGCGGGGATCGCTCTTAAGGCGCTTCAGCACCTCCAGCCCGTTCAGCTTGGGCAGTTTGAGATCAAGCAACACGACGCGTGGCGGATGATCAAAGCTCCGGTCCTTATATTTTCCACTGCAAAACAGGAAGTCGACCGCTTCTTCACCGTCACGGACGTTGAAAATGTTGTTTGCCATGTGTTCGCGCTGCAAAGCATGCATCGTAAGTTCGACATCTTCCGCATTGTCCTCTACCAACAGAATGTCAACGTTCGCGTTTGCTGTCATTGAATACCTCCGGCGCTTGCCATTTGTTTTTCAACTCGATCTGGCTGGGTGTTGCCCAGCGTGAAATAGAACGTGGCGCCCTGGTCAATCTCAGCCTGCGCCCAAATGCGGCCGCTGTGCTTTTGCACCACGCGGTGCACGGTGGCGAGGCCCACGCCAGTACCTTCGAAGTCTTCAGAACGATGCAGGCGTTGGAAGACGCCAAAAAGCTTATCGGCATATTTCATGTTGAACCCTACACCGTTGTCGCGCACAAATAGAACCTGCTCACCGTCGATGTCGGTCCTCCCAATCTCAATCGTGGTTTTCTGGCGGGGGCGGGTGTACTTCACGGCGTTGGCGAGCAAATTTTGGAACACGACTCGCAGCAGGGCGGGGTCGGCCTCGACGTATGGCAATTCACCAATTTTCCAGTCAATTTCGCGGTTTTCAACGTCTGGCCCCAGCTCTGCGATAACGTCTTTGACGATGGACGCGATTCCAGTGACTTGCAGGCGGAGCTCGTGCCGTCCAATGCGAGTCAGGTTCAACAGATCATCGACCAGGGTACCCATGCGCTGGACGCCGTCCTGAATGCGCTTCAGATAGTGACGCGCTTCCGGCGCCAGCGACTCACCGCATTCTTCGGTGAGCATCTTTGAGAAACCAGCGATGTGACGAAGTGGGGCACGCAGGTCGTGCGAAACCGAGTAGGTGAAGGCCTCCAGTTCCTTGTTGGTCGCTTCGAGCTCTGCGGTCCGTTCGTGGACGCGCAGCTCCAATTGCTGATTCAGCTTACGAATTTCTTCTTCGGACTTCCTCCGTTCCGTGACGTCGCGCGCAATAATCGAGAACCCTCGGAGCGCACCGCTTTCTTCGTACATCGGAGTGATCGTGTTGTACGCCCAAAACGTGCTGCCATCCCTTCTTACACGGAGCGCCTCATCCTCGAACTTGCCATTGCTTAGCGCCTCCTCGAGTTCTTTACGCGGTTTGCCGCTGGCCCTGGCTTCTGGCGTGTAGAAGGATGCAAAATTCTGGCCGATGATTTCTTCGCCGGTATAGCGTTTCAATCGTTCGGCGCCTGCGTTCCAAGTCAAAACCAGGCCATCAGGGTCGAGCATGTAAATCGCATAGTCATTTACTACGTCAAAGAGCAGGCGGAACCGTTCTTCGCTCTCGCGCAACGCCGAGGTTCGCTGCTCTACCCGCTGCTCCAGTTCGCCGTTGACATTCTTAAGTTGGCTGCGCAATTCGGCGCTGCGGCGGGCCTCGCGGCTGACTGCTGATCCCGCGATCAATAGAAAAATCGCGCTCGCAAGAGTGGCAAAAATGACCATGTTTTTCGTGCGGTGGCGCGCTCGCTGAGACTCTGCGGTCCTCTGGTCGAGGAGATCGTGTTCAATTCTGTCCATGACCGAGAGCGTTGTGCGGACTTGATCGGCCAAGCGTCCAGTCTCAACAAGGGATTGCGAAGGCACCGAATGCGCTGCCTTCAGTTTTTGAGTAGACGTTCGCCGCAAGTATTCGAAATTGCTGTTGACTTGCGATTCGAGCCGCGTGACGTTGTCCTCCTGCGTGGCATTGTCCGCGACCAACTGCTTTAATCGGGCGATATCGCTGCTCATCGCAAGTTCCGAGTCCCGGTAAAACTGGGGAACATTTGTATCGTCCTGTACCCCAAACCTCCAGGCTCCAGCCTCGATTTCATCGAGATGCCTGAGGGTTATCCCGATTACGTTTCTGACCTGCTCAGAGTGAGCAACCCAGTCGGAGTCTCTTGCCGCCTTCGTGACACTGAGCCAGGACAGAAATCCAACCAACCCGGTTGCAATCAACGCCACAACTGTGCCGGCGATTGCCCAGCGGCGCAGCGGAATCTCGGCGGCGAGTGCGATCTCTCGTTCCATAAGGATTCGTAATCGATTCAGGGCGCTTCTGTGCCGCAGCTTGGTCAATTTAATATCGTCCGAAATCGATATTGACTTGAATCAGTGTTGACGTGAGGGAAGCATGAACCCTCGGTTGTCGACCGTAAGCCGAAGCCGAACTGAAGGACATGTACGATGTAGGATTCACGTTTCGTGAGCGGATTTTTAAGATGATTGGCCTGGTTCGCGGCGGGCTGGATCCGGGAACTTTGCGGTTGCATTTCTCGTAGATACAATCGGTTCCTCCACTTATGAACTGTCAATTGCCAGAATGAGCTCAGCTACGACCGTACCCACGCAGCAGAAACTGTCTCCCGCGACAACTGGCATAGCAATTATTTGGGCTATTGCGGTTGCCAAATTCCTGTTCCATCTTTACTTCAACAACCGCTACGGCTATTTTCGCGATGAATTTGACTACATCGCCTGTGGCGATCATCTTGCGTGGGGCTACGTTGATCAGCCGCCGCTGATTCCATTCCTGACCCATGTTTCGCGCGCCGTGCTGGGCGACTCGCTTCGCGCCATCCGCTTTGTTCCCGCGCTCGCGTCATCCCTGCTGGTTGTGCAGACGGCGTACATCACGCGCGAGCTCGGCGGACGTTTTTATGCGATGTTGCTGGCAGCGCTTGCCGTCGTTATTGCGCCGCAATACTTGTCAAACGGAAGCCTGCTGGGAACAAACTGCCTGGAACCCAACTTGTGGATGGCTTGTGCCTACTTCGTGATTCTCGCAATCAAGCGCGATGATCCGCGCTACTGGTTGTGGGTTGGTGTATTTGCCGGTCTGGGGCTGGAGGAGAAATACTCGATCGCGCTATTTGTCTTCGGAAGCGTCGTCGGCCTGCTGCTCACGGCACAACGACGCGCTTTGCTGAACAAATGGTTCTGGCTCGGCGCATTGGCAATGTTTCTGATTTTTCTTCCCAATCTGTTGTGGAATATTCACTACCACTGGCCGTTCCTGCAGTTAATGCATAACATCCGCGCCGAGGGCCGCGACGTGGTTCTTCCCGCCGGCCATTATTTCTTTCAGCAGACCTTGCTTGTTCATCCTCTAACCGCGCCGATCTGGATCGCAGGCCTGATTGCTTTTTTCGTCTGGCGTCCGCTGAAACCATATCGCGTGCTTGGCTGGAGCTATGTCGTCTGCTACTCGGTGTTTTTCATCCTGCACGGAAAGAATTACTATCTCGCGCCGATTTATCCCATGCTGATGGCCGCGGGCGCGGTATTGATTGATAGCAAGTTGAGTGGAGAAACGGGTGCCCTCGCCCGTCCAGTCCGAAGTCCTCGCCTCTCCTGGCTGAAGCCAGTAATTGTGGTTGTTCTGCTCGCGGCCGGCGCGCATCTCGTCCCCATCACTGTGCCGGTTTTTTCCCCCGACAGATTTCTGGCTTATACAAAGACTCTGCCGTTCAAATTGCCCGTAATGGAGCACTCCCACGCCCGCGCCGCACTGCCGCAGTGGTACGCCGACCAATTTGGCTGGAAAGAAATCGTCGAAGAGACGGCGGTTGCCTGGAACCAGCTCCGCCCTGAGGAACGCAGCGGCTGCGGCATTTTCGCGCAGGACTACGGCCAGGCGGGAGCCATCGATTTTCTCGGCCGTCAATACGGCTTGCCGAAATCGCTCAGCGGACATCAGACCTGGTATTTGTGGGGCCCGCGCGGTTATTCGGGCGATTGCATGATCGTTCTGGACGACACGCGGGAAACTCTGGAAAGCCTCTGGAGCAACGTGCAATACGTTGGAACCTCTGCTGACAATCCCTATGCTCTCGAGAAGCAGATTGATGTCTTCATCTGCCGCGGCTCCAAGTTCGGAACCCTGGCGGACCTGTGGCCGAGACTCAAGAAATGGCGCTAATCCACTACTGCAGAGCCGCTCGAACCTGCTGTAGTTGATTGCTAAAATCCCGCTTTTCTTCCAGGACTCGTTTTGGGTTCGCGATAAGTTTCTGTAAGTCAGATGGCGCCTCGGAGATGTTTTTTTCGAGATCAGGTAGTTTAGAGGGATTGGCAAGAGCCGCCGCATAGTCTCTTCTGATTTCGCGCAACGAATCTTGCCATTTGGGTTCACTCAGAACGTCGAGTTCGCGATTCACGGCTCCTTGCCAGTCGAGACTAGAGGAACCGAGTTGCGCGATTGCCTTCTGTAATTCGGGTTCTTGCGCAGAATCAATCCCATGCGAATGATGGAGTTCCTCAACGGCGCGGAAATGGCTTACTAGCAGGTCTTTTGCCACCAGAGTAGCGAATAGCGTGCCTCCGTTTGCGACATCGCGAGAAAAATACAGTCCCGCAGCCAGCGTACGCGCACTACCCTCCTTGTCCCCGACCAAGTTCAAATGAAAAGCGTAGAGCACGTTCAATCGTCCCAACTCCAGTGCTTTGCGGGCATACTCGACGGGCGTATTGTCGCGAAGGCCGTAGTCCAAACCCCAGTCACAATTGCGTAGTGAGGCGCCCCGCGCCATGACCTGTAGCGCGGGTACATTCCGCGCCAGCAGGTCCTTGTACGCATCGTCACGGTATGGAGCGGTCCCGGCGAGGATGAGGTTGAGTTCTTTTGCCTGATCGCTGGTAATTCCGGAATCCTGCAATTCAGAGAACGCGGCCCAGTATCGCAGGGCAGCATTGTCGCCCAGCCCCGATCTTTGCTGCGCGGAAATACTTCCGCCAAAAAATGCCATTTCGATGATGAACAGCGTAGTGATTCTCCGAATGTTCATAGCTTTGTTTTCTCCTTACCCAGTTCTTCCAGTGCGCTGGTTTCTCCTTCCCGCAGGTGAATCTGCGAGGGAAACGCGAGTTCATCGAGTGCTTCCCTGGCTGACTGGGCGTTAAACAATCTTGTATTTGCCGTCCCCAACGTCAACGGCGGCACGCAATGCTCTGCTGTGTGGGAAACGGTGCTATGTTCTCTGCGACGGCTCTGAATACTCGTCAAAAGAAGCGCCGCGACCAGCAAAGTCGCTGCCGAGAACGCCCATACCCACCAGAATCGGAACCGGCGTTCGGGCTGAATATCGGGAACGAGTAATCCGCTCGGAGGAAGCGGACGAAAGCTCTTCAAATAGTTTTCAAACTTAGAATCATCGCTCGGCATTTCTTGCCCCTTTCTTGCACATCAACTCGCGGAGCCTTTCGACGGCGTAGCGGTATCGGGAGGCCGCAGTGTTAACGCTGATGCCCAGCACTTCTGCGGTTTGTGCGAATGTCAGGTCTGCCCAAATATGCAGAACGAGGACGTGCCGCTGATCCTCAGCGAGTTCCTTCAGCGCTCGGCGAAGCATTTCTTCCGCCGCGTAGTCGCGCTGCGGAGGAATAAACCACGCCAACTCCGCGTCGAGCGGCGCAGCGCGTTGGCGAACCTTTGAGTCGTTTAATAGCTGGTTGCGGACGCTGGCAAACAAATACGACTTAGGGTCGCGAGCACGGGTGAGGTCTCCCTTTTCGATGAGCCTGAGAAAGACCTGTTGTACCGCGTCCTGCGCCAGAGCACGTTCACCGGCAATAGAGGTTCCAAACAAAACGAGGGCAGCACCGTGCTGTTGATACAAACGCTCGATCTCGCGGGCGCGTCGCACGTTGCGGTCTCAATGGTAAGACAGTCGACCGAAGTAAATTTGTCTAGAAAATTAGAAATATTTGAGATTCGGCCCGAGTGGAGCCGGAAGAAATCACGATCAGCTATACCAGTCTTCTCTCGTCAGTGGAATTCCGCAGCGGCCATTCGTCGTCTTCACCAACAAAGATTGATACAGGTCGAGCTTTCCGGATTGAAAGTAGTGCGCCGAGCCCGCAAGATACAGGCGCCAGATCCGATATTTAAGCTCGCCTACCAACTTCTTTGCAGATTCTTCGTTCGCTTCCAGCCGTCGCAGCCATTGGACCAGCGTGAAGAAATAATGTTCGCGTAAATTTTCAACGTCCCGGACTTCGAAGCCGGCCTCTTCTGCGCGCGCGAGCGTGGACGAAATGGGTATTAGCTCGCCATCGGGGAAAACATATACGTCAGTGAATGTCTTTTCGGCAGGTTTCGGGCGATTACCTGCGCGCCCAATTCCATGATTCAGGAAAACGCCGCCCGGCTTGAGCAGCCGGAACGCAGTCTGGAAATATTCCGGCAGCGCACTTTCGCCCACATGCTCCACCATGCCAACGCTTACCAGTTTGTCGAATTCGCCAAGTTGGTGGGCATCGCGATAGTCGAGCAACCGAACTTCGCACTGAGAAGAAAGTCCCGCCTCCCGGATGCGCTCTTCGGCCAGCGCGAGTTGCTGCCGGCTCAAAGTGATTCCAGTTGCGTGCACTCCATAGTTGCGCGCGGCGTGCATGATCAACCCGCCCCACCCGCAGCCAAAGTCGAGCAGCCGCTCACCGGCCTGAAGTCGTAGTTTGCGGCAAATGTAATCGAGCTTCTGTCCTTGTGCTGTTGCCACGTCGTCATCGGGCGATTCGAAATACGCGCACGAGTACACCATCGCCGGATCGAGCCATAACTGGTAGAACTCATTCGAGAGATCATAGTGAAAAGTCACGGCCGCTCGATCACGCGACTTGGAATGCGTTCGGCCATGCATCTCCGCGCGGGCCTGCTCTCCATGCAGCTTTGAAGGCAAGCCGAGCATCATGCTTCCTAGGCGTAACTTACTCCCGGGTCCAAAATGTTTCTCTTCCAAATACTCTGCAATTGGGAAGATGGCGAGAATGTCGCCGCTGATATCGAAATCACCGTAGATGAAGGCTTCGCCAAGCGCGACCTGGCGATCAGAGCGAAGCAGCGAGCGCAATACGCTGGGATGATGAAGGTGCCAGGTAAAGCGGCAGAACTGACCCGCTTCCGGCTCGAATCGCGTGCCGTCCCAGAATTCAATGGCGAAGTCCCGCGGATGATACTCATGCAGCAATTCCTGCACAATGGCCATTGCCTTTGCGGCCGACCTGCTTTCGATCGCCCTTGCTCGTTCCGCCATCGCCCGTCAATTATGCCCGCTAATCTTGGATGTTGACAGAGAAATCCACGTTCTCCCAGCGCTGCACGTCAGGCCAAAAAAAGGTGAAAACGACGGTGTGGCCGGCGTCCATTTTGTCAGTAGGCAGGTCAGCCGCCCAAATCCCGAGGCTAGTGTTTCGCCCGGTCACGTCGGCCGCGGTCTGCCAGCCATCTCTGCTCCAGTGCACTACGACCGGCGCCTGCACAGCGATTCTCAGGACTTTGCCGCGCGGAACAATCCTGCATTTGTTGTTGAAGCGCCACTCCCAGTGGGTCGCTTTCTGTTTTCCGGCCCGATAGCGCTTTACCGTTTGCGGCGGCTGATCGAAGATCTTGCCGTCCTTAAGTGATCGCACCAGCTTGATGTACTCCGAGTGCGCCCAGACCAGCGGGCACGCAGATCCTGAAGCTTTGCCGAAAAACAATTCGCGATCAGGAATGTCGGCCGCGTCCCACACCTGCTCGGGCAGAAGGCGGCTGCCGTTCGACGACAAGCTCACCGTTTGCAGCAGGGCTTCGGCAGCGGCCTTGTTGCCGACGTCAAGTTCGTAGTGCGCCCGCTCGCCTGAAAGCAGCGGCCAGGCGCGGCCGATACCAGTGCCATCGAATGGTGCGCCGTCCTCATGTTCGCCATAACCGTCGTCGTTGTAGCGGTACCAGCATGGTCCCTGTGGAAGCTTTACTTTAAGTAGCGCGTCAACAACTTTGATCGTGTTCAGGATCCTTGGGTCATCAGGTGCACGCAACCCGAACCGAACGAGGGCCAATGCATCAGGGCTGATGATGTGCGAGGCGCGCTCAATGCTCTGGCCCGGTGGGCGGTTCTTGATGGGGACAAAGCCGTCGGTTGGTGAAGCCGCACAGTCCGCCTCAGGCGGTGCAATGCGAACGTAGTAACCATCGACACCGATCTGCCGCGCCAAGTCTCCGTTTCGCGAGTACGTCCAGCGCTCGATATTGTCGTTCCAATTGTCGGCGAGCTCGCGAAGGTAGCTGGCGATTCCTTTTTCTGGGATCAGATCGGCAATATCGGCCGCCGCCAGCAGACCTGCAATCTCGACGGCCAAAGTAAAAGGAGAATATCCCGCGTCCTCTTCCCATCGGTCCTGCTGCGTGACCGGTCCGTTGCAGGCGATGAAACCAGCCGCGCGGCGAACCATGGGCCACCAGCGTTTTAGGTCTCCGAGCGCTGCGGGTGATTCACGCCGAAGCAGATCAACGAGCAGGATGGGGAACGCAGCTTCATCCATCTGCGAGCCGCCCCAATATGGACGGCCGTCGAGCCACATGTTCTGCGGCCAGCGCCCGTCGGCTTCCTGTGTGGCTTCGAGATACCGCAGGACGCGCACTGCGTCACCAACCGCACCGGCCGCAAGAAATCCGCCTGCGGTTTCGACCAGGTCACGCGGCCACACGAGATGATAGCCGCCAAGATCTTCGTCGCCCTTGTTGAAACCCCAGGGAATGGAAAGGCTGGCGATCACGCCGCCGAGAAAATCTTTCGACTCGTGTACCCGCAACATAGCAGTGCTGGCGCGGTACAAATCGTGGTCCTCGGTTCGATCCAGCGGCAGCAAGCTTTTTTGCCAACTCTTCCACTGCGAAACGTAGTCCTGAAAAATGTGGTTGTACTCATCAAGCAGGCTGGCCCGCGCTTCAGCCGCAGCTTCTGCCCAGATGTTGCCGAATCCGACCGCGAGAACAAATTCATTTCCGCAGGCGGCAAGGTCAACTTCGCCTGTTAAAGCGACGTTGCCATTTTCGGCTCGCTGATATTCATGCGTGAGCTGGAAATTTCGCGAGAGGTCCTGCCAGCCATCTGAATATCCGGCAAAACCCGCAGACATCTTCTTCCACGGAACCGAACAGGCAAACGCAAGCGCCAGACCGCCGGGAAATTCGGCAAAGAGCATGGGCACGCCTTTGTAGTCGCCAGTCCAGGCGGTGTTGTGATCACCAAAATTCCCAAGATGTGGGGCAAGCAGCGCGTGGAGATGGAACTGCGAGGGGCTCAATGGAACGAAGCGAATTTTCTGGAGTACCACGTTGCGATGCGGATCAGCGAAGACCTCTTTTTCGATGCGATACTTTCCGCCCAATTCAGTGTTCACCAGCCGGAAAGCAGGAATCCCCGGTTCGACCGGCCCGACTTCGAATTTGCAATGCCGTTTTTCCTCGGAAAAATAACTCTGGCCATCGGTGACGATCAGCCCCAGGTCGCGGGTGCATGCCATATCGACACGTGGGTAGTAAATTTCATTCAGGATGCCGTGGCTTAGGGTGAACCACACGCGGCTGCTGCGACTGAGGGCTGTACCAACGCCAGTTTTCGCGCTTGAAGTCCAGCGCGGCGGAATTCCCGGCCACCCGGGCGCAGATGTACTTGAATCGCTCACGATGTGAAATTTGATCGCCGGCATCCCGCCGGAATCGATTACTTGGAAACTGGAATACTAACAGGCAATGAAAGTCGCCCGGAATAGAGAGCCATTCCTACAACTGCATCGATGCCCATTTTGTGCAGATGCTCGACCTCGTCGGAAGTTGCAATCCCTCCAGCAACGATGAGCTGTCTGGCGGTGGCTGCTCGGAGAGGAGCAATCACATCAAGTGGAAGTCCCGCCATCGTGCCCTCCGTATCGATGTGCGTATAGAGGAACGCACGACAGAACGGATCGAGAGCCCGAATCATCTCAAGCGGAGTGATCGCGGTAGCCTCGCGCCAGCCTTTTATTGCAACTTTGCCGTTCTTCGAATCAATTCCGAACACGAGTTGGCTCTCGCCGACTTCAGACGCAAGCCGTTCGGCGAATTCTACGTCCACTCTCCCGTCGCGGATCAGCGCCGACCCGAGAATTACGCGCTTTGCTCCGAGGGCTAGTACCTTGCGCGCCGATTCAAGCGACCGAATCCCGCCGCCGACTTGACAGGGAAGTCTCTCGACAAAGAATTTGACCAGGTCGGAGTTTGAGCCGCGCCCCATGGCAGCATCCAGATCGATTAACTGAATCAGCGGGAAGGTGGAAAAACGCTCCGCCCACTGCTCGAAGTCATCAAACTCGAGCTTTTTCTCTTTGCCTTGGACGAGCTGCACAATCTTCCCGCCCATCAGATCGATCGAGGGGATCAGCACGGATACCTCACCAGAATTCCTGCAGCGAAAAGCTGGCCCTTCAATTCTGAAATCGAGCTCAGGCCGAAATGAAAGATAGACGCGGCCAGCGCCGCATCAGCCGCTCCCTCGCGAAATACGTTGATGAAGTGCTCGGTGCCGCCTGCGCCGCCCGATGCAATCACCGGAATCCGCACGCCTTCCGAAATGGCGCGCGTCAGTTCGCAATCAAATCCCTTGCCGGTGCCGTCGCGGTCCATGGAAGTCAGCAGAATTTCGCCAGCGCCGCGCGCTTCGGCTTCTTTGGCCCACTGGATAGCGTTTTTGCCCGTAGCTCTACGTCCGCCCGAAACATAAGCTTCGAACTCCGCTCCCATGCGCTTGGCATCGATGGCCACGATCACGGCCTGGGATCCAAACTGCTGTGCAATACAGGTGATTAGTGAAGGGTCCGCAATTGCCGCTGAGTTGATGCTGATCTTGTCGGCGCCTGCATCGAAAATGGCGCCTGCATCTTGCAATGTGCGCACCCCGCCTCCAACGGTGAAGGGAACGAAAAGTTCTTTCGCGGTGCGCCGAACCGTTTCAAGCAGTGTCGTGCGCTTCTCGTGCGTGGCCGTGATATCAAGCAGAACGATTTCATCAGCACCGCCCGTACTGTGTGCCGCGGCCAATTCCGCGGGATCGCCGGCATCGCGCAGGTCAAGAAACTGCGTTCCTTTCACCACACGCCCGGCATCGACATCGAGACAGGCGATGATCCGTTTCGTCAGCATTCCAGCTCGCAAAAATTCCGCAAGATTTGCAGGCCCACTGCGCCTGACTTTTCAGGATGAAATTGCACGCCGAATAGATTGTCCTGTTCGACCGCAGCCGAAAATCCGCCGGCATACTCACATTCGGCGGCAGTTGCTGCCAGCAGCGGCACGCGATACGAATGGGTGAAATAAACGTACGATTCAGGCGCGACACCTTGCAGTAAACGCGATGCATTGTTTCGGATTTGAAGGCTGTTCCACCCGACGTGCGGCGACTTCACTCCCGCAGGGAACCGGCTGCACTCACCCGGCCAGAGCGCGAGGCCGTGGACATCCGGTGCCTCTTCGCTCGAAGCCAGCATCCACTGCATGCCCACGCAGATGCCGAGGAAGGGAACTCCGGCCTCAATTTTCTCGATGATCACATCGCGCAACCCGGCATCATCCAGGGCCTTCGTGGCGGCGAAATGGCCGACTCCGGGCAGAACGATTTTTTCCGAGGCTTCGACTTCCGAGGGATCAGACGTCACAATGGTCTCCGCTCCAAGATGATCGAAAGCTTTCTTCACCGAGGTCAGATTGCCGGCTTTGTAATCGACGATAGCGATCATCACAGCAATCCTTTTGTGCTGGGAAGCAGGTCCTTCATCTGTTTATCCTGCCAACATGCCGCCCGCAGTGCGCGAGAAAAAGCCTTGAACAAGGCTTCGAGCTTGTGGTGATTTGAGCGACCGTAGAGTGTTCGTGCGTGAACGTTGGCGTTTGCACCCCGAGCGAATCCGTCAAAAAAATCAGGCACGAGCTCCGATTGCAGGTCACCAACCAAGCGCACGCGAACCTTCGTGTCGACAACCGCGGCGGCTCGACCTGAGAAATCCACGGCGGCAAGCCCCAGCGTTTCATCCATAGGCATCACAAAATACCCGGCGCGCAGAATACCCCGCTTGTTTCCGAGCGCCTGTGAGAACGCCTGCCCAAGCGCAATTCCAACATCTTCGACCGTGTGGTGCTGATCGACATCAAGATCGCCTTTGCAGATGAGTTCGAGATCGAAGGCGCCATGGTGAGCAAACAATTCGAGCATGTGGTCAAAGAACCGGATACCGGTTGAGACTTTGTACCGGCCGCGTCCCTCGATTACCAGACGAAGCCGAATCTGAGTTTCTTTTGTATTACGATCGATCGCGGCTCTTCTCACGGTGCCACCTTCTGCTGCAGCCCCAGCTCGGCAAACACCGCGTGCAATGAGGCAAACAGCCGCTCATTGTGTTCACGAATGCCAAGCGTGATGCGGACGCAGTCTTTGCAACCGTAGTCGTTCGACCGATCGCGCACCAGAATTCCACGGGCGCGCATTTCTGCTATGAATGGTTTGCAGTGTTTGCCCAAATACATCAGCACAAAATTCGCGCGACTCGGCCAGAAGCGCACGCCCCAACTTTCGAGTTCCGATTCAAGTTGGAGCCGCCCATCAAGAGTTTGCGCGACGTAACCCTGAATGTACTCCGCGTCATGGAGCGCATCAGGGAGGCACGCCAAAGCAATCGAATTCAGGTTGTAAGGGGAACTCGCTCGCCGCACATCGCGCATCTGCTCCTTATTTCCCATGAGCACGCCAATGCGCAGGCCAGCCATACCATAGGCTTTCGAAAACGTCCGCGATACGAACAGATTGGGAAGTTCACGCCAGCGCGGCGCAACCGTTTCGCCGCAGAATTCGGAATACGCTTCATCAACGAGCAGGGCAGCCTCAGGAGCCGCTTTCGCGATGCTCATGAGATCGCGAATCTCGGCGAATGCACCCGTAGGATTGTTCGGGTTCGCCACGGCGATGAATCTGGTTCGATTCGTAATCGCCGCGAGGACCTCTGCGGTAGGGAATTCGAAGTTCTCGTTCGCTGGAACAGAAATTACTCGCGCGCCGGTCTGCGCCGCGTAGATTTCATACATCGCGAAAGTTGGAACCACAACGATCGCCTCGTCGCCGGGCTCGAGGTATGTTTCGCAGACCAGGTGAATAGCTTCGTCAGTACCGTTCGTTAGGAGCAGCTCTTCAGGAGACACTTTAAGGTGCCCAGCGACAATCCGCTCTCCCGGCTCACGTTCCGGATAGCGTGCGAGAGTCTCGCCATTCAAGTCGCGAAGGCGCTGCAACACACGTGGCGAGCATCCAGCGGTGTTCTCGTTGAAGTCCAGGCGCAGACCTTCCCGGTTCCCGAGCGGCGGATGGTACTCCTTCAATTTGCGGACCGCTTCCCGCGCTTTAAGCACCGGCGCACCTCACGCGAATTGATTCCGCATGCGCTAGCAGGCCTTCGGTCTCCGCCAACTGAACGATGGTGCCGGCAAGCTTTCGCAGCCCCTTCGATGAAAGTTCCTGAACGGAAATAAGCTTCACAAAGTCCATCACGCTGAGGCCGCCACGGAAACGCGCCGCCCCTGCGGTCGGGAGCACATGATTGGGACCGGAAGCGTAGTCGCCCGCAGCCTGCGCTGAGTAGTCTCCGATGAAAGCAGAACCAGCGTTGCGGATCAGTGGCACGTCTTTCTTTTCAACCGTGATGTGCTCCGGTGCGATACGATTCGCCCACTCGAATGCTTGTTCTCGCGAACTCGCAACCAGCGCGGCACCTCGCATATCCAGAGACTTTCGCGCGTTGTCATTTATGATTCGCGGCGACTGTCGTCCCCGCCAGTCGTTACTCAGTTGATCTATCACCCGACTCGCCAACTTCTTTGAAGTGGAAACAAAAACTGCCAGAGTTTCCGGATCATGCTCAGCCTGCGCCACCAAATCAGCAGCAATGAAACGAGGATTCCCTTTTGAGCTGACGATCACGACCTCAGTCGGCCCCGCCAGCATGTCAATCGCACAATCGAATGAGACCAGCTTTTTCGCGGTCGTCACGTACAAATTTCCCGGACCAACGATCTTGTCCACGCGCGGAATAGTTTCGGTTCCGTACGTTAATGCTGCGACGGCCTGAGCGCCGCCCGCCCGGTAGAACTCGCTAACACCGAGCATTGCCGCTGCCGTCAGCACTTCGGAGCTTGGCCGAGGCGAAACGACGCGAATGTTCTCGACCCCTGCAACCTGCGCAGGGATCACCGTCATGAGCAGAGTGGAGACAAGTGGGAACCTGCCTCCCGGAACGTAGCACCCGACCGAGTCAAGCGGACGGACAAGCTGCCCCAAAATGATTCCGTCACGAGACCGCTTCCACTCTCTTGGCTTCTGCCACTGGCAAAATTGCCGGATGTTTTTCGCTGCTGTGCGAAGCGAAGCTCGAAGCGCGGCCGGAGCACAATTCCACGCAGCCTTCAGTTCGGATGCGCTGACACGCAATTCCTGGTCCGGCGTGAGGCCGTCGAATTCGCGAGCATACTTCAGCAGGGCGCGGTCGCCATTTGTGCGGACATCGTCAATGATCCGCCGCACTGCTGGTTCGACAGAATCGAGCTTCGAGCCGCGTCTCTGTAACTCCGTCACGTACGCGTCGGCCGCGTTGCCCTCGAGTATCCGCATTACATGACCACCTTATTGAGCGGATATTCAACTATGCCTTGGGCGTTTGCTTCTTTCAGCCGCGGAATCACCTGCCACGCCTGCGATTCTTCAATCACGGTGTTCACTGCCAGCCATTCAGGATCACTGAGTGTTGATATGGTCGGACGTTTCAGTGCGGGAAGAACGCCCAGCACGCGCTCCAAATCTGCTTTGCGGACGTTCAGCATGAGGCCGACGCGATCTTTAGCTTCCATCGCCCCGCGGAGCATCAGCGAAAGATTTTCGATTTTGCGCCTTTTCTCGCAATCCGCCCATGCGCTTTTATTCGCGATGATCTGAGTATTGCTTTCCAGCACCGTATCCATAATGCGCAGGTGGTTGGCGCGAAGCGAACTGCCAGTCTCGGTGACTTCGACAATGGCGTCGGCGAGCATGGGTGGCTTTACTTCGGTCGCTCCCCAGGAAAACTCGACCCGCACATTCACGTCGCGAGACACGAAGTAGCTCTTTGTGACATTCACGAGTTCGGTTGCGATGATGCATCCGTTTAGGTCCTCGGCTTTCTCGTATGAGGAACTCTCCGGAACCGCGAGCACCCAGCGAACTTTCCCGCGGCTCTGCTTTGCATAAATCAAATCAGAAACTGTTACCACTTCCAGTCCGCTCTCAACCACCCAGTCAAGCCCGGTAAGCCCCGCGTCGAGTGCGCCATGCTCTACATAGCGGGCCATCTCCTGTGCACGAATCAGCATGCACTCAATTTCCGGATCTCCGGTCGAAGCGAAATACGAGCGGGAATTGGTGTGGATCGGCAAGCCGGCCTGGGCAAATAGCTGCAGTGTCGCTTCCTGCAAGCTGCCTTTCGGAATTCCGAGGCGGATTTTCATTTCGCGATCTCCGTTGCGGCCGCGCCCGAACCAACAAGAACTTTGGTAAAGCATGACCGCGTCCCCTCGTGGCACACCACGCCGGCACCTTCGACTTCAACCTGAAGCAACAGCGAGTCGCGATCGCAATCGGTAGAGGCAGAAATCACCTTCAGTCGATTGCCTGACGTTTCGCCCTTAGTCCAAAGTTCGTTGCGCGTACGACTGTAAAACGTCACATACCCCAGCGTTTGAGTCCGCTCCCACGCCTCACGATTCATGAATCCCAGCATGAGGACGTCGCCATTGCTCGAATCCTGCATAATCGCCGGAACCAAACCTTGCATTTTCTCGAAATCAATTTTCATGTTCTTTTCCTGTAAATCAAATCACCACGGAGACACGGAGCCACAGGGATTTATCGGACGATCTTGGTTCCAAAAACTGTGAACTTAGTTCAATCGTCCGATCACCCGATGATTCGATTTCTTCTCTGCGTCTCCGTGCCTCCGTGGTGAAAGATTCGCAAAAACAAAAAGCCCGCTGAGCTCTGCGCTGCAGCGGGCTTGAATCTCGTGTTTTGGCTAACTCAGCCGCACACCCCCGCCGCCGCGCCGTGCGCGTGATGGTGGTGATGATGGTGCCGGGTCAGCATGAAAAGTAAGGCTACGCGACAAAGCCGATCAGGTCAATTCTGAAAATTTGATTTGCGCGATTCGATTTGGTAATCGCCAATTCAAACCCGTGTCTAAACCTCAGCGCACCGTTCCGCGAGATACTTGCCTCAACTTAGGAACGGCTGAATTGTGCCTGGGTGAAGGAAGTGATTTCTCGACCTCTGCTACCGCCACACGTACACCATCGGAATTCCAGTGAGTATCGTCTCGCCAATACAGGAGTTCACCGTTAGCAAGGGCATCCGCCGCCGCTTTTTTCATGGCCGGAGTCGTATTGACAACCGTTAAATCTCGCAGGTCTGCCTTTAATTCCTCAAATTGTCGGCTTTTATTGGTTTCAACAGCATCTTTCAAAAACGGTTGATAGACCGTGTATTTGCTGGGCACAAGGATGACCACGAGGCGAAAGTTTCTTTGCCATAGCTCCTTGTTGAGAGAGCGGAAATATTCGCTCCAAAGCTTCGGAGTGCCAGAAGCACCATCTTGGGCGTCCTCTGGATAAAACAGAATTGGTTTCCCATCAGGCATGTTTTTGCGAATGACCCGCGCGGCATACGGGTTCGGAAGAAAGCTCCCGTCATACATACGGCCCACGGTTTCCCGCGACAAATTTTGGAGGGAAGACTGTTGTGCAATTTGGAACAATCTGTATAGGCTTCGAACAGGTGGAGCGTCTTCCAAGGTACTGAACGACTCTTGTTCCAGCGCTTCACCGCGAATGCTTGCACTTCTGTCCATCAATTCAAAGAAAACGGTGCCATGAGTCAAGCCGAGATCGTTGATGAGCCTCAGAACCAGCTCCCGTCCCAGTATGTGCCCGGAGCAGGAAGCGTTGTAAATGGAGAGTCCCGTAGCAGTCGACAGTTGCGCGGCCAGAGTTGAATCCGGGAGTTGCTGCGCGCCCACCGCAAATGAATCGCCAACCAATATTGCGTTGTAAGGGCTAGACGCAGGTGGGTTCGGGAAGCCGCGCGAGTCCATGTGCACGAGCAACGGCCGATAATCACGACACTCTGCACAATTACCCAAGGCGGCAAGGTCACCGTATGCGAAAGCGTCCTTGTAAGTCTGGTCGCCCATGAACGGCCCCATCTGGTTTGAGCCGGGTTGCGCAAGGAATTCGCGGGCGTGAACGAATCGCCAGTGTTCAGGAGCAAGCCGCAGACAGAAATCAACCACCAGCCACAGCACAAGCATTCGCGGCAACAGGTACCCACAACGGAAAATGGATTGGCGAGTTCGCATTTGATCTCTGCTTAGAATTGGAAGTACAGGAATGGCGAACGAATCCAGCCTGTGATCAAGACCAGGCAGCAGACGAATGCTATCGCGAATGCGCAAGCGGTCTGCGCGTTCCAGTGGTGTGAAATCTCAAATGTATTTGGAGTCGCATGTGCAATCACCGCCGCGATGGCAACACACGCGATCAGAACTGTCGCTCCAACGAAAAGGGCCCCGCCTGTCGGATACAACATCTTCGCTATCCACAACTCCGCCATCGTGAATGAATCAGACCGAAAGAGAATCCACCCAAAAACTGTTAACAAAAACATCAGGCTTTGGCGGAGGCTGAGGGCCATTGCATCCCACTGCTCACGAAAAAGTTTGTAAAAAACCAGTAGCGCCCCGTGGTATCCGCCCCAAAGCACAAATGTCCAACTCGCGCCATGCCAAAGTCCACCGAGCATCATCGTAATCATTAGGTTGCGATAGATTCGTTTTCGATTTCCGCCGAGAGGAATGTACAGATAGTCACGCAGGCAGGTAGAAAGCGAAATATGCCAGCGCCGCCAGAAGTCGGAAGGATCGGTAGCCTTGTATGGAGAATTGAAATTTTGCGGAATACGGATTCCGAACAGGTGCCCCAAGCCGACCGCCATGTCGCTGTAACCCGAAAAATCAAAATAAATCTGATAGGTATAGCCAAGGGCGCACAACCATGCTCCCGCGGTGCTGAGGCTGGAGAGTGCACCCAGGGCCGGGTTGATGACGGCGGCAATCGTGTCAGCAATGAGGACCTTCTTGATCAAGCCGATAATGAAGTAAGACCAGCCGATGTCAAGACCAGAGCGGCGATTGGCACTGTCCAGGTTATCGAGATCATTTTCGATCTGTCGGAAGCGCACGATGGGCCCGGCGACAAGTTGCGGGAACAATGCCACGTAGCAAGCAAATTCGAAGAAGTTAGTCGTTGGTTTTATCGTCCGGCGATAGCTGTCAACAATGTAGCTGATGGTGTGAAACGTGTAGAAGGAAATGCCGATCGGAAGCACCCCCCCGAACAAATCCCGGTTCCGCAAGAGAGCGTGAAATTGAATTTTCCAGAGCGTTGCTGCCACGCCGTTCAGTCCCGCGTACGAAGCCAGCGACTGCGTCGAGTTCATGACCAGCGCGAAATATTTGAAGAACGCCAACAATGAAAGGTCAACAACAACGGGAACGATCAGGCAGAGTTTCCGGTTCCGGAGATCTTCGAACCGCAAAAACCCAAGTCCGGCGAGGTAACTGACCAGCGTCGAAAACGCCATAATGGCGCAGAACTTGTAATTCCAGAATGAATAAAAGATGTAACCGGTTATCGTTAGCCAGACATAACGTTGCTGCTTTGAAGGCAACTTCCAAAAGACAAAGTAAGCCACAGGAAGAAAAACGAAAAGAAAGGCGCGGCTGTTGAATAGCATGGGTGATCCACGCGTGCCGGCTTTGTGCGGAGTGCGTATCGCGCGGTTCTGCGGCCCGCAACCGCAGAATATCCTGAGGATTCAGACGAGTTGAGATTACGGCGGTAACGGCATGCTTTGTGGCGCGCAGGTATTGCCATACCCGTACCGCTCGCCGCCAACTGATAAAATCAGATCACCTCATAGCAATCCCACGGCTTTCACAGCGCTAAAACCCAGGTTGCAGATGACGAGTGGGAGCAGATTCATTTAAAGGAGAAACATGGCCAAAATCGCCAAGACTGCAGATCGTAAAAAAGTGATGGACACGACCAAGAGCACAGATTGTCCCAAATGCGGGAAGCCGACTCGTATCGTGAAGCGGGTCAAAGACCGCGAGCGCGGCGTTCCTGGCGGCATTTTCATCTCCTGCTCAGCCTGCGAATTCTACGAAAAACTATAGAGAAAGATTGCCCGGTGCTTCACTCTTTCTCACCAGCCAGCCTTTTCGAATTGACCAGAGTTCGCAAGCGTTGGTCAGAGCAAAAGCAGCAAAGCAAAGCGCCAAAACCGAGTGATCCAGAGATGCTCCGAAGTATTGCCACGGCGCCGAGTGCCCTCCTGGATAGTTGGAGGAGAACAGCAGACTCAGCATGTAAATGAAGCCGCAGACGCTCGCAGCCCGTACCCAGATGCCGAGCACTAACGAGATGCCAATCGCCAGTTCACCATACGCGACGAG
>DAIPJJ010000220.1:0-6755 GCA_036770325.1 Terriglobales bacterium
GCCCCTCGCCGTTGGTGGCGGCATAGATCACTTGCGAAAAGCCACTCGGGTTTTTCAGGCCGCCCGCGGCAATTGCGCGGACCATATTGATTTCATCTCCGCTGCAACTTCCGGTTCCGGCGGTTTCGAAGTTGGGGCTGAGCAATGAGAAATTCTGACTGGCCGTCGACCCGCGCCAGATGCGACAAGCGCCGAGAATCAGCTCGCTGGAATTCTGCGGATCAAGAATGAACGGCAGATAGAACGGCCCGACGTCGCCATCGAGCGAGTTGCTGTCTGCAACTGGATCGTTTTGGAAATCCAGAGTGTGACAGTTAACGCCATTTGTGCAGCGGAAAAGATTTACACCGGAAATTGAATCAGGCGGAGTGGCGACGAACCACTCGGCATCGTTTGAGGGATTAATGGCCGTGAAGCCATTGTCGCCGGCATCGACGTTTACCCAACTGGTCTGGCTTTGGCTGAAAGCAGTTGCGGGTGCACCGCTGTCTTGCGTGCCACCGAAGATCACGTTCACATCTGAGGATGACTCCGCCATGGAGACGAACTGCGTCATCGGGCCGAGGTTCTGGTTCAGGTTATCGAAGGCGTTCGTCTGACCGCAGGCGCCGGAGAGGAGGCCGGTGTATCCGTCGAGCGCGCGAGAAATGCCGCCATCGTTCGCGAAAAACAGAAGAGACGTGCCAGTTTGCGTGGGAGGAAACGCCGAGTATTGCCCGAGAAAATCTATTGCGTGTTGGCCGGAATGAACTTTCGCAATGTCGCTGCAGCCGAATGCGTGAGTAAGGTTCAGAAACGAGTTCTTGCCAGTCCCGTTGCACGTAGGGAATGAGTCCGTGATTACGCACTTGTAAATGTTGACTGCGCCGGCGTAAAGATCGGTTGCGGTACCATCGGGCACAGCCGCAAGCGCGAGGCTGAATGTGCCGTTCTGGCTACCGCATCCGCCGAAAAGGTCGCCGCAATTGGTGATCGCCGAGTCGTTAATTTGTGTCCAGGAATTGCCGCCGTCGAGTGTCGTCCAGATGCCCTGGTCGTTGTTATTGCTGTCCACATACCACACATACATCTCGCCCATTCCAGATGGCCCTGGGCGGTTGGGAACCACCGCGAGTTCTCCGCGATAAATGGGGCATGCGTCCGGCGATGTCTCCTGTGCCGGGCATTGAGTGGAGATAAGTCCGGAACCGGGCTGGTTGGGAAGGCGGGTCCACGTGACTCCATCCGGCGAAGAGTAGAAGCCGTGGTTGCGCATCGCCGCGTAAAACTTTGCTGCCGCAGCGTTGTGGGCGACAGCCGTTGCGGAATCCGGAGTGATGGCAATTGCGGAGTCCAAGACGTTCGCGGCTTGCCAATTTATTCCCGCATCGATCGAGTAGTACAACCCACGATTGACCGCCACAGGAGTTTCGCGCGCCTCGACTATGCCCTGTGTGGCGGATCCGGCCGCGGCTACAACGAGATTGGGATTCGCCGTGCTGAACGCAATTTGGCTGAAGCCAAGTCCGGCGAACGAATACGTTCTGTTTGAATCCTGCGAGATAAGGGACCAGCTCTGCCCGCCGTCGCTGGATCGCAAAATACCGAGGCCGTAGTAAGAATCGGTAGAACTGTCGGTCTCGCCCGTCCCCACGAGAACCACGCTGTTCGCCGGACTTGGATTCGACAACTGCGGCTGAATGGCAATGCTGCCGACGGCAAGCGTGGCGGCGTTGTCGGTTAGAGGAGTCCAGGTCACGGTAGAAGGATCGAAGCTTGCAGCGTTGGTCGATTTCCACACTCCGCCATAAGCACCGCCCGCAAAAACTGTATTTCCGCTGGGATCGTTAGGATCAATCGCAACAGCAGTCGCGCGGCCCGCGACGAAGCCGTAGTCTTGCAGGCCTGTGCCGCTTGCATCCGAGGGGAGGGGCTTCGGCCCGAGCGAAACCCAACCGCCGGAAAGACCTCCAGCGTTGCGCGGCTGCGCAGATCGCATTTGGAGTTTCTGCCGTATCGCGCGGGCGCGAAGCGCAGCGGAGTTTCCGGCGGGAAGAACGCGGCCGGAGACCTGCCAGTTCTGGCGCGCCAGAATTCTTTGCTGCGGGCGAGCTAAGCCTTGTTGCGCGGGGGAGACCGACGAGGCTGTCATTGACACGGCGGATTCCGACGGGCGAGGACGCCCGTGCCCCACAGTCATTGGTGATTGGGCGCACAATATTCTGCTTGACGCGAGGCTCAAGACTCCGATCGCGACAGCAGATTTGAGCACGCGCCGCATCATCACGCCGTTTTCCTCATCTGCTGTCCGGCGGAAATTTTTCCCAGCCGCACGAGCCTCGCGACAATCGAACCGGTGGTCCGGCCGTGAAGCTGCGCGATCTGGTCGAAGCTGATGCCGTGACGGAGTTCATCGCAGATTTGCGCGTCCTCCTGGTTCAACCAGGGCTTGCCCGCGTTCTTTGGAAGAAATCTCTTGGCGCGCTCGCGCTGCTCCTGAAATTCGAGAGCTGCCACGGCCCGATTGAGGGCACGCACCGACTGCGGATGTTGGTAGAGGCTGTCGCCGGGGAGTACGGCGCCGGTTTCCGGGTGGGTGCCGTCGGCGAGTTTCTTAATGATGATCAGCGCTTCCTGAATTTCCATATTTGTTCCTGGTGCTCTGGACTTCGCGAAATGTTACGAGTTTGCGAAGCACAGTTCTGTGACGGATGAACATTCCTCATGTGACGAGTTCCAAAATGAAACGGAACCGCTGGCGAGAGCGATTACACTGTTCTGACTTATGGATTGGCAGGCATTTTGGCTGACAATTCGACTGGCGGCGGTTGTAACCGGGCTGCTTTTGGTGCTTGGTTTCCCGCTGGCATACTGGATCGCATTTTCACGCTGGCGGTGGAAATTTCTGGTGGAGGCGGTTGTTGCGCTCCCAATTGTCCTGCCGCCGACGGTGCTCGGGTTTTATGTGCTGATCGCGCTCGGAAACAAAAGTCCAGTAGGCCGCTGGTGGCAGTCGATGACTGGACATACGCTGGCATTTACGTTTGAAGGGCTGGTGATCGGCTCGGTGCTGTACAGCCTGCCGTTTGCGGTGCAGCCATTTGCGGCGGCCTTTTCGTCGGTCGATTCGCGGTTGTTGAATGCATCGGCGGTGCTGGGCGTGGGGAAGTTCGGGACATTCTGGCGAGTGATCGTACCGTTGTCAGTTTCGGGGCTGGTAACGGGGGTCGCGCTGACCTTTGCGCACACCATCGGCGAGTTCGGCGTGGTCTTGATGGTGG
This sequence comes from Terriglobales bacterium, assembly GCA_036770325.1. Taxonomy (GTDB): domain Bacteria; phylum Acidobacteriota; class Terriglobia; order Terriglobales; family Acidobacteriaceae; genus Gp1-AA145. Next base: position 3,261 of record DAIPJJ010000220.1, read on the forward strand.
GAGGAAATATTCCCGGAGTGACCCGCACGCTATCCATCAATATTTACGACCAGGTGCAAAATCTGGAGTACGGGGCGGCTAACATCACTTCGCTGGTGCTGCTTGCTATTGCATTTGTGCTGCTGTCGATCGTGTATTCGATGAATCGAAAATCGTGGAGCGTATGGCTGCGATCATAGACCACGTGCGACCGAAGGTCGCGATTGATCAACAGTCCAACATCGCGGTTCAAGTGCGCGTGCGCCGCAGGCTGGCAGCCGAGGGCGGCGATTTTGAACTCAACGTGAACTTCACGCTAGCAGCGGGAATCACTATTTTATTTGGTCCGTCAGGAGCAGGAAAGACAACGCTGCTTGACTGCATTGCAGGTCTGACTCGTCCTGATGATGGAAGGATTGCGGTTGGAGATCGCATCTGGTTTGATTCACATGTCGGAACCGATTTACCCGCCTCAGAGCGACGCGTCGGGTACGTGTTTCAGGACCTGGCGCTGTTTCCGCACTTGAGTGTGGAAGCGAATGTGGCGTATGGCGTTCACCGGATGGATGATCCGGAACGAATGCGGCGGGTCACAAGTGTGCTTGAATCGTTAGGAATCGCGCAGCTCGGAAAACGGTGCCCGGCAGAGCTTTCTGGGGGGGAGCGCCAACGAGTAGCGCTGGCGCGAGCACTCGTGACTAAGCCTTTGATTCTTCTGCTGGATGAGCCGCTGGCCGCGCTCGACTTGCCGGTGCGGATGAAGATTGCCGACGATCTGAGGCGCTCAGTGCAGGAGCTGCCGATCCCGGTCCTCTATGTAACTCACAGCCGCGATGAGGTCTTCATGCTTGGCGAACGCATGCTAATGCTCGAGCGGGGGCGAGTTATCGCTGAAGGGACGCCGCATCAGGTAATGACAGTTCCACGGCAGGAGACCGTGGCGCAGCTTGCCGGGTTCGAAAACATATTTGACGCGCAGGTGACCGCGATCCACGAAGACCGCGGAACGATGACGTGTGTGCTCGGAAGTCCCGGTCTCGAACTCGAGACACCGCTGGTGCGGGCAGAGGTTGGAACTCGACTGCGGGTAGGAATCAGCGCGGGAGATGTCTTGCTCGCAACTTCTGCCCCAGTCGGACTCAGCGCGCGCAATATTTTGCCGGGAAGGCTTTTGTCGATCGAGCAACGCGACATGATTGTGGTGGCGCGCGCGGATTGTGGGGTCGAAATGGCGGCGCACCTTACACTCGCGGCGCGAGATTCGTTGGAGCTAAAGCCGGGCCGGCAAGTGTGGCTGATCGTGAAGACGCACTCCTGCCACTTGCTGGCATGAGTAGATCTGGGCTACCAACTCAGCGAGGCTCCGCAATCCAAAACTGAAGCCTGTTCTCGTTGTTTGCACCCACAAAGGTGAACCGAGTAGGGTTTTCTGTATAGCAAGCAAATGCTGCTCCTAATCCCCCATCTGGTTCTTTCGCGTCTTCGGCTTTGCTCTCGTCGTAAGTTGCTATCTCGTGGCCCTCTAAGTCAACTATTTTCATAATCGAGTTACCACTCTGCATATCGACGAGCCACACCGCGATTCGATGTTTGTACACGTGCATGGCAGCAGGTTCGTAACTCGACTGTCCCGGTGCGATCGTAAACCTACGCAATACCTCGCCGCCTGGCGTTACAGCATAGAAGATAACAGGGTTGGTCCAACGCATCAGGTACGCGTTTCCGTCACCGGCGGTCTCAACCTCACTTCCAGAAACTGCGCGGTTGCTACCCGGATGACCGGGGTTCGCTACTCGCGTATCGCCCGAAGCGGCCATATCACGCAGCGTATTATCATCTTCAAGTTTGAGTTCCTTAAGGAGTCGTCCGTCGGCAGCAAAGATTCCAGTGAATGGCCACATAGCTGCTGTTTTGTCCTGATCGTACTCCAATCCAGAAACCAGGTACTCACCACTGGCAAATCCCACCAGTTTGCTAAGCATGAATGGAAATCCTGGGTCAAGCTTAACCGTAGACTTGAGTTCCCCGTCAGCGCTATAGACGAAGACGTAACGATTTATCTCGTGAGGATAGACCAATTCGCGCACTTCCCGTCCATCCGGATCAACATCAAAATACGAGGCAACGTCTATCTTCATAGTGCTCGAAGCAGTCTGGTACAGGGCAACTGATTCTCCTTTAGAGTTGAGTTTGTGAATTGCTGATTGTGGTTCTGAGTCGGTGCGGAGATAAATATTACCGGCCTCGTCGCATCGCAAAGGAGGGCGGGCCAGTCCGGCCATTTCGGATGGCGCAGTGACTGTCTCCACGCGGACCAAATGTCCGGTCACTCGCATGGTTGCTTGAGGTGGAACTTTGGAGGGCTTAGCTTTTGGTACTCCTTGTCCCAAGATCCCGGACGTCAGGGTGATCCAATACGCTACGGCGACGGCAAGTCTATGCACGGACATGACCTTAATTCCCACCTATTCGGCAACTAGACTAAAAGAGTGCCGACAATGATCGAAATCATAAGCAAACAGCGGCTCTCGGTAGCTTACGCCTGGTGCAAGCAAGATGAGGCCGGGAGAGTAGCCTTGCCGAAGTTCCTCGCTATGCTCACCTGCTTGACCGTTGCTGCTCGTATGAGAGCGCGGATGGCGGACAAGTCCGCACTCTCCGCCACAGTCATCCGGCTGGGGGTAGATGACCGGAGTGTAATAGATATGCCCACAGCACAAGCCACTGCCACCGTGCGATATACACGTGCCACATTGACAATACTTAGTAAAAGTAACGTGTGCTTCATAACTTCAACTCCTCATCATCGGCTAGTTACTGTCAATTACCTGTCGTTCGCTGTTGACGGCATTGGTGAGCGGGTACTTGCGCGACCCGTGTTCCGTTTTCGTAACAACGACTGCTCATCCAAATCTGTACCGCGCACCTCTGATGAGTTCTACGCCAGCGTGGTTTTAAAATCCCAATCGATCCTGAGTTGATTGGCTGCTTCGCGCGGCGAAGCGGCTGCGGCATCAAAGTTGAAGGTGTTCAGCGGGCGTCTGAGCTGCTGAAATCCCGAGCGACTCGAGGGAACTTTCTGCATTTCTGATTTCACCGCTATCGCCTGTGAAGACATTCTCACGATGCAGGCTGAGCGGGGAGAATTCACCGAGGTGTTCGATCTTCCAACGGAGGTACATAGGTCCTTCGACTCCGCAGAACGATTTGCAAGCGAACCGTTTTGCTTCGCTCAGGATGACAGAGCAGTTTAGGATGACAGGCACTAATGCAGACGCGCTTCTTCAATTCTTTCAAGTTCGATAATTCCTACCCACTGACCGCGGATGTGTTGGACGTAAACCAGATCTCCTCCCAATATTGAGCTAGCGGCTTCGGGCGGTAGATCGACGTGAAAGTCGAAATACCGCATCTTCCATTGTTGCCAGAGGCGCCAGCGATCGAAGATCGTGCGGGGCTGATATTTGGTTGAGAAGACCAGTGCGATATCGAAACGCGAGCGAGCGTCGGCGGCCG
>DAIPJJ010000026.1:0-30242 GCA_036770325.1 Terriglobales bacterium
GACGGCTGTCCAGTGTATGGATCAATCCATCGCGCGACGACGTTTACGCCTTGCATCGGCTGACCTGCCGTGCCGTTTGCATCAGTGAAGTAAACACTGCCGTGGATCCGTGCAGTGTTTTGAGCAAGGACTTTCTTTCCGGGAAAATTGGAAACATTTTGGGTCGTAACCGGGTAGAGGCGCGAGAGCGCCGCCTGATCGTCCGTTTTCGGCTGCGCAGGATTCACAGCCCCGTTGTTCGAATAGCAGACCGCGACGGGCGCACAGGCCGGTGAATCGAATTCGTGCATCAGGGGAAATCCCGCAATCTGTGCAGCGGTGGGACTCGGATTTCCGGTTATGACATTGAGGTTGGCCTGCGTCCAGTCGAGCCCAAGAACTCGGCCAATCATTCGCACCAGGTGATATTGCAAGTCCGGCAGTTGTGACGAGCTTTGTGCGCACTTTCCGTTGAGAACGATCAGGGCATGAGTGAAGTGCGCATGCGTATCGAAGTTGTCGATGCCACCGAACACGGAATTCTCTGGGCAGGAGATAGGATCGCTAGCGCCCGAACCGAGCAGCGCGTCAGTGACTGAGCCGTCCGCGTCGTAGACAATTCCGACCGGCGTGCTTGTGGCGGCGGGTGAAATGTCAGTGGGCGTGCTGATCGTGCCATTCACGACCGCGAGGTTTGTACCGGTCACGTCTTCCGCAAGATGGCCGGATTGAGTTGCAGAAATTGCCACGGTGGGGATTGAAGTCCACATCGCAAAGGCTGACGCGACGAACGCATCGGCACTGCTACTGGGGAGAACTCCGCTTAAGTCGCCTTGGTCGGTGTAGTAATTGATTGAGCCTTGAGACCACGTCAGGGGTGTTCCCGTCACCGATGGATCGAAATAGGTTGCTCCAGCGACGTATGCTGGCCCACCCGCGTGAGCGAAAGCGGCAAGCGCGAGAACGAGGGTCGTGAGCCGTACGAATTCCCGAGTAGTCATTTGATTTCTGCTTGGCGGATTGCCGCGATCACGCGGTGAATTTGTATTGGTTTATTCGGGTGTCCGCTGTTCGGCAGCAAATTCCCGCCCTTATCGATCAAAAACCTCCCGGCTTGATGCCCGACTGGGCTGGTCAATCCGAGTTTGCTCGGCGGGTATAGAAAGAGCAGAACGCGCTCGCCGGGACGATAACGCTCGCCGGCTTGCCACAAGCCGGCCCATTCCCTGATTTCGAGCACCTGGCCTTTGCGCACGCCGCGGATTGGTTCATCCACTCGGAGGCGGATATTGGTTGTGGCCAGAACACTTGATGATCCGGAATGAGCATGCTCCACGTTCAGGACAGTTCCGGAAAACACCTGTCCGGAACTGCGAAGCATTTGGGTCAGCAGTGACCGTTGGAGGATTGGCTGAGCTACGTCGGAAGAGGGGGCCGCAGCCAGTTGTGCACTGGCATCATGACCTAACGCCACTGAGATCAGGATGAAAAGGACGGTTGCAAATACTGTGCGGCGCACGAAGTCCTCACGAATCCGGAGGCCGCGCTCTGACGGGAGCGCCAGGAATTTTATTTCGTAATTCGCGTCGGCGCTGTGACGACCGTCACACGGGGGATGTGATCATTGAACATATCCCGTCCCACAACGGGACTTAACTCTCTTTTAGAAATATCTTCTGCGCGGAGAGATGCGCACCTGCCAGCAGCAAAAGCCCGGACAAGAACGCCCAGAACATCATGCTGACAGAAATCGCGAAGGGACCATAGACTTCCTGAAAATCGAGCCGTGGCAGAAGCAGAATGTAGGAATATTTCAGGACTTCCGATAGAAGTCCCATAATGATTGCCGCCGGCAGCACGGCTTTGGCAGGCACTTTGCCATTCGGCAAAAGCCAATAAATCAGAAAGAAGATACCCATGCTGGCAATCGTGGCAAATACTTTGGCGGTCATGAAACCCAGGATGCGGATGAGAAAGAACTCGTGTCCGAAAGTGAGCATGCGCAGGAGGTAAACGTTGCCGGCGCTGAGTGCGATGGAGATAAGCGCGAGAATTCCACAGGCAAAAGCCAAGCCCAACGCAATCAATTGATTCCCGATATAGGAACGGTTGTCAGGGAATCTCCACACCCGGTTCAGGGCAACCTCGAGTGGCATGAAAACGCCGGTTGAGGTTATCAGCAGGATTACAAACGAAGCGACTTGTGCGCGGTTCCTGGCGGCGGCGAGTGCACTCAGGTTGCGAATCACAAACTCCTGTCCGGCAGGAAGGTTGTCTCGGAGTAATTCGATAATCACCCGATACATGGTCTGTGAATGAAACACGCGTTGCGTGAGTGTCATCAGCAGCAGAACAAAAGGGAAAAAAGAAAGGATGGCGTTTGCTGCGACCGAAAATGCAAACGTGTGCACTTCGGTACGCAACAGATACTTTACCGTTGAAGCTGTAAGTCGATAGTTGTACCGGAGGCGCTCTCGCCGGGGACGCGCGATGGTTGGAGTGGACATGTGGGCCGCTCAGGTCCCCAAAGTGATCATCAGCAAGCGGGTGATGAATACATCCACCGCAATGATCAGAATCATTGAAGCAACTACAGCTTCGGTGGTCGCACGCCCCACGCCCTGAGTCCCGCCCTTGGTGGTCAAGCCGTAATAGCAGCCAATCGTCGCGACGATGAAGCCGAAGACGATGGGCTTGGTCAGCCCGGTGAACACGTCGGAAAATTCAAGCGTCTGCCAGGTGCTGCTCCAGTACTGGTGCGTGTCCATTCGCAAAACTAATTTCACGACGAAAGCGCCACCCATCAGGCCAAGAAAATCTCCAAGGATCGTGAGAAAGAAAAGCATGACGATTGTGGAGATGACGCGTGGTGTAACCAGCTTTTTGGTTGGGTCCGTGCCAAGCGCGCGCATGGCGTCGATTTGCTCGGTCACCACCATGGATCCTAGTTCGCTCGCCATTCCTGACGCGTTTCTGCCGGCAACCACCAATCCGGCAAGCACCGGCCCGAGTTCACGCACGATTCCGACTGAAACCAATTGCCCAATGACAGTGGTCGCGCCGAAACGGTCGAGAGTAGAGGCGCTGTTCAGGGCGAGGGCGGCGCCGGTGAAAAAAACGGCCGCCAGAACGATGCGCAGAGAACCGAAGCCTACGAGATCGGCCTGCTGGACCATGTCCGCGACATACAGCGGCCGTCTGAATAAGTTCGCTAACGCGCGGGCCGCTAGCGCAGCGTATTCCTGAACAGACTGGACTTTTTGCTTCGCGAGATCGCCGGGAGAGATCAGTTCCATACGTCTGCTTGGAATATAGCAGAGGAACAGCTACTAACTTCTAGCTAGTAGCGGCTAGCAATCAAGATGAGAAACTGTACAGGATCAAGCATTGTCATGGAGACGCAGCCCGCCGCGAAGGGGCTAGTTACTCCCGCGTCCGCTTCTTAATCTCAATATTCAGGCGTTTGATTTTCTGATTCAGAGTAGAGAGTGGGATGTGGAACTGGTCGGCGGCTTCGGTCTGATTCCAGCCGCACTTTTCGAGCATGCTGGTAATAATCTGCCTCTCGCAATCTTCCATCACGTCGAACAGTGATGCGTCGGCGCGGGTTTCAATAAAAGGAAGGGAAGTGCCGCGTCCGGCAATATGGTCAGGGAGCAATTCAGCGCCAATATCGCCGCCGGCAGAAAGCACCACTGCGCGCTCAACTACATTTTCCAGTTCGCGAACATTTCCCGGCCAAGTGTAGTTCAGAAGTGGCCGTAGAGCCTCTGCACTGATGCTCTTTGCGGGGCGCTGATTTTCCTCCGCATACTTTCTCAGGAAGAATTCGGCCAGCAGCGGGATATCTTCTTTACGTTGCCGCAAAGGCGGAAGGTCGATCGTGATCACGTTCAAGCGATAGAAAAGATCCTCCCGGAATTTTCCTTCACGTACGAGTTGCCGGAGATCGACATTGGTCGCCGCGATAATCCGGACATCCACTTGAATCTCATGCACGCCGCCGAGGTGCATGAATCTTCGGTCCTGGAGCACGCGAAGAATTTTCGATTGTGTATCCAGGCCCATGGTCCCGATTTCGTCCAGGAACAGTGTCCCGCGATCGGCGATTTCGAACAGTCCCTTTTTCGATGAAACAGCGCTGGTGAATGCACCCTTTACGTGCCCGAAAAGAGTGGACTCGAGTAGATCGGGCGGCATGGAGCCGGTGTTGACAGGAACAAACGGCCGGTCACGGCGCGGAGAATTCAAGTGCAGCGCCTTCGCGATCAGTTCTTTTCCAGTGCCGCTTTCGCCTTGCAGCAGAATTGTCGAGCGGCTGGGAGCTACTTGCGCGACGAGGTCGAATATCTTCAGCATGACCTCGCTCTTGCCCACAATATTTTCGAAGTTATAGCGCTGTTTCAGCGCCCGCTTGAGCTGAATGTTCTCTTCCTCAGCCCGGCGGCGCCCAACTGCTGCGCGAACATCAGCGAGAAGTTTTTCGTTATCCCAGGGCTTTTGCAGGAAGTTGGTGGCACCCGACTGCATCGCGCGTACGGCGTCTTCCACAGTGCCGTAGGCGGTGATCATGATGACTGAGATCTGCGGATCGATTGCGCGGATTTCCGGCAACAGTTCGATTCCGTTGCGGTCGGGCAGTGCCAGATCAAGCAGGACCAGGTCGAACGGACGGTCGCCAAGTTTCGAAAGTCCCTGCGCCCCGTTCGCAGCCGCCTCAACTTCGTATCCTTCGAACTCGAGAAGCGTCTGCAGAGATTCCCGAATCTCCAACTCATCGTCAATGATCAGGACACTACCGTGCGCCGGCGATGAAGCCTCGCTCAGATGTCCGGAGATGACGGCCGCTTCAGACATTCACTGCCTTCCTTAACATCGGGAAATCGAGATAGAACGTAGTGCCCTGCTCGGGCGAACTTTCGACGTGGATCTTGCCGGCGTGCTCTTGAATGATCCCGTAGGTCACGGAGAGCCCCAGTCCCGTGCCTCGCTTCTGTCCACTTTCCGGAGCGCTCTTGGTGGTGAAGAACGGATCGTAGATGCGCTGAATGTGTTCTTGCGCGATTCCTGAACCGGTGTCAGAGACCACCACTCTGACGCCATCGCCGTTTGAGGTTGCAATCCTTAGCGTCCCACCTTCAGGCATTGCATCCTTCGCATTCAGGAACAGATTTAGAAAGACCTGCTGCAACCGTCCTGCGTTGCCCTGTATCGGCGGGAGATGCGTCGCCAGTTCGTCCTGCACGCGAATGCGCGAAGTCTTGAATTGATGTTCGAGCAGACTCAACGTCTCAGTGATGATGTGATTCACGTCAACTTCGACGAACTCAGCCCCGCTGGTTCGGGAGAAATTCAGCAGGTTATTCACGATCTCAGAAGCGCGGAAGGTCTGACGCGTGATTTTCTCAAGCACGGCGCTCTTCTTCTCGTCTCCTTGCACCTGCTTGGCGAGCATTTGGGCGTAAGACGAGATCACCGCGAGCGGAGTGTTCACTTCGTGGGCGACGCCCGCTGCCAGCAGGCCGATCGAAGACAGCTTGTCAGCCTGCGAAAGCTGGTTCTCAAGCTCGACGCGTTCGGTGATGTCGTCCATAATGACCAGCCGCCCGACCACGTTGAACTTTCTGCTGACCAGTGGAGCGATCGCGACATTCAAGACTCTGGTTTCGCCCGTAGGTACCGGCAAGCGGAACTTGTAGAGATTGTGAATTCCCGGGCTTTGCCGCACGCGCGAAAATTCCCGTACGAACTCGTGAGGGAAAATTTCAGTAAGAGACCGCGCCAGTGCCTGCCGCCGTGGCAAGGCGTACATGACTTCCATCTGCGAGTTCCAGGATTCAATTCGGTCCTGGAGGTCGACTGCCAGAACACCGACGTTGATCGACTCAACGATGTTTTCGTTGAAGTCCTTGAGGCGTTCGTATTGGGCGACCTTCTGCTCGAGTGAGGCATACAAGCGGCCGTTCTGGATGGCAATCGCCAGGTATCCGGCAACGGTTTCGAGCAGTTCTACGTCTTCACTGGAAAGGAAATCTCCGGTCGCAGTTTTACCCAGGCCGAGCACTGCAACCGTTGATTTTTGCGCCCGGCACGGGATGTAGTAATTCAGATCCAGACGAGCAATTGTTTCCTGCGAACCCGCACTCTCACGCGGAACCTGATGAGTGTTCTCGAAGAAAATGTGTCCCTGCAATGCTTCCGGACGGTCGGCGCTCAGGAAGGTCAGATCAAGAGCGCCGGTTTGTTGGATCCCGAAAGATTTTGCCAGAATGAACGACTCACCGCCTTCCCCTGACGAAAGGAAAATCGCCATGCGGTCCACCAGCAGCGTGCGCGAGAACCGGTCCACGACCGCGGTCAGCATTTTGTCGAGATCGGTCTCCGCACTCAGTTCCCGACCGAACTCAACCAGCGTATGGCGGTAGTCGTAGTTCGTGCGATAGAAGTAGCGGTCGATTCGCTCCTGAATCCACTTCCGAATTGGATCAGCCAGCAGCGCGGTTATCACGATTGCCAGCACCAAACCGGTTGTGCCGGCTCCCGGCAAGCGCGTGTGAACAGTTTCCCCGACAAGAGCGATCACCGTGAAATACGCTCCCGCGATCGCCAACGCCGCAAGCGTATACGCCATTCCGCGCTTGAAGATCAGGTCGACGTCCATCAGCTTGTAACGGAAGATTGCATAGCCGAAGGTCAGCGGAAGAATTCCGAGGGATAACACAGAACTCTTTATTCCCGGCTTGCCAAGAATGTAGGGCAGGATGTAGAGGAGCGTGAACGGAGCAATGGCGAGGATTGTGCCCCGGGTCAGCCATTTCAACTGCTGACGCACAATCGGCCTGCGTGCCTGGCTGTAGCCATGGAGCAATACCGCTGCAGCGGCGACGAAGTAGACCGCCAAGTAGGCCATCCACAGGCGGTCCAGGCGCGACAGCAAGCCTTCGCTGGCTTGGGAAAAGCCAATAGCCGATGTGTGATACGCGAACAGAAACAACCCAGGAGCGTAGATTGACGGGATCAGCCATGAACGCTTCTTAACCGCGTCGGCTTTTTCGGGGAACGTGAGAACAAAGTGCAGCAGGAGCGCCGGCTGCAGCATGTTGGCGGCAACGTTGCCCCAGTAGATCGTCCAGTCGAATGAATTCAGCTTGCCCGTGAAATGGAATGAACAGAAAACAAATGAGACCAGGCAGAAAATATAAAAGTGGGTCGAGCCCGGAGCCGTCCAGCGCCGGAAAAGGACATAAATGCCGATTCCAAGATAAGTGAGGCCAATCAGGCGGAGCCACCCATTGAACGTGCGCTCTTGGGAGATCAATATGGGCGCTGCCTGCAGGGAAACCGAGCCGCGCGCGAGCATATAGTCAATCTTTGACCATGCGCCTGCGCTGTACATCTGTCGCGTAAGAGCTTCAATGCGCGTTACTGGCCGGCCATTCACGCTGAGCAGCCGGTCTCCAACTTGAACACCGGCCCGGGCGCCGGGACCGTTGGGTTCGACCTGATCGGCAATGATTTGCTGGCCGCGTTCGACCCAGCGGATGCCATCAGTCGGGACAGGGTATGAGCCTTCTTTGCGAAGGTTAATCCAAGCCAATGTGATCGCGGCTACCGTGAACAGGGCCAGAACCCCTGCGGTAAAACGAATTTGCGATTCACTATTCATCGCCGGAACGACTGAAGGAGCTTGAACAGAGAAGCCCCGCTGGCGAAGGGAATGCACGTTGCCTGCCAAGTGCCGACGCGGGATAGACGGGCTAAGTGCCATGAAGGTAAGCGCTTCCAGAATTATAGATGCGCGGCACAGGCCAGGTTATGTTTTTTGGAACCAATCCTACGTTTTTCGGTAAACCGTTACGGGCGTGGGGGTTAAGTCCCAAGTTGCGAACTTCGCGAACTACACCGACCAAATAGTCGGCGACAATTCTTTTCGGGCTGAGAATATTGGAAGTCATATCATCACGCGGGACGTCTGCAGAGTAATGGCCGAGTTTTCAACAGATGCCAATTCCGTTTCGGCAGATTGCGCCGGATTGCGGATTGAGTACCAACATGCGGGAAGCGGACCCGCACTGGTCTTGCTGCACGGACTGCTCGGCTATTCGTTCAGTTGGCGAAGGGTCATTCCGAAATTGTCGAGTAATCGCGAAGTTTTTGCTCCTGATATGCCCGGGGCAGGCTTCTCTGAATGCAGAGACGATCTGGATTGTCGTTTAGCCGCGGCTGCCGGCCGGCTGCTCACGTTCCTTGATTCTTTACAGATCGAGCGCTGCGACCTGGTTGGGAGTTCGTATGGTGGCGCGACGGCCTTGGCGATGGCCGCAGCCGCGCCGCGTCGTGTCAGAAGTCTGACCTTGGTCTCTCCAGCGAATCCGTGGTCGCAAATTGGACGAAAGCGGTTGGCATTGCTGAGCAATCCGGTACTGGCATCGGTATTTCCCAAAATAGCTCGTGCCTGCACGCCTCTGCATCGTTTCTTCGTGCGGCGCATGTGGGGGAACCCACGAAAGGTCACGACGGAGACCCTGGAAGGCTATTCGCGCCCGCTGGGGAGGCGAGGAATATTCGAGCACGCTGTCAAGATCGTCCAAACCTGGCACACTGATATGGCTCAACTAGAAGCCACTTTGCCAAAATTGGCGTCCATTCCCGTGCTGCTTATCTGGGGAAGCAAAGATCGAGTAGTTGATCTGAATTCGGCCGCACTGATGAAGCAGCATCTGCCGCACGCGGAAATCGCAATCATTGAAGGCGCCGGGCATCTTCCATATGAAGAGTGTCCGGAAGAATTTTGCAGGATCGTGGAAGACTTTCTTCAGAGGCGAACCGCAGCCTGATCGCACGTTCCACACGAGAGGTAACCTGACAATCCCATCCGGCGGTGCTAACCTCTGCCTGAAGTAGATATGTCGGCGCTCGGCGTCCAATCCGCTTTTATGGCCAAACTCGGGAGCAGCTTTCGCTCTGAGAATTCTGGCGCGTGGCTGCGCTTCCTGGTGGCAGCGGTTGGGCTCACTTTGGCCTTTGCTGCCGCAATCTTTTCTACGGCGGCGCGCGATGCCGGAAACGTAATTGGCACGGTGATTCTGGCCACTCTCGCTTTGCTCCTCGCAGTCGGAGTTGGGTTGGGCACGGTGCCTTATCTCGCACGCCGCGTCGGAGCAAGACGGGTGCGAGATGCGCTCGATTTCGAAGTGACCAAGGCGGGCGTTCTATACGCGCTTGTAATCCTGCTGATCGGTGTCGCGGCGCTGAATACCGGAAACAATCTGCTCTACATCGTGGTAGCGGTAATGCTATCGGCAATCGCGGTCTCTGGAGTCGCTTCCGCTCTCTGCTTGCGCGATCTGGAGCTCGATTTGAGAGTTCCAGACCACATCTTTGCCGGAACCGAAGTGGCGGCAACGGTCCGCGTCTCGAACTCCCGTAGATGGATTCCTTCGCTTTCCATTTCCGCGGTGCCTATAGAAAAAAAGACGCAGAAAAAACGTTGGCAATGGGTGGCAACGACTTTTTCGATCCCGCCCTGGCGTCCTCCGGAACAACAGTGGTTGCGCCTGCCGGATAGGAAGCTTCGCCGGGTTGCGATCGGTGCGCCGTCTGGCGTATTTCACGAAGCGGCATACTTCCCCATTGTGCCGGCCGGATCAGCGCTGGAAGCTTCGGTGAAATTAAATTTCAGGCGCCGCGGATGCTATCAAGAGCGCTTCAGTCTCTCCACGCGTTTTCCTTTTGCGTTTCTGGTCAAGACGCGGAGGGCAGCCCTGTCACGCGAAGTGCTTGTCTATCCTGAACTCACCGGTTCTGAGGAAGCCATCGAATTAGTCCCGCTTTTCTCCGGGAAGTTCGAAGCATATTTGCGCGGCATTGGTTCCGATCTCTATCGCATTCGCGAATATCTTCCCGAAGATCCGGCCCGACAGGTTGATTGGAAGGCGACGGCCAAATCGGGATCACTAAAAGTCAGAGAATTTGCCCGCGAAGACGAACGCCGGATTCGCATTGTCTTTGACAACCCCGTGCCGGGGGCATTGCAGTCGCCGCGATATGAGCGCATGGTCTCGTTGACGGCCTCGCTGGTGTGGCGGCTGGCGGAGCAGAATGTGTTTATTTCGTTCGTCTCTCAGGACTACGAATCTTTCGGCGATGTTTTCGGGATTTTGCGCTATCTCGCTACTGTAGGTTCGAAGGCCGGACCTTCCCTTCTCGAAACCCTTTCTGCATGCACTGATTACAGCATCGTCTTCACCACGCAGAAGCGTGGCACTATCCCCGCAGGCGCCTGGGCGACCTCGTATTTCGTTTTTCTTGAATAACTTCCAGTCCGCGAAGGTTCATTCGGTAACCATGACTTTGGTTACTTCGGTTCGTAGGTAACAAGGGCAAAAGCTGATAATTTTCCTGAGTGCGTTGATTCAGGCCGCACTGGATCGGACCACGAATGTCCAGCCCTCAGCTCCAGCTCGCGCTGTGGATTTTGCAGCCGCTACTGCTCTTGCCGGTAGCGATCGTGATGTTCCGGCGGAAACAGTACAAAGAGTTCCCGGTCTTTTTCGGCTTTGCCATCGCGCAGATCGTTATTTTCCTGGTCGAATTTCCGATCTATCAACTGGCGGACTATCACGCGTATTTCTTCACCTTTTGGGTTGCGACGATCGTAAACCTGGTCCTCGATTTCAAAATCATTCACGAGATTTTTCTCGATATTTTTCGCCCTTATCATGCTCTGAAAGACCTGGGTACAGCCCTCTTCAAATGGGCTGCCTTGATCATGATCCTGGTCTCGGTGGTGCTGATTTCCACCAACCCGATCTGGAACGATCCGGTTGCGCGCAGTGTTTTACTCCTGCAGCGCTGCATGCGAGTGATTCAGTGCGGGCTGGTCCTGTTCCTGCTGGCGTTCTGCAGCCATTTGAGTGTCTCCTGGCGGCGGCAGAGTTTTGGGGTAGCCTGTGGATTCGGAATCTTTGCCGCTACAGAGCTCATCACAACGGCGCTTTTTTCGGGTGGGCACCTTTCCAATCCACAACTCGACTTGATTAACATGATCGCCTATAACACGGCCGGGGCGGTATGGCTTACCTACTCTGTTCTAAACAAGCCGGAGCTTCGCATTCCGGTGTTGATCCCGCAGCGATGGGACAACGCATTGATGGAGATACACCCGCAAATGGAGCCCGAGTCGCTTATCCCGATGTTCGAGCATATGGTTGACCGGGCATTTTCGCGTACTCAAGATCCTCATCACGCCTGAACCATCTGATTCGGCCCACCGACTCAAAAACTCACGCCGCTATCTCAAAATGAGATTTTGTCAAGTTATAAGTAGCACTTGACAGCACCCTTATAATTCAGCCACTAGGGTTTCCGCTCCCAGGGGACCCACACGTAGGAGAACAATATGACACGTGCGGTCAGGGCTTTGGTCCTGGTGGTAGGTATCGCATGCACTTGTTTAGCGGCAGCGGCTCCGATCAGCACCAAGCTGAATGACGGGCCTATGCCATTGTGCTACAGAGTACGATGCAACTAACGTAGTACTTGGAAATTGGTTCTGAAAGGTGGGGCTAAGGACTGCCGTAACGGCAATCCTGGCCCTATTTTCGTTTTGGCGGAAGGATGAAAGCCACGCGATTCAGTGCGACTGGACAGCTTTTTCTGCTGCTTCCTTCACAAGAAATCCCATTCTCGGATGTGAAGGCTCGAAGTCTACACGCACCCCATTCTTACGCAGAGTCTCAGAGCAAACCGGGCCGATCGAGGCCACCATTGCGTGTTGCAGGCCGCCTAGAAAACTGTCCGACAAACCCATTTCTTTCGCAATGCGAAATGCGTGCGTAAACTGAACTGAAGAAGTGAACAATACCACGTCAATTTTCTTCGCGGCTACTTCGGAAATCGCACTCTTTAATGGAGAGATGTCCTCGGGCAGTTCGGAACGGTATACCTGCACGGTGCTTACTTGTCCCTCACGCTCGCGTAGGGCCTCGCTTAGTTCGGTACTGGGCTCCCCGTGCTCCTGAATCAGGATATGCTGGTCTTTGACAGGGACTCTGTCCGGGTTTTGATCGAGGGCGGTCACGATTTCACGCCAGGTATTGGGCTCAGGCACAGACAATGTAATCGTCAGGTTTAATTCACGTGCGACCGCCGCAGGTTTCGGGCCGCGCACGATGATCCGAGCTCGCAAAAGGGCGGCAATAAACTCTGTACGTGCGCAGATTCGCTCGGCGGCATGCAACAACGCGCGGCTCCCCACGCCTGTCATAAGAATGATCGCATCGAACTCGCCGGCCAAAATCCGGTTGACTATCTGTTCCACTTCACTGTTGGCAATCTCTTGCTCACGAGTTGAGGGAGCGACGATCGGCACGCCCCCGTTGCTTCGAATCAGATGTGCTATTTCCTGAGCGCGCCGGCTCTCAAGCGAAAGCACGCGCATGCCGTTGAAACCGGGCATTTGTCCTCCGAGTGAGGCGAGGATAGCAGGTTTGGACACCTTCCCCGCCATTATCTAAAGCGTTAACTCTGCTCTTTATACCCCGCAAAATCCGTGATATAACGCCGTAAGGTCATCGAGCTCCCAGGAGAGTTAGGATATGGAATTGGCTTTCTACGCCAATGAGCCCTTGGAAACTGAGGGCCTTGAAAAAGGAGGGCTTGTGTCCGAAGCACGCACGGGGAAGAGATTTCCGCTCGAACTGCCGATAAAGATTCATGGGCAAAACCAAGGCAACGTTACGGGCAACATGAGCGCTGCGGGTGTTTACATTCGTGGCAATCCGGCGCTCGAAATCGGCTCGAACGTAGAATTTGAAATCGCGCTGCCGCCGGAGCTAACTGGCTCGAACGAGCACGTGGTGGTGCAATGTAAGGGGCGCGTCGTCCGCAAAGATGCAGAAGAAGGCGGCGAAGCGCACGGTGTGGCATGTGTGATTGATACGTACGATTTTGTTCGCCAGCCGTAATCACGAGGTGCTAAGTCAATGCTGAAACTGATTCTGGCCGACAACCAGGCAATTTTCCGCGCGGGTATCGCCAAGGTGCTCGCCGTTGAAGACGAAATGCGCATTGTGGCGCAGGCGCAGACGTCAGAGCAGATGTTCATGGCTCTCGACAAATTCCGGGCTGCGGTCCTGGTTGTGGCCGGTGGTTTTCACGGGGACTTCAATGCGGTAGTCCAAGCGGCAAATAAGGTCCGCACGCGGGTCGTTGTTCTCGGCGACACTGGCGAGAGCGCTCAGAAATACATGGGCGCGGGCGCGCATGGAGTTGTCTATCGGAACGTGACGAGTTCAGCGTTAGTGGATTGCGTCCGCAAAGTGGCGCGCGGCGAAACCTGGATTCAAGACATCGCGGTCCCGAGCGAGCTCACTGAGAACGATATGGTTGGGCTGCGCGTCCGCGACCGGCTTACGGCGAAAGAGCTGCGCATTGTGGCGCTGATCGTTCAGGGATATAAGAACAAAGAGATCGCCTCACAGCTTGGGACTACCGAGCAGGTCATCAAGAACTACCTGCGCAACGTGTATGACAAGATCGGGGTTTCTGACCGCCTCGAGCTTGCGCTGTTTACGATACATCACCGAATTCTGAACGAAGCTGCCGCCGCCACGGCCGCAGCTCATCAGCCGCAAGTACCGGGGCCGGCGGGAGTGGCTTCGTAGGTTGACGTTCTTGCGTCGAACTTACGACGAAAATTCACGTCGCTGTATATTCAACTGACGTGAAAATCTCCGTCGCCCTTATCACCCTTAACGAAGAAGCCAATCTGCGACAGACGCTTGAAAGCGTGACGCCCTTGGTGCGGGACGGCCGGGGCGAAATCATCGTTGTAGATTCCGGGTCGACCGACCGGACGTTGGAGATCGCAGGCTCGTTCGGCGCGAAAGTCTTTAACGAGCCGTGGAAAGGATTTGCCGCACAGAAGAATTCGGCGATGGAGAAGGCGAACCGCGACTGGGTACTGCAACTGGACGCGGACGAAGCGCTGGAACCGGAGCTTGCGGAAGAAATTGCTGCGGCGTTGCGCGAGAGTGGCGATCGCGTCGGCTTTTGGATTCCCCGCAAAAACTTTTTTCTCGGCCGCTGGATCAAGCACGGCGGCTTTTATCCCGATCCGAAATTACGATTGATTCGTCGTGGCGCAGGGAAGTTTGAAGAATACGGCGCCCACCCAACGATTAAAGTGACTGGGCCGACGGGCAGGCTGAAGCACGCCCTTATTCACAACGCCTATCCAACGCTGCGCGGCTATATCGATCACATGAATAGCTACTCTTCTTCGGGCGCGGAAGTCGCGGTTGCAAAGGGCAGGCGCGGGTTCAGCGTTTTGGACATTGTGGTTCGTCCGGCTCTTACGTTCGTCTACAACTACTTTTTTCGCCTGGGGTTTCTTGACGGACGTGAGGGATTCTTACTGCACGCCTATCACGCAGTTTACGTCTCATGGAAATATGCGAAAGCGTGGGAAATTTCACGCAGCGATCGGTGATTCCTCTGTGGGGTTACTCTGTGTGACTCCGTGTGCTCTGTGGTTAGCTTTTAAAAACCCAACCACAGAGAACACAGAGTTACACAGAGGAACGCCACAGAGGACCCGCTTAGTTCTGACCGACCGAGCGGTCGCGTGGGCTGCTTGCTCCAGCCGATACTGTCTCCTATGATCGACGAAGAGGCGAGTGAATGGCGGAGAAGAAGCGAAGAGCTGCGGCCCCGATAACTGAATCGCCGATCTCCGATGTAACAGAAAACCGGCGCCCTTCTGAATCTGAGAAGCTCTGGGCGGAAAAGACGCTGCTTCCGGCGCTTGAGAAATCCCCCGAAAAGCCGATCGGTGTACCCAGCGGCACAAATCTCGACGAACAAGGCCGAGCACGGTTTACGACAGTTTCCGGCGTTCCGATCCGGCGGCTCTATACGCAAGCTGACCTTCCAGAAGATTGGGATTGCGAAAAGTATCTCGCTTATCCCGGCGAGCCTCCGTTTACGCGCGGCATTCACGCGACCGGATATCGCGGGAAGCTTTTCACGATGCGGCAATTCTCGGGATTCGCTTCTCCCGAAGAAACCAATCGCCGCTACAAATATTTGCTGGAGCACGGCGGCAGCGGGCTTTCAGTTGCTTTCGATCTGCCGACTTTGATGGGCTATGATTCCGATCATCCGGCGAGTGAAGGCGAAGTGGGGAAGTGCGGCGTGGCCATCGATTCCCTTGAAGACATGGAAATTCTGTTCGACGGAATCGATCTCGAGAAAACCACTGTTTCGATGACCATCAACTCGCCGGCTTCAGTTCTGTGGGCAATGTACTTGGTGGTTGCGGAAAAGCAAGGCGCTGATTGGAAGAAAATTTCGGGAACAATTCAGAACGACATTCTCAAGGAATACATTGCGCAGAAGGAGTACATCTATCCTCCCGCTCCTTCCATGCGCCTGGTCATCGACACCTTCGAGTTTGGGTCGAAGTTCACTCCGCGTTTCAACACGATTTCAATCAGCGGATACCACATTCGCGAGGCTGGTTCGACTGCGCTCCAGGAACTGGCGTTCACTCTCTATGACGGCGTCGAGTATGTCGAATGGGCGCGGCGCCGCGGGCTGGACGTGGATGAATTCGGCCCACGCCTGAGTTTCTTCTTCAACGCGCATAACGATTTCTTCGAAGAGATCGCGAAATACCGTGCCGCCCGCAAAATCTGGTATCGCGTGATGAAGGACCGCTTTGGCGCGAAGAACCAGCGCACATGGCTCATGCGCTTCCATACGCAAACTGCGGGTGTATCCCTTCCGGCACAGCAGCCGATGAACAATATCGCGCGGGTTGCGATTCAGGCTTTGGCGGCGGTGTTAGGTGGAACGCAATCTCTGCACACCGACGCCTACGACGAAGCTTTGGCTCTGCCCACCGAAGAAGCGGCCCGCATTGCATTGCGCACACAACAGATCATTGCCTATGAATCTGGTGTAACCCACACGGTTGATCCGCTCGGAGGTTCTTACTTCCTAGAAAATCTGACTCTGAAAATGGAGGAGGGCGCATTCGATTATTTCGGGAAACTGGACGCGATGGGCGGAATGGTCAAAGCCATCGAGCGCGGATATCCGCAGAAGGAAATAGCTGAAGCTGCGTATCAATATCAGCGCGCAGTTGAAGCAAAAGAAAAAATCATCGTCGGCGTGAACGAATTCACAATCGAAGAAGAACCGCCGAAAACGCTCTACATCGACGAAAGTGTCGGTCAGCATCAATCTGCGAAATTAAAAACCCTTCGCTCGCGACGTTCGAACGACGAAGTTCAGCGCCGGCTCGCTGATTTGAAGAGAGCAGCGTCCCAGGAAGCCCGCGCGGGCTCAAACGGCAACGTTTCCCACGCTAACACGATGCCCTACATTATCGATGCGGTCCGCGCCTACGCCACTGTCGGCGAAATCTGCGACGCCCTGCGCCAGGTTTACGGCACGTATTCCGAAGTCAGCGTGACCTGACAAGAGGGAAGGCACTATGCACTCCAATCTCAATCGGACCGAAGCGTGGCCTCCACTCCCGCTCGCTGAATGGAAAGATACCTACGCCACGCTCCACATGTGGACGCAAATTGTTGGCAAGGTCCGCCTGGCACTCACGCCTGTCATCAATCAATGGTGGAATGTCCCGCTATATGTGACAGCACGCGGCCTGACGACCTCCCCAATTCCCTACGGCGACACGCCGTTCGAGATATGGTTCGATTTTTGGGACCATCAGCTTGTGTTGCAATTGAGCGATGGCTCTCGCAGAACACATCCGTTGGCTCCGCAGCCGGTCGCTGACTTTTACAGAGATGTCATGGGCATGCTTCAGTCGTCGGGCATCGATGTAAGAATCTGGCACATGCCGGTCGAAGTGCCCGATCCGATTCCATTCGATCAGGACGGTGTGCACGCATCCTACGATCCAGGCGCCGCCCACCGATTCTGGAGAATTTTGCTTAGCACGCAGTGCGTGTTCGAAGAATTCCGCTCGCGCTTCGTTGGTAAATGCAGCCCGATTCATTTTTTCTGGGGCAGCTTTGATTTGGCTGTGACCCGGTTTTCGGGCCGACCGGCGCCAGAGCGGCCAGGTGCGGATCGCATCACGCGCGAAGCCTATTCTCAGGAGGTAAGCAGCGTTGGGTTCTGGCCGGGTGGCGGAGGCATTCAAGGAGCTGCATTCTACTCATACATGGCGCCCGAGCCGCCAGGTTTTCGCGACCGGAAAGCTCAACCGGAAGCCGCACATTACGACGCGCAACTGGGAGAATTTTTGTTGATGTATGACGATGTGAGAAATTCCGCCGCACCCACCGCCGCTTTGCTCGACTTCTGTCAGAGCACTTATGAAGCGGGGGCAACGCTCGGCGAATGGAATCGTGCTGATCTCGAGAGGCAACTCGCACCACCACTCAACAAAACCGCTTGAATAGAACGGTTCGGCGGCGACTGGGTGATTGAATAAGCAGTATCCCTCAGCATAGTTATATATACCATGGTGTAGTGGTATATATGCCTCGATACTTTAACGGCCAGATCCACATGCGCGTTCCCCCTGAACTACACGAAGAGATAGCGCGAGAAGCTTTCGAGCGGGGCACTTCGATCAGCGGAATTTGTACTCAAGCGCTTGTAATTCGCCGGGCGCTGCGAGGCGTCGATCCCTGGAAGTCGATCGAACGCGTGCAGCGCGCAAACCGCAACATCCCCCCCTATGGATGTGGAACGTGAAGTCGCTAAAGCAGTAAAGGCGGTCAGAAAACTCCGGCGTGGATGAAGTGTCTCTTCCACGTTTGGTACTTGATACAAACGTTTTCGTAAGCGGCCTCATTTCTCCTGCTGGCATTCCTGTTCGTCTTCTCAAAGCCATCCGTAAACAACAAGCGGTGCATCTTGTGAGCGATGAAATCGCGGAGGAATACTTGCGAGTGCTCGCCTATCCTCGTATTCGCAAATACCGCCAGATTACGGATGCTTTTATTTCTGATCTGGCCACATACATTCTCTTTAAAGCCCAGCGTGTAGAAATCCTATCCATGGCCCAGCTAAGCCCAGACCCCGATGACAATGTGTTCTTGGCAACAGCGCTCGAGGGCAAGGCTGATTGCATAGTTAGTGGGGATAAAAGCGATCTTCTCTCTTTGGGAGCCTTCGAAAATATTCCGATTATCACCGCCCGCGAAGCGGTGATCAGGTTTGGAATGTAAGCCTAGATTTTTATCTGCCCCGTTCCGAACACCTGATACTTCGTCGAAGTCAATTCCCGCAGTGCGAATGGCCCACGGCAGTGTAGCTTTTGCGTGCTGATTCCCATCTCTGCGCCAAAGCCGAACTCGCCACCATCGGTGAATCGCGTGGATGCGTTCCAATAAACTGCCGCTGAATCGACAAGCCGCAAGAATTTTTCGGCGTTGGCGCGATCCGCTGTGACAATAACTTCTGAGTGTTTAGTGGAGTGGCGATTGATGTGTGCGATCGCTTGATCTACTCCGTCGACCACGCCGATTGCGATGCATAGGCGCAGGTATTCTTCGTTCCAGTCCTGCTCGGGTGCGGGAATCACTTCGGGAGCCAGCCGACAAGTTCCACGATCGCCACGAACTTCAACTCCCGCGTCAATTAACTGGCGCACGATCTGCGGGATGAATTCGGCGGCAATCTGAGAATGGACGAGTAATTTCTCAGCTGCATTGCAGACCGATGGCCGTTGCGTTTTCGCATTCAAGATGATGCGATTCGCCATTTCAAAATCTGCCGATTCATCGACGAAAATATGGCAATTTCCCGCGCCCGTTTCGATCACCGGAACCAGTGCATTCTCCATCACATGTGTAATCAGTCCCGGTCCTCCACGGGGAATAACTACATCGACCAGACCGCGGGCCCGGATGAGTTCCTGCACTGTGTCGCGACTTGCGGAATCAAGCAACTCGACCGCTCCAGTCGGAATGCCCGGAACTGAGGCCATGATTTCAGCGAGAACTTGATTGCTCTGCGCGGCCTCTTTGCCGCCACGCAGCACAACTGCGTTCCCGGCCTTCACACACAGCACCGCCGCATCCACTGTCACGTTCGGCCGCGACTCGTAAACGATTCCTACAACTCCGAGCGGCACGCGAATCTTGCGAATGATTAGTCCATTTGGCCGAATCCATTCTTCAAGCAACTCGTTCACCGGATCGGGCAAAGCCGCGACATCGCGTACCGAATTCGCCATGTCTGAAATTCTGTCGTTCGTCAGCAGAAGCCGGTCGCGCATCGAGCCGGAAAGGTCTGAGATTCGAATATGCTCTTCGTTAGCGCACAGAATTTCCGCAGAGCGCGTTTCGAGGGAAGCAGCAATCTGCAAAAGCAGATGGTTCTTTTGCGCGGTCGAAAGCTGGGCAAGGACAGCCGCTGCGTTCCGCGCGCGTACCAGTTTCTCTCGCGTCGAGATCGCGATTGCCGTGCCGCCCGCCATCACGCTTTTACCTTTTTAGCGGGGAAATAAGTGCCGATCTTTCTGGTGACGGCTTTGGTGATTGCCTCCGGATCTCGGCCATTCACAATCGCCACGTTTACTCCGGCGTCACTTGCCATCTTCGCGGCGCGCAGCTTCGACCGCATTCCACCGCGGCCGAGCTTCCCGTGCCCGTTGCAAAGGGCTTCCATTTCCGGCGTCAGCTTTCGAATGGTGCGCACCAACTGCGGACGTTTGCCGTTCGGGGCATAAAAGCCGTCAACATCCGTCAGTAGTAGCAGCCAGTCCGCGTCGACCGCTCCGGCCAAGAGCCCGCTGAGTTCATCATTGTCGCCAAAGGCGCCGACCAGTTCACGCACGGATACGCTGTCGTTCTCATTCACAATTGGGACGACACCTAAGTTCAGCAACTGGTTCAGGGTATTCTGCAAATTCTTGTACCGCGCCGTGTTGGTGAAGTCATCGCTCGAAAGCAGCAACTGGGCGACGATCTTCTTGCCAAAAAAAAGCTGCTCGTAGGTGTGCATCAACGCACTCTGGCCTACAGCGGCGCAAGCTTGCATCAAAGGGACGTTCGAAGGCCGGTCTTGTAAGCCCAGGTGGGACATTCCGGAAGCAATCGCCCCCGAACTCACGATCAGGAACTCGTGTTCTGGTAAATCGAGTTGATCGACAAGCGAGCGCAGTTGTTTCGTGTCAATTCGCCCGCCGGGGGCGATCAGGCTGGTTCCGACTTTGATTACAAAACGCATTCTGCTGATCTACATACTTTAGCAAGATTCACCGCCGAGCACGCCCAGCTTCGCCCGAGGAGAAGTAGCTAAAGTGTCTTTCAGGTACAGTCCCCTTTTGCCTTCTTGCGCTCGCATCTGCGAAACTGAACTGCTTGACTGCGACGACACCGAATTTCGAATACGTTCCGCGAATAGCTGCCATTGCGCGCGAGGCAGGTGCTCTGCTCATGCAACACTTCGATCAGCATATCCAGATCGAATACAAAGGTGAAGCCGATCTGGTTACCGTCGCCGACCGGAAGTCAGAGGCTTTGATTCGTGAGCGCATTCGCGTGCAGTTTCCCGGTCACGACATTCTGGGCGAAGAAGAAGGATTCCGCGACACTGGCAGCGAATATCGCTGGTATGTCGATCCCCTCGACGGAACTACAAATTTTGCGCACGGCTTTCCAGTTTTCTGCGTTTCGATGGCGCTCCAGCGCCAGGGAACCATGATCGCGGGGGTTTGTTATGACCCAACCCGCGATGAATTATTTGCTGCCGAGCAAGGTAGGGGTGCGTATCTAAACGAGCACGCGATTCACGTTTCAAAAATTTCGAAGTTAGCCGAATCGCTCGTATCGACCGGCTTTCCCAGTCACAAGCGTCACAAGAATCCAAACATTTACTTCTATCACCAGATCACTCTGCGTAGTCACGGCGTTCGGCGAGCGGGTTCAGCGGCGCTCGACCTGTGTTCGGTTGCGTGCGGAAGATACGATGGTTTTTGGGAATTTAATCTGAATCCGTGGGACACCGCGGCTGGAGTTCTCATCGTTGAAGAGGCGGGCGGGCGCGTGACTGATTTTCAAGGTGGATCATTTCCGCTGAACAGCCGGGAGACCTTGGCTTCGAACGGGATGATTCATGATGAACTCCTGCACGAATTTCAACAGATCTTTGCCGGGCGCGGGCTCGAACCTCTTCCCGATCCGAGGGAGTATGCGAGAAAAGACTAGCCATCAGCTCTCAGCCTTCAGCCGTCAGATGCGACGCGTGCAGAAGCTTGCTAAACGTATCGTTACAGTTGCTGCGGTGATTCTTCTTGGGGTTGCTGCCTCGGCTGTGGTTCTCCGGCCGCCGGATGCCGAATACCTTCAGTCGTTTAACAAATGGAAGGCGGATCTGGTTGAGGATCTGAAGCAGAACTGGCTGGTTCTTGCTGGATTATTTTGGCTGAAGCCGGGGGAAAACACGTTCGGTCGCGCGGAGGACAATTCAATCGTTATGCCTTCGGGGCCTGCGCACGCCGGAACATTCATACTCCAGGGTAACGATGTTTCTGTCGAGCTTCGCGCAGGAGTGGACGGCAAAATTGGTGGTCAATCTCAAATGAGCTCGAAACTCGCTGCCGACATTACCGGTAAGCCTACGGTAATCGAACTTGGCAGCTTGCGAATGTATGTTATTCAGCGCGGGAAACGTGTTGGCATCCGAGTGAAAGACCTGAACAGTGAAGCAGCGCGGAACTACGCCGGTCCGATTTTCTTTCCGCTGGACATGACTTACCGTGTCACGGCTACCTTCATTCCATCAGACGGGAAGAAGACAATGGATGTTCCGAATGTGCTCGGCGACGTGACTCCGACTCCAGTTCCGGGAGTGGTCCAGTTCACGTTAAACGGCCAGCAGTACACGTTGACTGCCTTGGAAGGTGATGCTTCGAAAGGGCTCAATTTCGTGATCAGTGATCTCACGAGTAAGACGGACACCTACCCCGGAGGCAGATTTCTCGATACCGATCCCGTGGTAAATGGCAAAGTCATCCTGGACTTCAATCGTGCCTACAATCCGCCCTGCGCCGTGACTCCGTATGCAACCTGCCCCCTGGCGCCGAAGGAGAACCGGCTTCCAGTTGCGATCACGGCCGGGGAGAAATACGATCGCCAGCACGGGCATCATTAGAGCGGTAAGCCGTCAGCCATCAACCGTCAGCGAACAGCCTTTAACCGCGAACTGCAAGAAGGTGGAGAAGGATCTCTCGGCCAGCCAGGTCTCAGGAGTTCGTGTTTTCTTCGATTTAGGTTTTTATACCGGCGTAAAATAGCTTCTTGGCGAGGCCATCACTATGGATGCTTTGCTGAACAAGCACATCGACAAGCGTCCGGTAACGGTAAGGCTACCGGGGCGCGTCTTTTTTTTGACCGAAGATCCCGACCTAATCAAACGGCAACTGGCGGGTGAAGACCTGCCCTGGGACACGAAAAATCCGCAGAACAATCCCAAGCTGCGCGACGACATATCAACGGACGAAATTACCCCTGCCCACATCTGTTTCTTCTTTGACGAGACTTTAGGCGAGTTTCCTTACACCGGGTTGAAGTGCGGAAACGAAGTTCCAATCCAGCGCGGGGATGTGAAGAAAGCCGGATTTGTTGCAGCCGTCAGTGGTAAGCGGCGCGGCAAGGGCTCCAGCCGGGAGCAGTCACCATACGCGGAGCTCTGTGCGGGAATTAGGCTGGTGATAGCGGAAAATATTGAACGAATTTACAAGCAGAATTGCCAGAACCTCGGAGTACTGACTTCGACAGACTTTTCTCTGATTGACAGAATCCGCTCAGGCCGGGAGATTCCACTCACGGAATTCACCAAAGGCGAAGATGAAATCACGCGGCAGATCATCGAGTACGGGGGCCTATTCCAGTTCAACCTAGCTCGCATGCAGGGCAAAGTTTCTCTTCCGGCGATTGATACCAGGTCACGACCAATGACTTTGGCCGAGAAGATCTTTGCGAAACACATGATCGCTGGTTCAAGCCAGGTCGGTGTTCCGGCAGTCAAGCCCGGCGATTCTGGGTTTGCGCGTACCGACCTGCGTTTCAGCCACGAGTATGTGACTCCGATGGCGGCGATTTTTTTTGATCAACTTGTTGGTCGAGACGCACCCGTCAATGATCCATCAAGCGTTGTTTTCTTCCGCGATCACCTGACATTTCTTGATGACGTGCTCTCTGAACAAAAGCGCAAGATGGGCCTGCTCGATCTCGCCACGCAGCTCAAGCTGAAGCAAATTGAATTCGCGGAACGAAAAGGCATTCGCCTGCACGGTGAATTGAAAGATCGCAAGGGCGCCGAAGGAATCTGCCACTCCGTCGTACTCGAAAGCTATGCCTTGCCCGGACAACTTATTGTGGGTTCCGATTCCCATACGCCCCACTCTGGCGCAATCGGCTGCGTTGCTTTCGGCATCGGCACGACCGATGTTTTCAATTCATGGATCACGAAGGATGTCAGAGTCCGAGTGCCCGAGTCGGTGAAGGTCATCGTGCGCGGGAAAAAGCACCCCAATGTTACGGCGAAAGATTTCATCCTGAAGATTCTCAGCCTGGACTACGTCCGCACGGGGAAGGCTCTTGCCAAAGTCATTGAATACTCTGGCGAAGCCATCCAGGAACTCAGCGTGGACGAGCGCGCGACTATGACGAACATGGCGGCCGAAATCGGGGGATTCACGGGTATCGTGGCCCCAGATAAGAAAGCTGTCGAATTTCTAGTGCAGCGTCGCGGGATGAATAGTTCCGATACGCAGCGGATGATGGAAGGTCTTCACAGCGACCCCGACGCTGAATATGCACACGTAATCGAGATCGATGCAGCCGAAATCACGCCGATGATTGCCGCGCCGGGCGACCCGGGCAATGGCAAGTACATTCGCGAACTGAACACCCTAATTCCAGTCGAGCTTGCCTATGGTGGAACCTGCACGGCCGGGAAGAACGAAGATATGGACATGTATGCGCGCGTGCTGGCGGAGGCCATGCAGCATGGGAAGCGTGTCGCCGATTCCGTTCAGTTCTATATCCAATTCGGTTCTCAGGAGACACGGGACTACTGTGTGAGCAAGGGTTACCTTGACATCTTTAAACGTGCAGGTGCTCACGTTATCGAGCCGAGTTGCGGCGCCTGCATCAATGCCGGCCCTGGGGTTTCCACGCGGGCGGACCAGGTAGTCATCAGCGCGCAAAACCGGAATTTCCCTGGTCGCAGTGGCCCCGGGCAAATGTACCTGGCCAGTCCTCTCACAGTTGCCGCGAGCGCCGTCGCGGGATACATCGTCGAGTACGAGCCACATTGAACTGAACGCATAGCCACACGTGATGCCATTGTTGCGCAGGGCGGCTCCTGAGGGTCAGCCTGTTTTTGAGGTCGCAATTTGCGACCTCAAAGATTCGGAATCTAACCCGCGGCGCGGTTGGTTACGCGAAGGCCGTTTGGCGATGCAGGTGGAAGTTCAAAGCCAATTGTGCGTGCGGAGCGCGCCGGCGGCGACATCAAAGCGCGAATTGCGTGCACCAGTTGCTGGATATCGACATCATGTCTTTCAAGTCGCTCTTCAATTTCGGACAGCTTTGAGAGGATTGCATGATTTGCACTGAGGGCTTCACGCATTCGCACGAAAGCTCGCACAACGAAAATGCACATTTTGGTAGCGTGCTCTGAGTTCAGGACTGTGGCTGCCATGATCGCGCCGTGTTCGGTAAAGGCGAATGGCAAATATCGACGGCCACCACGGCCAGTTTTTGAGGTCGCATTTTGCGACCTCAAAAACGTGACCTCGGAACTGCGTAGCCGCAGCACGAAATCGGCAGGAAAACGCCTCTTATTGCGTTTGACTTGCTCGTTTAAGCGTTTAACGGTTACGCCATAAAGATGGGCCAGATCTGAATCAAGAATGACCCTTTGCCCTCGAACAATGAAAATGCGCGAATCTACTCGCTTCGTCAAAGTAGCCGGCATTGCTCTCCTCCCGTAAATAGTCACTAAATTTGACACTGATTTTCCTCAGCCACAAGTTCATCCGTCACACTCCGAGTGTGACGCTCGTCACATCTTTCAGTCGTGCTCCCGCAGTAATCTGCGTGTTTAGTCTGGGGGAACTACGTCCTATGCTCTACAAGACGCTCAGCGCCGCGGTCTATGGCGTGGATGCCAACATCATTGAAGTTGAAGTAGATGTCTCCGGGGTTAAGTGCGAGGAAGACCACTTCCACACGGTCGGGCTACCCGATGCTGCGGTGCGCGAGAGCCGGGATCGCGTTCGCGCGGCCTTGAAGAATTGCGGTTACGACATTCCGCTCACGCATATCACCATCAATCTCGCTCCGGCCGACATCAAGAAGGAAGGTTCGGGCTTTGATCTTCCTATGGCGCTGGGAATTCTCGGCGCATATGGCGGGTTGAATAAGAAAGATGTCTCCGACTGCCTGTTCGTGGGGGAGCTCTCGCTCGACGGCGGCATTCGCAGCGTGCGCGGCGCCTTGCCCATTGCCATAGAGGCGCGCGGGCGAAAAATTTCTCGTGTGGTCGTACCGGAACTCAATGCCAAGGAAGCCGCCATGGTGAGCGGCGTCTCGGTGTATCCAGTCAAGTCGCTTATTGATGTTATTCACTTCGTAAACACCGGCAATGGAATTCAGCCGATAGCGGTGAACCAGCAGGAGCTATTGGGGGAATGTCAGCAGTTCCCCATTGACTTCAAAGATGTTCGCGGCCAGCAAACCGCAAAACGCGCGCTGGAAGTGGCATGCGCCGGAGGCCATAACATTCTGATGATCGGGCCTCCGGGATCCGGCAAGACCATGCTGGCAAAGCGTATTCCGACGATCTTGCCGCCGTTCACGTTTGAAGAAGCGCTGGAAACAACGAAGATCCATAGCGTGGCGGGGGTGCTTGACCACGGGGCAGGACTGGTAGGATTACGGCCATTCCGTTCCCCACATCACACGATTTCGGACGCCGGGTTGATTGGCGGTGGAGTTGTGCCCAGGCCGGGCGAGGTTTCACTGGCACACAATGGAGTGCTATTCCTCGACGAGTTGCCTGAATTTCCGCGCAATGTTCTCGAAGTCATGCGGCAGCCGCTCGAGGACGGGACGGTTTGCATTGCACGCGCTTCCATGTCGTTGACGTTTCCCGCACGATTCATGTTGGCGGCCGCGATGAATCCATGTCCTTGTGGATTTTTTAACGACCGTTCGCGCGAATGCCACTGCACGCCTGCAATGATCCAGCGCTACATGCAGAAAATTTCGGGACCCTTGATGGACCGGATCGATATTCACATCGATGTACCAGCGGTAAACTACAAGGAGATGCGTGCTGGTGTTGAGCCGGAAGGCTCATCTCAGATTCGCGCGCGCGTAGAACGAGCGCGGGAAATCCAACTGAAGCGGTTTGCGACAATCACGAAGCATCGGGTTTATTCCAACGCGCAAATGACCGCCAGGCAAATCCGGACCTTCTGCGAACTTTCCGATGATTGCGAACGCCTGCTGGAGCGGGCCATGACGAAGCAGGGGCTTACGGCGCGTGCGCATGACCGGATACTTAAGGTGGCACGGACGGTGGCCGATCTCGAATGCTCGCAAGTGATTGAATCAAAGCACATTGCGGAGGCGATCCAGTATCGTAGCCTGGATCGGGTGTTTTGGGCTTAAAGTTACTTGTCCCGATTTCGTTTCCGGTCCGGCGGTGCCAAGTTATGCACAATCGAGTTTGCAAAAAAGCTTGACGCGATGACTGGTAGCCTGTAAGTTAAAGCGTTCCGAAGGTCTTAGGCCAGATTCCTGATGAACCTCCGATCGGAAGGCTCTGGTCGATGTAACCGAGAAACTTTCGGCCACCTCGGAGCATCTATACAAAGTAGCCAGAGCTTTTTCCTGTAGAACTCATCTGTTTTCAGTATCTTACAGTTTTCTGGTAGGTAGGCACGCGCCAGCTACCCGGCAACCAAGCTTGGCGTTTGTCGATCAAAACCTGGAGAGAAAGGACAACCCCCATGCGCTCTGATCGTGTTTTTGACGCTTTACATACTTTGCGGAACCGTTATATGCTCTGCCAGCTTGCCTCGAAGGCCACGCGTAAGTTCCATAAGCCTAATACCAGAATCCAGGAAACCATGAATGAAGTTCTGGATCGGATTGCAAGCTCTGAGAAGCAGACAGTTCTGTCGGAACCGGAGCATTTTGTTGAGGCACAACGGCGGGCTGCTTAAGTAGCAGCCCCAACCCTTCCTGCCTGAAGTCGCGTTGATCCCCCTGAAAATACCTTCCTTATTTCAATCTCCTCGCAGGTGAGCTAATGACCATTGCAGAACTCAAAGAAAAGAACATAACTGAATTAACCAAGATCGCACGCACGCTCGATCTCCCGGGCGCCAGCGGCATGCGCAAACAGGACCTCATTTTCAAGATCCTCCAGGCGCAGAGCGAAAAAGAAGGCCACATCTTCGCCGAAGGCGTGCTCGAAATTTTGCCTGACGGCTACGGCTTCCTCCGCTCCCCGGACTACAACTATTTGCCGGGCCCTGACGACATTTACGTTTCCCCGTCGCAGATACGCAAGTTCGACCTCAAGACCGGCGACACGATCAGCGGCCAGGTCCGTCCGCCTCACGAAGGCGAAAAATACTTCGCGCTCGTAAAAATTGAAGCCGTCAACTTCGAATCTCCGGAAGAAGCGCGCAACAAGATTCTCTTCGACAACCTGACCCCGCTCTATCCACAGGAGCGGATCAAGCTTGAAACTGTGCGCGAGAACATCAGTGCTCGCGTGATGGATCTGCTGACACCCCTCGGTAAAGGCCAGCGCGGTTTGATTGTTTCGCCTCCGCGCGCCGGCAAAACCATGCTGCTGCAGAACGTCGCGAACTCGATCACAACGAACCATCCCGAAGTTGTGCTCATGGTGCTTTTGATTGACGAGCGCCCGGAAGAAGTCACTGACATGCAGCGCTCGGTCAAAGGTGAAGTTATTTCTTCGACATTCGATGAACCGGCAGCCCGTCACGTGCAGGTCGCCGAAATGGTGATTGAAAAAGCCAAGCGCCTGGTTGAACACAAGCGTGATGTCGTCATCCTGCTCGACTCGATCACGCGTCTGGCACGCGCCTATAACACGATTGTTCCGCCCAGCGGCAAAGTTCTCTCCGGCGGCGTGGATTCAAACGCGTTGCAGCGCCCCAAGCGTTTCTTCGGCTCTGCACGCAACATCGAGGAAGGCGGATCGCTCACGATCATTGCCACTGCGCTGATCGACACCGGTTCCCGCATGGACGACGTGATCTTTGAAGAATTCAAGGGTACCGGCAACTCGGAAATCATTCTCGACCGCAAGTTGGTGGACAAGCGTACGTTTCCAGCGATCGACATTCAGCGCTCGGGCACGCGAAAAGAAGAGCTGCTGATTCCGAAAGATGATCTCGCGCGCATCTGGGTCTTGCGCAAGGTGCTGAACCCGCTGTCGCCGGTTGAAGCAATGGAACTTCTGATCGAGCGCCTGGCCAAAACGCAGACGAACAGCGAGTTCCTCGCGAAGATGAGCCAACTGTAAAGCAGCCATCAGCACTCAGCCATCAGCTCTCAGCAAAAATCTTCGTGATTGTGGGACACCTGCGTCCTCACCCGTGCAGCACCAATCCTCATTTGTGCTCCATGGATTTACACGCCTTTACTCACCTTAACCACTCTTTACGCGCGATCAGCAACTTTCCCCAAAGCGCGTCGCATCACTTCGAGGTACCTCAAAAATAATTTGAAGGAGTGCTTTGTGACTGGTTTGAAATCAGCAGGGATCGGTATGTTCGCAGCGGGCATGATGATCATCACGGCGGGATGTGGATCAGGTGGTACGCAGGTTCGAGTCATGAACGCGATAGACGGTGAATCCACCGTAAGCATGCAGATCGACAACAATAACCTCGCAAGCGGAGTTGCGTTCGGGACGGCATCCTCGTACGGATCGGTGAGTTCAGGCTCTCACACACTTGAAATTCAGGCCGCCAACGCTCCGCTTTTCAACCAATCGATTACGCTTAGCGGCGACAGCAACAACACCGTCCTTGCGACGGACGCAGGGCCGACCGTCCTCTCCGATAACAAGTCCACGCCTTCTTCAGGCGACATTCAGATTCGCGCGGTGAATGCTTCAACTGCTTTGGGCAATACGGATGTGTACATCGTCGCGCCTGGAACTGACATCTCTACCGTCAACGCGACGATCTCTGCATTGGCATTTCGAACAGCCTCGGGATACCAGACAGTGGCAGCAGGCAGCTATGTAGTGGAATTCACTCAAACCGGATCTAAGGTCGTGGTATTCAGCACAAGTGCGCTCTCGTTCAGTGCAGGGCAGATTCGCACAGTTGTGGCGCTGGATAATCCAAGCGGGGGATTCAGTACCGCAGTGCTTTCGGACTTGAACTGAGTGGATTTCGGGCCGAGGCAAATTCAAACCCTCACCACAGAGAGCACAGAGTTTCACAGAGCAGACACGGAGAAAGAGGCCAGTCGAACACGTACATATTCAGCTATATTCATCTATCTCGCGATGATTTCCGGAACTCTGCCAAGGCTCTACGCGATTCTTGACCTAGCATGTTTTTCAACTCCGGGAGATCTCTTTGACGCAGCGGTTGAGCTGACAAACAGTGGGGTGACGCTGCTTCAGTATCGCAGCAAGTTCGGTAATCCTCGCGCAGTGCTGGAGCATGCAAAGGAGTTGAAAACCCGCATTGGCTCCCGGGCAAGACTCATCATGAACGACCGCGCGGACTTGTGTCTGGCGGCCGACTTCGACGGTGTTCACGTCGGCCAGGATGATCTTTCGCCAGAAGGCGCGCGCAAGATCGTTGGGCCGGAGCGCTGGCTCGGAGTTTCGACCCACAATCCCGGGCAGGCTGCTGAAGCTGACCGAACCTCGGCGGACTACATCGCGATCGGGCCAGTCTTCACAACGTCCAGCAAAGCGAATCCCAATCCGGTTATTGGCCTTGCCGGCGTGCGTAGGTCACGAGAACTCACTCGCAAGCCTCTGGTGGCCATCGGTGGCATCACCGTTAAGAATACAAATTCAGGAAATGGTGCCGCTGCAGCGGTCACGGTTGAGAACGATGTCGGCAGCGCCCTGTCGTACGTCGCCGAGCTCGCCGACGAGGACGGCAACATCGCGCCGGCGATGGCAAAGCAGCGCGGCGGCGACGCAATGCCCGCAAGTCTTGAATTCGGCCAGGTCCAGTGAGG
>DAIPJJ010000027.1:0-30099 GCA_036770325.1 Terriglobales bacterium
TGATAGAGGAAATCGAGAACAACGCTGCGCGGCGGAAGCTCAGTCTGCAGCCATGTCTCGCGCAGATCGTAGTTCACGGGCTCGATTGCGGCGAACTTCCAACCGTATGTTTTCTCGAGGAATCGAGATGCTATGACAGCGGAGACGACGCCATCAAAACAAGGAAAATGGACGTATAGGGCTGCGCGTTTTTGACGCCGAAATAGCCAGTCCAATCGGCCTCTCCAGTCCACAGGATACCCCGCCGCGAAATCACCTCAAAACAGAAAATCTACCGGAACCCGAATGTGCAAAATTCACCCGAATGGTGCTAGTTCTCGGTTCTTCTGCAACCTGGGCTCGATTTTCTTTACTTGAAAATGGACGTTGTCCATTACGTCCGTTACCTATGGCGGAAAGCTCTTGCACGGCACAATATTCAGATGCGCCGCGTACGCACACTAATACTGCTTTTGGCCGTAATGCTCGCGCCTAATTTTTTGTGCGCGAAACAGCTCGCCGTCATTGCTGACGCGGCAAACGCCACGAGCAACATTACCGCCGCCGAACTGATCAGTCTTTTCACAACTCATACTCACACCTGGACGGACGGCAAACCGGTGACGGTGGTCGTTCGAGATCCGTCCAGCACCGACATGGAACTCGTCTTGCGGAAAGTATTGAACATGAACGTTGCTCAGGCACGGGCCTTTGTGCAGGCACACAAACCTGCAGTCGTGGTGGCGGACTCGGATGATGCCGTCCTTCGCTTCGTGGCTGCGAATCGCGGCGCGATCGGCATTGTGGATCTGTATTCACTGACCAAAGACGTGAAGGTGATCAAGGTAGACGGAAAACTACCAGTCGAGCAGGGCTACTTGTTACGGGGGAACTAGGAAAATGAAACCAGCCGCACTACTCGTTGCTGTCGCACTTGTGCTTTCGCCGTTTGCCTTGAGCCAGAAGAGCAAGAACAAGGTCGTGCAGAAACCTGCCCCACGGCACGATTCGATGCCTTTGAGCACCAAGTCCGCTAAGGTACGTCGCCTTGTGGATGAAGCCTGGGTCTTCGATTCCGATAAGGGTGAGCCGCAGAAGGCGCTCGAGCTCCTGCGAAAAGTCGCAAAGATCGACCCTAAGTTCGCAATGGGGCACGAACTTCTGGCGCAGATCAGCCTGGACCCCGCCGAGCAAGTTCACGAGCAACAACTGGCTTCAGAGACCAAGGGCAATGCCACGCAGGCAGAGCAAACAGTCATCGACTGGTTCCAACATGCCGCCGACCATGAACTGATTCCTGCGATCACCAGCATGAATGAAGTTCTTCGGCAATTTCCGCACGATCGCTGGCTTGTGTTTCTGGCGAATAACTGGTTGATGTCGCAAACTCAATACGAGCGCGCCGCTGCGGTTTATGAAAATTCGGGGATTAAAAATTCACCCGGCTTGATTAACAACGCGGCATACACATACGCGCACCTGCGACAGTTCAAAAAGTCATTTGCGCTGATGGAGCAGTACGTCAAGATGCTCCCGCACGATGCGAATCCGAATGATTCTTACGCAGAAATGTTGCGTTTGGCCGGACATTACAACTCCGCAGTCGCGCACTACCGAGCGGCACTGGCCATCAATCCGCACTTTTATTCTTCGGCATACGGCATAGCGGATACCTACCTGCTTATGGGCGAAGAGGCGCGGGCGCGCAAGGAATACGAAAAGGCGTTCGAGAACTTCCCATCGGTCCCTGAAAGGGAACGTGTCCAGTGGAAGACCCGCGAGGCGACGACCTATCTGTATGAACGAAATGTTGCGGAAGCAGACAAAGCATTCGAGGCGCTCGCCGAATACGCGCATTCAAAACACATGAGTCAGATAGAAGCGGACACCTATCGGCAAATGGCGCTCTATCAGCCACATCACGCGCAGGCGCTCGCTTTGCTGGACAAGGCGGAGAAGGCACTGAAAGAGGGAAGCAACGCCTCAACCGCTGAAATCCATCAGGAAGCTGCCCAGATTCTCCGAGCGCGCGTAGAGCTGGGAATCAAGTCAACCGATCTCAAGGCGGCGGATTCGGCGCTTGCTGCGCTGGCAGAATTGTCGGCAGAGTCCAACGACAAGATGATCGACTCTGCTTACCAGGGAGCCGAAGGCGCCAGGTTGTTCGCGGCGCACAAATACAAGGCTGCGATTCCGCATCTGGAAGAAGACGTCGACAATCCATTCTCGATCAAACGCCTGGCAAAGGCGTATCGAAGCACCGGATATGTTTCCGGAGCGAAGCGAACCGAAGAAGTCCTGTCAACGTTCAGCGATCCGACAGTTGAGCAGGCCCTTGTGGTTCCGGCCTTCCGCACGTGCATGAGCAATCCCAACTGCAACGCGAATCTGAATGCTGCGGCAATGAAGCACTAGACTTTAGGCGGCAACTCGGCCCGCGCCGAGCTAAGTTTGTAAAGAAGAGAGGACGCGACAACCGCCGGCTTTTCTGAAATTTGTCGTTTCAAATAGATCTTCTGCGAATACCAGCGCTTTCCGATATGACGGTAGAGCTCTCCTTGCAATGCGGCAACGCCAAGACTTCCGCTAACCTTTATCAATCCGTGGCTGCCCTTGCCCGCGAGAGTGACGGAGCATCCGCTTAACTGACCTTGCAACTGAGTCTTACTTGGCGTTTCTTGTCCGCCGTAGTCTAAAAGAACACCAGAGACAGCGTGGCCGTCCTCTTTCAGAGTAAGCTCAAGGCCGACAGGACCGTGGAGCTTTTCGATGTACTGTACGCTCCCAAATATTTCCATTTCGTCATGTGTTGGCTGCGGACATTGTGCCGGAGCCGATACACACACCCCGAACAGCCCACTGAGCAAAGCCGCGCTGGCTAACGCCACTCTTCTGAAAATGTGCATGCTGTCCCAAGTTCGAAACTAGTGACACCGAAGTTCGATATCACCTCACATGATAGCCCTTCGTCTATAATGCTCCGTTTTCCAGATCAACTATCACGAGGTCCCATGAAACGAATCAACGCCGCCTGCACGTTGATCTGCTGTTTCTGTGTCACTTGCTTCGCCCAAAGCGCCCCGAAATATCCCAATTTCCCGAGTGAGACTCCGGAGACTTTCCAGGTTAGCCAGTCTAGTTGGGACTACACCCGCCACGCCGTCGATATTCCCATGCGCGATGGCGTGAAGCTGCATACGGTGATTCTTATCCCGAAAGGCGCTAAGCACGCGCCGATCCTGATGACGCGCACGCCGTACGACGCCGAGTCTCTCACCAGTCACGCCGGCAGCTCACACCTCGGTCCAGTCCTCTGGGGATATGACAATCCGACGGAACTCATCGTGCAGGGCGGCTATATCCGCGTTGTGCAGGACATCCGCGGGAAGTATCACTCCGAGGGCGATTACGTCATGACCCGCCCGCTGCACGGGCCGTTGAATCCAACCCCGGTTGATGAATCGACCGATACCTACGATTCCATCGACTGGCTGGTGAAGAACCTTCCCGAGTCGAACGGGAAGGTCGGCATTCTCGGGATTTCGTACGACGGCTTCTTGCCACTGATGGCGATTGTCAATCCGCATCCCGCTCTCAAGGTTTCCGTTCCCATGAACCCCATGGTCGATGGCTGGAAGGGCGACGATTGGTTCCATAACGGAGCGTTCCGCCAGCAGAACATTCCGTACGTGTATGAGCAGGAAGCCACGCGCAAAAACGACGAGAAGTGGTGGACCGATCACTTCGACGACTATGACCTGTACATGGAGGGCTCAGCCGGCGACATTGGCCGCAGCCATGGAATGGAACAACTCGGCTTCTGGAAACAGTTGCTGGCGCATCCGAGTTACGACTCCTGGTGGCAACAGCAGGCCATGGATAAAATTCTTGCCGAGCAGCCGCTGAAAGTGCCGGTCATGCTGGTGCACAGCTTGTGGGACCAGGAAGACATCTACGGCGCGCCGGCCGTGTACAAGGCGATCAAGCCCAAGGACGTGAACAATGACAAAGTATTTCTTGTCCTCGGTCCGTGGCACCACGCGCAGGAGATCGAAGACGGCCGCACACTCGGTGCGCTGAAGTTCAACAGCGACACCGCACTCTATTTCCGCGAGAAAATTCTTGCGCCATTCCTGGCGCATTTTTTGAAAGACGATGCTCCGGCGATGAACGTGGCGCCGGTGAGCGCGTATGAGACTGGAACGAACACCTGGGAGCGTTTGCAATCGTGGCCTGCGGGATGCGAATCGGGCTGTGCACCGAAGGCAACTCCGCTTTACTTGCATGGCAAGTCGAAGCTCAGTTTTGCCGAGCCTAATCGCGAGGACACTGCTTACGACGAATACGTTTCCGATCCGGCAAAGCCGGTGCCATACCGCGCGCGTCCCAGCCAGCCCGTTGGCTACACCGGCCGTCTGACCTGGCCGTTGTGGCTGGTGGATGACCAGCGCGAGGCTTCTGGTCGACCTGACGTAATCGCGTTCACTTCCGACGTTCTGACCGAACCGGTGAAGATCAGCGGGCAGCCAATGGCTAACCTGATCGCTTCGACCAGTGGTACAGATTCCGATTGGGTCGTGAAGTTGATTGATGTCTACCCTGATGAGGTCGCCGGGGACGAAGAAATGGGCGGCTATCAGCTCATGATCTCAGCCGATATCTTCCGTGGCCGCTACCGCGAGAGTCTCTCGAAACCCCAGGCGCTGGCTGCCGACAAACCTTTGCTATACCGGTTTGCGCTGCCTACGGCCAATCACGTGTTCTTGCCGGGCCATCGGATCATGGTCCAAGTGCAATCAAGCTGGTTCCCGCTGTATGACCGCAATCCCCAGACCTTCGTGCAGAACATCTTCTGGGCAAAGCCGGAGAACTACAAAAAGGCCACCCAGCGCGTCTATCATGCCCCCGGGCAGGAGAGTTTCATCGAATTGCCGGTCGTGAAGACTCCCTAAACTCCATGTCATTCCGGACCGCTTCAGTGGTGAGGAATCTGCTGTTCGCCCGGAACCAGCAGATTCCTCGTTATCGAGCAAGGTCGATGCCTCGGAATGACAAATTGGCTGGGTTTCGGGCCTGGACGTGACTAAAGTGACCTGCTCCCCGCGCAAGTACCTGCCTATAATCAAAGACGCATCCCCTCTGTCGATTAAGCAAATATGGCCGACAAGCACGCCGAAGAGATCGTCCGCGCAGCCGTGACCCAGGCGCTCGAGCGCCAGCTCCCTAATTTCCGCGAAACTATTGTGCAGGAAGTACTTCGTGCGGTCGGCTCATCGCTCGGCGGCAAACCGCAACATTCCGAGACCAATGCAGCGGGACTGCAAAAGGCCGTTTCGGCGATTCAGGCGGGTACGACTCAGAAGGAAATCCTGCGAGCTTTGCTCGACAGCACCGCTCTTTATTGCGGTCGCGCAGCATTGTTCGTGGTAAAGAATGGCGCTGCAACCGGGTGGCAGGGAGCGGGTTTCCCGAGCAATGACGCAATCAAAGATTTTTCGCTTGACACTCATTCCGGCGTGATCGCGCGTGTTCTGCAAACGCGCACTCCAGAAAATTCCGCAGCATCAGACTTCGACCAGAATTTCATTTCGGACTTCGGCCCTCCGTCAGACGGGCATCTCGCTCTTCTGCCGCTGCTGCTGAAGGACAAAGTTTCCGCTTTGGTTTATGCCGATTCCGGACCCAAAGGGACCGCAGTTGATCCCGCTGCTCTAGACGTCCTTGTAAAGGCGACCAGCGCATGGCTCGAAGTCGTTTCGCAGCGCAAGCAGGCACAGAAGGAAGGCTCGCCGGAGGCCGAAATGCACTCTGCGCCTGCCGTTAACGATCCGTTCGCTGCGCACGCACCTTTGCATGCCGCCAAAGCCGAACTCATTCCGGAAGAAGCTCCGGCTGTTGCAATGGCTGCTGCTGCCGGCGCGGGTTCAGCCGTGGCTGCTGCTCCCGCGCTCAGTCCTGAAGAGGCCGAAATCCATCGCAAGGCGCAGCGCTTTGCCCGCCTCCTGATGGACGAAATCAAGCTCTACAACCAAGCCAAGGTTTCCGAAGGACGCAAACATAAAGATTTGTATGATCGTCTGAAGGAAGACATCGAAAAGAGCCGCGCTACGTATCTAAAACGATATGGGAATACTTCGGCGGCCAGTACAGACTATTTCAGTCAGGAACTGATTCGTAGTCTGGCTGAAGATGACGTTTCTCTCCTGGGCAAGAGTTTTCAGAGATAAACACTTGCGCTGGCTGGGTAAGCCAGCAGCTCACTTAAGCGATAATTAAATAGTCGTGGGGCATTTTCGCAGGAAATTCATATCGGCGTTTTGTATTTGTCTCCTGGTGTGCACCTGCGCTTTTGCGCTACAGACGCCTGCATCGCAAGGTTCTCACCAGCAAGCGCAAGCCACCACGCCGGCACCCTCGAACGCGCCGGCATCTCAGGAACCGCCGGGGCAAGCTGCCAAAAAGAAACCGTCCCGACATAAGACTCGTTCAAAGAAAACCGTTCACTCCACCAAAGCTCGCCGCAGTTCACCGCGCTTCCGCCGGATGCATCAGGCATTCGTCGCTTCCGCCACCCTGAAGCCGATGGCACTCCAGCTTCTGCAAAACCGTACGCCCGCGGCATACGCCGGGGTCGAGGCTTACGCGCACAAGCACAGCGCCGAGGACGCCGGATCGCTCGCGTGGCTCACAATCGGGTATGCGTATTTCATCGATCGCCAATTCGCGAAATCGATCGATGCGCTGGAACACGCCAGGCTCCATGCAGGAGAGACCGGGGACTACGTTGCCTACTATCTGGCAAGCTCTGAGCAGCAGAGCGGCCGCGCAGCCGACGCTATCGCGCTGCTCAGTAAGTTCGACGAAACATATCCGCAATCAATTTTGAGCCGTGACGCTAATGTCCTTTACGGAGATGCGCTGATTTCGGCGAATCGATCAAAGGAAGCAATTGCCCTGCTCGAAAAAGACCGCGAGCCAATCCGTGCCGATCTCGAACTCACGCTCGGACGTGCTTACGAAGCTGCGGGCGATCCACAAAAAGCCGTCACTGTCCTTCGCCACTTATATTTCGGGTTTCCCTTGAGCTATGAGGCAATTGCGGCACAAGGCGAACTGCAGAAATTAGCTTCCGTCGCCGGAATTTCGCCGCCCAGTTTCGGCGACGAGAAGAGCCGCGCGGATGTGCTGGTCAAAGCGAAGCGCTATTCCGATGCTGCCGACGCATATCGCGATTTGCTTAACCGAGCTACGCCGACCGACAAACCCGACATTCAGCTTGCTTTGGCCGAGGCTCTGCACCACTCTGGACAGGATCGCGAGGCGAAGCGGCTGCTTGAATCGGTTCAAGTCACGTCGGCAGAAGTTGGCGCTCGCAAGCTTTACGACATCGGCGAGATGCAGCGTGCGTCAGACGACGATGATGGTTTTATCCGCACCGTCGACCAAATTCGGCAGACCGCGCCAACCAGCCCGTGGCTTGAGCAGGCTCTCTTATATGTCGGCAATATTTATCTGCTGCGGCACGATTACGACAAAGCCATTGATGCCTACCGCGAGATCGAACAGCGTTTCCCAGGCGGCGCGCGCACTCCTTATGCGCACTGGAAAGCGGCGTGGCTCAGTCTGCGCCAGGGCCGAACGGCCGATGCGAAAGCGGGTTTTGAAAAGCAGATTGAGCTTTATCCCGATTCGTCCGAAGTTGCGTCTGCACTCTATTGGCGAGGACGCCTTGCCGAAGAAGAAGGCGACGCAACCATGGCGTACGCCTACTATCAAAAAGTTTCTGATCGCTTCAAGAATTTTTACTACGGGCCACTGGCGCGCGAACGGCAGAGCAAATTGAAGGTCGATGATCCGCCGCACTACGCGATTCTCGATCATGTCCCGCCCATCAGCGGCATTCAGACGATCACCGACGATGCGGCTCCCGAAGACAATCTGCGCATAGAAAAAGCGCACCTGCTTGAAAATGGCGGCCTGCTGGACTTCGCTATTCGCGAACTCAAAGCCGCCGCCGAAGAGGACAAGGGCGACTGGCTTCCAGCAGAAATTGCCCGCATGTACAAGGACGCGGACCGCTACGACGCCGCAGTCGAAACTCTAAAGCGCGCTGTTCCAAACTATTTCGCCGTCGATATTTCCACCCTGCCGCGCTCTTACTGGGAAGCGTTGTTTCCTCGTCCATATTGGACAGATTTGAAGCGTTTCGCGAGCGCCAACGGTCTGGATCCTTACCTTGTCGCGTCGCTGATCCGGCAGGAATCCGAGTTCAACCCAGCGGCACTTTCAAACAAGAACGCATGCGGGCTGATGCAATTGCTGCCGAGAGTTGGGAAAGGTGTTGCCAAGCAAGTAAAGCTCAAGCACTTTTCCCCAGCACAACTTTTCACTCCCACTGTCAACCTGCAGCTCGGAACAAAATATTTCCGCTCGATGGTCGATCAGTTCGGCGGCTTCGAATATGCTCTGGCCGCCTACAACGCGGGGGATGATCGCGTGAAGGACTGGCAGTCGCAGGGCAAGTATCGCGACGTGCAGGAATTCGTGGAGTCCATCCCTTTTACCGAAACGCGCGAATACGTGCAGGCCATCATGCGCAACGCAAATGTGTATCGCCAGTTGTATGGGACGCCGTAAAAAGTGGCTAGCGGTCAGTGGCTGGCCTTGAAACTTCTGGGCCTGAACGCCGGCAAGACTTCAAGCGGGTGCGTCTGACACTCTTGTCCGGCAAATCTTGCGATGCTGCACGCGAGATCTCGCGCTCGGCTGGAGAGAACGCCGAGCTTCTAAATGACGCCACTCAAGCGCTTTGAGAGAATCTTCTGGCGCGTGCAAGTAAAGTCCGTCATTACTACACGGCCTTCGCTTGTTTCTTATCGGGTGAAGACCACGCGCGGCGCCAATAGCACCTACTCAGTCGACGAGATCGATTTCCTCGTAGCATCCGTGTTCCAAAAGATTGTTGGTACATTTTCCCAGCGGCGGTTGTTGCCGGACGCGATTCGGTTTGCGTCCGCCCTGAATCGCCAAAGTGCCGGCTGATTCAATATCGTGAAGCTTGGGGCCTGATGAGATCGGAAATCGTCGCCGCAGCCGCTGTGGCTAGATAGGCCGTCCTTTCTCATACCAGACCAAATCTGCACCACCCTGGCGCACGAACCGCGCCCAGCCGGGGCGCGAAATACGGTTTTTCTCGGGGGAAGCCTGCCCTGAGCGGAGTGGAAGGGAATGTGGGGAAGACACGAACTCTGCTAATTCGGGAAGTACGTCCTGTACAGCGTGTCTCTCTGCACAGGTTTGAACCCGGCATCGCGAATGATGCGGCGGAGTTCTTCTTCGGTTGTGCAATTTGTAACGCCGGCAGCGCGGACAACGTTTTCTTCGAGCATCACTGAGCCGACGTCGTTGCCGCCGAACCGCAGGCCCATCTGGCAGACTTTGAGGCCTTGCGTGACCCAGCTCGATTGCACGTTCTGGAAGTTTGAGAGGAACAGGCGCGAGACGGCGAGATTTTTCAGGTAATCGACGGCGGTGGCTTCGTCCCACTTGCGACCGCCGAGCGCGGTGTTTTGCGGCTGGAAGGTCCATGGGATGAATGCTGTGAAGCCGCCAGTCTCTTCCTGCAAGTTGTAGATGGCCTGCAAGTGATTGATACGGTGCTCGTATTTTTCGCCAACACCAAACATCATGGTGGCGGTGGTGCGCATGCCGAGCTGATGCGCTGTGCGATGCACGTTGAGCCAATCTTCGGTCAGACACTTGAGCCGCGCAATGCGATGGCGAACTTCGTCGTCAAGAATTTCAGCGCCTCCCCCGGGGATGGAATCGAGGCCGGCGTCGCGCAGCCGCGAAATCGTGTCGCGAATGGTCAGGCCGCTGTACTCCGCAATGGCGATAATTTCAGAAGCCGAATAACAATGAAGATGAACCTTGAAGCGCTCCTTAATTCCGCGCAGCATCTTTTCATGCCAGTCGATTTTCAGGTCAGGATGCAGACCTCCCTGCATCAGCACGCCCGTGCCGCCGAACTCGACCGTCTCGCGGATTTTGTCGTAAATCGTATCAAAGTCGAGGATGTAACCCTCTTTCGCCTTCGGCCCTTTTAGCGGACGATAGAACGCACAGAAGGAACAAAATTCCGTACAAAAATTTGTGTAGTTGATGTTGCGATCGATGATGTATGTAACGACGCCCTCGGGGTGCAGTTTGCGGCGGACCGCGTCGGCTTCCA
Source organism: Terriglobales bacterium (assembly GCA_036770325.1). Taxonomy (GTDB): domain Bacteria; phylum Acidobacteriota; class Terriglobia; order Terriglobales; family Acidobacteriaceae; genus Gp1-AA145. Next base: position 10,211 of record DAIPJJ010000027.1, read on the forward strand.
TGCCTATGCCGATGAGATCGTCGGAGTTATAGAGATCGAGGGCCTGGGTGTGAGTCAGGGACATGGAGTATAAAACATCATTCTACTTGATGTCATTCCGAATGGCTTCAGCCATGAGGAAGCTGCTGTTTGGCGTACTAAGAAAAAGCAGATTCCTCACCACTAAAGTGGTTCGAAATGACATCCGCTGGTTGCTATGGTTCAGGCGGCGCGGGTGTGGGAAACGGCTGCGTGGTGGCCGTCCTTGTGGCGCAAGCGCAGATATTCGAGCATGGCGAGGACTCCACCGATCACCGCGAATCCGACCAGGACGAGGACCGCCGGCTTGTGGTAGCGATTGAAGAATGCTGTGATCGGCCGCGCGTAGAGAGAACCTATTCCAGCGACAAGAAAATATCGAATGCTGCGGCCGAGCGTCAGCGCCCCAAGAAATTTCTTCTTTGAATATTGCAGTCCGCCGGCAGCGAGCAGCACCGGCACCAAAGGAAACGGCGGGGGAAGCAAAGCGGTAATGGCGATGGTGCGGAACCCCCATTTGTCGAAGCGCTTGAAGAGCTTTTCTGCACGCTGTTTCTTGAAGCGGCGTTCGATGGCTTCTTTCCCACCTTTGCGGCCTAGATAGTAGGTGATGTATCCGCCGACGACTGCTCCGATGGTCGCCATTACCGCATAGTAAGGCCAGATATTGCGATGCCCGGCAGCTAACCAGATCGTGAGCACATCCATGCTGCCCGTCAGCGGAACGACGGAATTATCGGCCAAACCGATGATGATGAGTCCAGGCCCACCCAGGCGTATCAGCCAACTCAAGGCGATGAGTGCCAGGAAGAGCGCAAGCGGCTGCATATGATTGTCTTAGAAGCGGTTTCCGCAAACTGAGTGGTACACGAAAATGATGCTATATAAGAGCCGGGCTGGCGGCAGCGAAATTTAGCTCAGGCGCGACGGGAAGCACCTTGCACTCTGCGGCGTAACGATAGAAAAGGCGCAGGCCGGCAAGGCAGTGTTCGTCGAGATGATAGAAGATGTTGCCGGTCAAATATTCGTGGAGGTCAGGCTGTGGAAGGTCAAGTTTTTCAGCCCAAGTCCGGGTTATTTCCGCTAGATTGTTCGGCGCGAGACCATGATCGCGCGATTGCTGAAAGACTGAGGACAGATCGAAGCGCGAAGTTTTGAGGGCTTCGTCGCGAACTGCCCAGAATGCAAATACGAACGGCTTACCTGTAAACCGAATCCATTCCTCCGCCAAGTCCCAGGTTCTATATTTCGAGCGATCAACTCTCAAAGCCGGGTCGCCGATCAGCAGCGCGGCATCCTTCGCTGCGAGCATTGCTGCGAGATCCGGCGAATGCGGACTGAACTCTCGCATTCCACCCCAGAATCGTTCAAAGAGAACACGCGTGAGGGCAGCCGAGGTCAGAGAAGAGCTGTCGAGCGCAACGGAACGAATCTCATCGAGTGGTTTCTCGCTCACAAGAAGGATGGAACGCACCGGCCGCTTGGATGCAATCGCGATGCCCGGAAGGATCGAGAGATCAGGAATTGTCGCGTAGGCGGCGGCAGGAATTATGCCGATGTCGGCCTTCCCGTTTTGCAACTCCTGCGCGCATTGCGAGGGGAGTGTGTAGGAAATCTGGAAGGCTTCGGGTGCCAGGCCATGCTCGAAGTCCCACATGAGCGGGGCGGTGTTGAGGTAGGAGATGGCGGAGATGCGCATGAAAATGAAGCTCTTAGCTCCTAGCTCTTGGCCTTTAGCCAACTCGAACCTGAATAGGATGACAGCTCCCGCGTTCGTAGAGACAAGCTACGGGCTAAGGGCTAAAAGCTAAAAGCTGTTGAAAAAATATTATCAAACATGTGACGGATGACCTTGACGTTCATTTCGCTCACTGCGTAGAGTCGGCGGGATTTGAGGAGGTCGCCTTTGTCGAATGCAGCGGTTGAGATCCGTCCTTCAACTCCGAACGCAAACCCAAACCAGATTCTGTGGCTGGCTCTGACGCTTACTCCTGGGCTCGGGCCGACTCGGGCGAAGCGGCTGGTGGAATTTTTCGGGAGCGTCGAATCGGTGTTTCAGGCGTCGCTAACGGAACTCGAAGCGACGGGTATGCCGGCGCAGGCGGCCCAGTCGCTTGCCACAGGCAAATCTCTGGAGCTTGCGCAAGACGAATTGGCGAAAAGCGCCACGGCTGGCATTCGCATGATCGGGTTAGATGATCCGGAGTATCCTGCGCGGCTGCGGCAGATATACGACCCACCGCTGATCCTTTATGTCCGGGGAAATGTAGAAGCGCTCGCGAGGCCGGGTATTGCGGTTATTGGCACGCGCCATCCGACACCATATGGGATCGGAATGGCGGAACGACTGGCATGCGATTTGGCAGCACGCAATGTGCTGATCATCAGTGGTCTCGCACGGGGTGTCGATACAGCCGCGCATCGTGGAGCGGTTACGGTGAAAGGAAAAACGGTTGCGGTGCTCGGGACTGGCGTGGATGTGATCTACCCGAAGGAAAACTCGCGCCTGGCTGATCAAATTGTGAATCTCGACGGCGCGGTAATTTCCGAGTTTCCGCTGGCAACATTCGCCGCGCCACAAAATTTTCCTATTCGCAACCGGATCATCAGCGGAATGTCTTTTGGTGTGCTTGTGGTTGAAGCGGCGGAGTACAGTGGGACGCGGATCACTGCGCGTTGTGCGCTCGAACAGAATCGAGAAGTATTCGCGGTGCCGGGGAATGTCACGAACAAGAATTCGTGGGGTCCGAACACGCTCATCAAGCAAGGCGCCAAACTGGTGGCGACATGGGAAGACGTATGGGAGGAACTGCCTGCGGATGTGCGACTTACATTGAATCCTGAAAGTGGCGCTGAATCGCCCGGCGCTCAGACTGCATCACTATTCGAGGAACCTTCGCTCTCTCCACACGAAAAGAAGATCTACCGGGTGCTCAAGGCAGATGAGGCCATGCACCTGGACGAGATTATCGAGAAGCTGGAGCCGGAGATGTCGTCGTCGGAGATTTTTGCGGCGCTGTTTGAGCTGGAGCTGGCAGGGAAAGTGAAACAGTTGCCGGGCAAGAATTTTGTAAAAAGCTTTTAGCTAAGAGCTTTTAGCTGTTAGCTCTTAGCTCAAATCCAGGCGGAGGGGCCATGAGGAACTACGAAGATTTGCAAGTTTGGCAAAAGGCTCACAAACTGACTTTGGCGATGTACAAGAGCACGCAATGTTTTCCGATCGAAGAGCGGTTCGGGCTAACAAGTCAGATTAGGAGCTCATGCTCTTCCATTGGAGCCAATATCGCCGAAGGACGCGGACGCAGATCTGATCCCGAGATGGCGCGATTCATACAGATTGCGATGGGCTCTGGGGCGGAGCTTTCCTATCACTTGCGCCTGGCGCGAGATTTAGGTTTTCTTTCTAGGGACTCGTTTGAGAGTCTGCGATCGAGTCTCAGTGAAATTATGCGAATGCTCTCTTCGTTTTCTTTAAGAGTGAAATCGAAAGCACAAGTGCTTCAGCTAAGAGCTAAGAGCTAACGGCTAAGAGCTCCGTGGCGGGAGCTAGTAGCTAGAAGCTGCCGTTTCGTGCTAGTTTCAGAACAATTGAGGTTACATTGGCAAAGGGTTTAGTCATCGTCGAATCGCCGGCTAAGGCGAAAACAATTCAGAAGTATTTGGGCAAAGGCTACACGGTTGAGGCCTCGCTCGGGCACGTCAAAGATCTGCCCAAGAGCACCCTCGGTGTCGACATCGATAACGATTTCGAGACCGAATATATCGTGATTCCCGGCAAAGAGAAGGTCGTCGCCAAATTAAAGAAGATGGCGACTGGGGTGGATACGATCTATCTTGCGCCTGACCCGGACCGAGAAGGCGAAGCTATTGCCGCGCATTTGGCCGAAGAACTTGGCGATGGTGCGAAAAAGAAAAAGAAGAAAAAGGATGAGAACGGGAACGAGCGATTCCGACGGGTGACGTTCAATGAGATTACGCAGAGGGCCGTCAAAGAGGCTTTCGAGCATCCCCGCGATATAAACCGGGACCTGGTGGATGCGCAGCAGGCGCGGCGCGTGCTAGATCGCTTAGTGGGATACCAGGTTTCTCCGTTGCTTTGGGACAAGGTGCGGCGTGGGCTTTCCGCCGGGCGCGTGCAGACGGTGGCGCTACGTCTGATCGTCGAGCGCGAACGCGAGATCAAGGCGTTCGAGAAAAAAGAATACTGGACCATCGATGCGCACCTGGCAGGTCCGAAGCCCCCGGCCTTCGATGCACGCTTTCTAGGCAGGGGCGAAGAGAAGATTGAGATTCCCAACGAGGAGGAATCGAAGAAGATCACGTCTGCCCTTGAGAAAGCAGACTGGGTTGTCCGCACGGTCGAGAAGAAGGAGCGACGCCGCAATGCGACGCCTCCGTTCACAACCAGCAAGCTGCAACAGGACTCGTCCCGCAAACTCCGCTTCAGCGTGAAACGCACGATGATGATTGCCCAGCGGCTCTATGAAGGTGTGGAGCTTGGCGACGAAGGGCTTGTCGGTCTGATCACCTACATGCGTACCGATTCGACTCGGGTTGCGCCGGAAGCGCTCGCGGAAGTGCGTGAGTACATTGGATCGAATTACGGTCCCGAATATCTGCCGCAATCGCCAAATACATATAAAGAGAAGAAAGAAGCTCAGGGAGCGCATGAAGCGATCCGACCGACTTCGGCTATGCGGCATCCTGATCAGGTGAAGCAGTACTTAAAAGAAGATGAGTTCAAGGTCTATAAGCTGATCTGGCAGCGCTTCGTCGCGTCGCAGATCACGCCTGCGGTGTTCGATCAAACAACGGTTGATATAGATGCCAAATCTGGAGCGGACGCATTCTGGTTCCGCGTGACGGGATCGGTACTGAAGTTCGACGGCTTCTTAAAAGTTTACGAAGAATCGAAAGAAGGCAAAGATGAAGAAGACGAAGAGCTGAAGCACAAGCTGCCCGCGCTCGAAGCCGGCCAGAAGCTGACGTTGCGTTCACTCAAACCGGAGCAGCACTTCACTGAGCCGCCTCCGCGATACAACGAAGCGTCGCTGGTGAAGGAGCTCGAAGAGCGGGGAATCGGACGTCCGTCCACGTATTCGGCGATCCTGAGCACGATTCAGGAGCGGCAGTACGTGCAGAAGACGGGGGGGAAATTTGTGCCGACGGAGATCGGCCTTGTGGTTACCGATCTGCTGGTCGAAAATTTCCGCGACATCTTCGACGTGCAATACACGGCCCGGCTCGAAGAAGAACTCGACGAAATTGAAGAGGGAAAGGAAGGGTGGACCGACGCTCTCGCCGAGTTCTATAAGAAATTTGAAAAGGACCTTCGCTATGCGCAGAAGCATATGGAAAACATCAAGCGCATGGAGAAGCCGACAGACGAGAAATGCGAGCGCTGCGGATCTCCGCTGGTGATCAAGTGGGGCAAGCACGGTTCATTTTATGCGTGCAGCTCATACGATAAAGAAGACCCGAACAGTTGCACTTTCACGAAAGAAAATCCGATTAATCTGCCCGATCTCGATTCGGCTGACATGCAGGAGACGGGTACCGCCGAGGAATACTGCGAAAACTGCGGTCGGGTAATGGTGCTGAAGCGCGGACGTTTCGGGCAGTTCATGGCCTGCACCGGCTACCCCGATTGCAAGACGACTCGGCGCCTGGACCAAGGGAAAAAAGTCCCTGACATTCCGCTTGAAGAGCTGTGTCCGAAGTGCGGACGCAACATGATGATCCGCCACGGGCGCTACGGTGAGTTCACCTCATGCAGCGGATATCCGGATTGCAAATACGTGAAGCAGAACTTTATCGGCGTGAAGTGCCCGCTGTGCGAAGACGGCGAGCTGGTCGAGAAGCGCGCGCGCAAGGGTAACACGTTCTACGGCTGCAGCAATTATCCGAAGTGCAAGTTCACTTCGGCGAACAAACCGATCGCAGAGAAGTGCCCGACGTGCGGAAATCCTCATCTAGTCGAGAAATACCTGAAGTCGGGGCCGGTGATTGCGTGTCCGAATAAGGAATGCGACTACGAGCGGCCGAATGAGAATGCCGCGCCACCGCCGGGATCGAGCGCGGAGGGCGATGCGCATCCGGTGACTTGATGCGCTGCGTGTAACGTCAACTGCAGATTCCTCGACTTCGCAACATCGCTGCGCGAGTTGCTTTGCTCGGAATGACATAGAAATTAGGATTGGAAAAAGAACGGAGGTGGCATGCCGAAGAAACCTACTGCTGAAGACGCTCAGATCATCATGCGGCTTTATAATCTTCGCCGCGAAAGCGAAATGCGCAAGGCGCGTGCGTGGTTTGCTGGGTTTTGGCCAAGGGACGCGCACGATATCATTCGCGTCGTCAACGGCGCTGATCCGCAGGAGAACGCGTGGTTTCGGCAAGTGACGGGCTATTGGGAGATGGCGTCGTCATTCGTGCTACGTGGCGCATTAAGCGAAGAGCTGTTCTTCGACAGTGGCGGAGAGTTGTGGTTCATCTTGTCAAAAGTTCATCCGTTTCTGAAGGAAGTGCGCGAAAAGACGAACAATTCGTATCTCTTTCAGCGGATGGAGAAGATTGCATCGCGGACAAAAGAAGGCCGCGAGCGACTGCAGATGATGCTGAAGCGGGCGGAAGCGAGGCGAGCAGCGGCGGCGAAGGCGTAGTTTTGCAGGAGCAGTACGCCCGGTCCTTCCATATCCTGCATGGCGGGCGTGGGCGCCCGCCCCACACAGTCAGGAAATGTATTCGCGGATGTAGGCATCCTCAGTTTCGCGAAGGTCTTTCAATTCTCCATCAAAGATAATGCGCCCGTCGCGCAGAATTAAGAATCCCATCGGAACTTCCGCGCGGGAGTGCGGGGGCAGCGGCTTCATCTTATTCGCGGCGCGATCGAAGTAGTGAGTGCCCATGGTAAAGGCATCTTGCAAACGATGGGTCACGAGCAGGGAACTGGCCTTTGAGACATCGCGTTGTTTTACGATCAGCTCGATAATGGTGTTCGAGGTTACCGGATCAAGCCCTCCGGTTGGCGAATCGTAAAGCAAGACTTCGGGATGTGTGATTATGGTACGGGCGATGGCCACGCGGCGACGCATGCCTCCGGAGAGTTCTGACGGATAGAGATCCAGAGTATGTTCCAGTTCCACGAAGCGCAGAGCTTCACGCACCCGATTCTCAACTTCCTCTTCCGAGATATCACCTTCTTCCATCAACCGATACGCAACGTTTTCGCGGACGGTCAGGGAGTCGAAGAGCGCGCTCTCCTGAAAGACAATGCCAACCCTTCGGCGCAGATCGAAAAGTTCATCTTCCCGCATGCTGGTGACGTCCTCACCGAGGACCCTTATGCGTCCCGCATCTGGTTTGAGCAAGCCGAGAGCAAGCTTGAGAATGGTGCTCTTGCCTGATCCGGCAATGCCGAAGATGGCTTTGGTTTCGCCGCGGGCCAAGGAGAAAGAAATGCCGTTGAGAATTTGCTTGTTCTCAAACGCAAGCTCGACATCCTCGAACACCACTGCGTCGCCGGTCCTTGGGCGTTCGCTCACGAACTGCGACGTGGCACGCGTTCCGCTATCGGGATAGATTTCGCCTTGCGGAAAGCTGCTTTCGGGCGGCACAATTCGCCAATCTTATCAAATACTTGGAGGGATACGTTGCAAGGGCGCAACTTCGGGGCGACACCAGCAACAAGCTTGGATTTCTTAAATCGATTTAAAAGCGAAATTTCTCTTGCCACAAGGGTAAGTTCCTGACTAATATTTGTTGCCCACTACCTGAACGATATGGTAGTGGTCAAGAATTCGGGCTGATGTTTTGTACCGTCGTGAAAACTCGCAAAAAGGAATGCTCCGACAGTTCGGGGAAGCGTTTTCCCGAATCCGGAGCTTTTGATTTTGAAGGGTGATCAGCGGAATAAGTCATGGCCTGATTCACCTGCTGCGGTCCTTTCGAGGGGGCAAGACTCGAGGCGCTAGTCTCGGGAAGGGCCGGAGCAAATCTTAGCGAATGGCTGAAAGGAGTAAATTAGTGAGAGAGAAGGGTACAGTAAAGTGGTTCAACGGGGCTAAAGGATATGGCTTCATCCAGCGCTCGACGGGTGAAGACGTTTTCGTCCACTTCTCCGCAATCCAGGAAAACGGTTACCGCACGCTTAACGAGGGGGAAACCGTTGAGTTCGATCTGCTGAAGGGGCCGAAAGGCTACCAGGCAGCCAACGTTGTCCGCGGATAGTGACCTAACCACGTGGGTTGGGCATCCCCGGTTCTGGCCCCGGATCCACTTGCAGACCCTTCCAGGAAGCTGGAAGGGTTTTTGGTTTTAGTGCTCTTGTCCCAGGAAAACGCCTCAGTGCAACTCGATTGACAGCAGGTCGCCGGTTGACGGGCCGCTTGCGCGATAGTTGACGTTGACTGGAATTCCTTTCCATGTGCAGGAAAATTCTGGAGCGCCGATGACGGCGACCGATTTGTAGTCGGTGGCGCGGAGTTTTAGAAGCTTGCCTGCTTGTGAAACAGAGAGAACGGCGGCTGGGGTTTTTGAGCAGTCGACCGAAACAAGTGTTCCTTTGAGGAATTTCACCGGTCGCTTGTCGATCTTTGGTTCGGTGCTCACAGGCTTGGGCGCGGGCTTCTGGTCGTCGTCATCATCATCACTCGCACTATTATCCGAGGATTCATTTTTCGGGGCCGCTGCCGGCTGCTGTTTGTGTGCTTGCTCGACGGGCGGCACGCCGTATTTTTCCAGGAAGGGAAGATCGACCAGTTCCTTTGACGCGGCCTGCGCGATCTGGGAATTCTGGCTGAGCTTGAGGCGGTCGAGAATTGAACTCGCGTCCTTGAATTTCTTGCCGGCCAAATAAGCGCGGGCAAGGAGAAGTTCGTAGTCTTCATTTCGGGGCGCGAGTTGAACGGCGACCTTCAGCGATTCGATGGCGGCGTTCGGGCCGCCGCCGGCCAGCCTCGCCCATCCCAGCATGTTGTAAGCCTGCGCGAAGTTCGGAAATTCTGCGATCACGATGTGCAGGCTCTCCATCATGTTCGCCAGGCCCTGAATGCGTGCCCCTTCCTGTCCGGAGTGGTAGCTTGCCAGCGCGAGACCAAAGCGCGTCCAGGGATCGTTAGCGTTCAGCTTGACCGCTTCGTTCAGTTCTTCGAACGCATGGTTGGTTTCGTGCTTTTGAACATAAGCCCAGGCGAGGGCGCGATGGGCGATTGCGGTTTCGGTTTTCTCGCCATCGCTCAACGCTTGCAGGCGATCGAAGGCCTGCTGGCGGCGCTCGGGAATACGAAGCTCCATTTCGTCGACGAGTGCTTGCGCTTCCGGTAAGGGAACATCTTTCCTGCTTGTGCCCACTTCTTCTAAAGGAAACGGTAGCGCAGATTGAGTGACGAGGCCGGGCGTATTGGATGTTTTCGACGTGCTCGGGGCGGCGAGCGCGCTGACGACCGGTGCCGCCGACAGGAAGTAATTCTTAACTTCATGGTCGAGCTGCGCGATGCTCATTCCGAACGCTTGTTGCACAGCTTGATCGACCGGTGCTCGCTGATTCTCAACCAGATTGAAGTAAACGCCGGCTTCGGACATCTTGTCTTTTGCGAGCAGATAATGCACGAGAATCCAGGATTGCGCGTGAAAGAGCGGATTAGGGCCGACGCTCTTGGCGTTCAGAAGCTCTATCCACGGCATCCATGCTGGGTTCTTCAGTGCTTCGACAAATGAGTGTTCCTGTGCGCCGCTCGGAGAAAAACTCAAATTCGATGCTGGATCGCTTCCGAGTTCGACATTTTTGAGCGTGAAGTTCAAAGACGCGAAATATTCCGCGAGGCCTTCATCGAACCAGAGCGGCGTGGGCGGATAGTTGTAATCGAGGAGGTAACGGGCGAACTGATATTCGATCGAACACCAACTGTCGGGCCTTGAGAGATTCAGAACGACAAAAATGCGGTCTTCGCCTGCAAGCCAAAAGGCTGGTTTCGTTGTATTCGGTGGCGCGAGCTGTGAGTACTCCTGATCGTTGGCGAGGGCGATGATGTCGATTGGCTGCGACATCTTCAGTTTGTTGCGAATGAGCAGCGTGCCAAAAACAGCGCGCATCTGCTCGATGCGAGCTACGACATCGTGCCCGGATTTTTCGTTTGCGTCGGTGAGGACGGCGAAACGGTCGGAGCTGACGCGGATCCAATGCTGGTCGGCGGCGTGAGTAGGGACGGAAACAACAATGGCCAGCGCTAAGAGGCACATCCGTGATCGCGGCAGGGAGTCCATCTCGTTACACTTGCTATATGCGGGACCCTTCCATTATCGCAAACCTCGTCCAGCGATTTGTTATTCCGGGGAATCGAGCACAGCAGATTCCTCGCCGCTAAAGCGACTCGGAATGACAACGGTGTAGGGTTTGTATCACGGCATGGCTTCCGCCGTGCATACTTCTCGATGATCCCGAGCGAGAGAAACTAATTCGTGACGAATTGGTTTATGAGTCGAAGGATCTCGCGTTTGTATGCAGCACATTGTGGCGCATCGAGGCGTTGTTACCCTAGAGGATTCCCATTCAAGCTTGTGCGGGTGTCGGCGGGTACGAGGTCCTTCGACTCCACATCATCTTTCGCGAAGGTAAAGATGATGTCCGCTCAGGATGAGAGAGCGGGAATGCAGACGAGGGCGTAGCTCGAGCGGCGGAAACAGCGCTTACTCAACGCGGCTGCGGGTTCCTGGCGATCTTTTGAAGCAACAATTCAGCCGAATGTCTCACTTCATATGGGCCTTTTCCCGGTGTACTCTTTCCGGCCGTGTAGTTCGCTTTGTATGGATCATGTTGTGCAATGCCTTTGAGGGTAGGTACGAACTCACCTCGGTCTTCTAACTGCTCGATAGCAAGAATAGCCGTCTCTCGCACATCGTGGTCCGGGGATCCCAGGGCAAATTTCAAGGCATTCTTTAATTCGAGGTGTGAATCAGGATCTTCTGCTGTGCGCATTTCCAGAATTGAGCGAATCACCCACAACGCGCTTTCCGCGGCCTGCGTATTGGGGCTCTTAACTTGCGCGACTGTTGGACTAACTGCTTTTTTCCCGAACGACGCGGCGCCCCTAGTCGCCATTCCTCCCGTAGTTCCAGCACCGAGCAGCGCGGGAATTGCGCGTTCGTCATGCATTTCCGCGACGAAACCAATCAGGCCGGAATAGTAGCCGGATTTCTCCTCGCCATAGCTTTCGTCATCGTCTTCGGAGTTAACGTCGTCGGGTCCTTTGAGTCCGCCATTGCTTTCTTTAATGAGCAGATCAATGATTCCGAGTGTTAAGGCGTCAACATCGCTTTGATTAAGATGGCCTGAGCCAAGCTGTGCGCGGGCATCATCAAAGGCTTGGCTCCGATCCTCCCACTTGGCGCTCTTCATTCCATGGAGGACCTGCAGTACGGAAGCGGTGGATTGCTGGGCATAGCTCCACACCAGTGTAAGTAGAACGAGCGCGAGAAGCGAAAGGTTGCGACTGGACCTCATTTCGGTGCGGTATCGCCCGGGGCCGTCTTCATCGCCACCACCGCTTGCTGCGCCGGCAGTTCATCGCCTCTGAAGTACTGCCCTTTGGCTGACTTCATTTCGGGCATAGCAATGTACGGCTTCGAGTAGTCGTTGTTGGCGTTCCAGAAGAGGAAGCCGATGCCGCCTTTGTTCTTCGCGGTCAGGACCTGGACTTCGATGTATTTCGGCGAATAAGTTTTCGTGCGCCAGGCGAAGGCTTGCAGCCAGGGACGAATGACGACGCCGCTACCCTGCGTGATTTTTTCGAAGCGATCCATGGATTCGCCGATGAAGTGCTCGGGGGCATCACCCGGGCGCGCAACGTTGTCCATGCCGAAGAAGTGCGACGGGTAAATCATCGGCGAGAGGACATCACAAAACTTGGCCATGCGCACAATGTCCTGACCGGTGTGTGAAAGATCAACCTGACGCTGCCAGGCCATGATGCCAAAGACATCCAAAGAAAGCAGGACGCCTTTCGGGTGCAGCGTGGTGTAGGCACGGCGGAGAAAGTCAGCAATTACATCGGCGCGCTGCCAATTCGGGTGCGCAGTCTGGAACGAGAAGCTGGCGTCTTTCTGGTCGCCTTCAGCAGGGAAGCGGACGTAGTCGAACTGGATCTCGTCGGCTCCGGCCTGGGCTGCGGCCAGAGCTAAAGCAATGTCATACTCCTGGACTTCGATTCGCGAAGAGTCGGTCCAGACCAGCTTGCCGTTCTCGCGCCAGGGCTGACCGGACTTCTTCGATCTAACCGCCAGCTCGGGATGCGAGACAACCAGCCGCTCGTCGCGAAATATCGCAACACGAGCTATCGCGTGCATTCCCTGCGAGTGCAGGAAGTGGACATACTTGGGGAGGTCGTGGATGTAGGTCTTATGCGGCCCAAGTAAAGGATGCTCAAAGGGAATATTGACCGTGCCATCGCTGTCTTTAATGTCAAAAACCACGGCGTTACCGCCGGCTTGTCTCCATCTTTTTACAATCTGAATTCCATGATCGCTGGCAGCCATGAGGCCGGTCAGGTAGATGGCACGAACTTCAAAATCCTTCTGCACGGGAATGGACTTTTCCACGATTGGCGTATCGAGAATGCCGGGAATCGTGAGTTGCTGTCCGGATTTCAGGAATGTGCTATGGAGATCTGTATTCGTGCCTCGGATCGCTTCAGCCAGCTCTGAGGAAGTCAGATAAGAAGTCTGCGAAAGGTAATGCCGGGCTACAGAGATCACTGTATCGCCGCGATGGGTTTCGTAGAAGGTAGTTCCTGGAGCGGGAATTTTCGGAACAGGAATCGAGGCGCTCGCAGTTGTCGCTTTGGCGGGAATGAGCTGCGCCGATTGCGGTCCGGCGGCGTAAACGGTATGAAGGGTTAAGCCTAGTCCCAGGACAGCGACTATCAGAACAAGCAGCAAGGTTAAGTTGTGCCGGCGCAAGTTTTTCTCCAGTAAATCCAGGAACATTCCTTTTTGCGATGCTACTGATCTGAAAATCTGCTCGCTAGTTACGCCCGACCAGGAACGACAGGAAAGATCGGCCCGGAGGACCCGGGCTTTAATGCGACTTCACAAAGGAATGCAGACGGGACAGAACGCAGGAACCTGCGACTGATGGTGAAGCATTGATACTTGTCGGCATGGGAAAAATGCTGGCCTTGCCATTCTTCCTGCGCAAAACATTTCCGTTTACACGATTTCACTCGGCAATGTAAGTGACTCTCTCGGTGCAACTGTGGCATCTAATCCTTGCAGAAAAGAGGTTTGCGGGTTCTGTGGCGGATGGCGAAGCGCTTGCTGTATTGCTCGACGGAGCAGGTAGTTGGAAGTGACAAAATTTGTCATTCCCAGGTAAAAACAGGCCACATCCCGCGGGCCAAAGAAGGAGAACCAGGGGCTGATATGAAGACCATTGCCAGCACAGTTCTTGACCCTAACCGCCGTAGCGGTGATGCGCGCGACTTCGACACCGGGCTTCGCCGGAAGATTGTCGGGCAGGATGCGGCGGTAGAGAAGGTGGTAGAAATTTACCAGATGTTCCTGGCCGGATTGAATGCGCCGAATCGGCCGGTAGGAAATTTGCTCTTTCTAGGACCGACTGGGTCAGGAAAGACGCGGGTAGTGGAAGCGCTGGCCGAGACTTTGTTCGGCGATGCGCGCGCCTGCATCAAGATCGACTGCGCCGAGTTCCAGCATTCACACGAAATCGCAAAACTGATCGGCTCGCCTCCGGGGTACCTGGGCCACCGCGAAACGCACCCGCTGCTGACGCAGGAGGCGCTGAACCAGTGGCACACGGAGAAGTTGAAGCTTTCCATTCTTCTTTTTGACGAGATTGAAAAGGCTTCCGATGCGCTTTGGCAGCTTTTGCTAGGCATCCTCGACAAGGCTACGCTCACCCTCGGCGACAACCGCCGGGTAGACCTCTCGCAATGCATCATTATTATGACCTCGAACCTGGGGGCTGGCGAGATGAGCAACCTTGTCGGGGGCGGATTCGGGTTCGCGCCTAAGCCGAATGCGGTCGATGAGGCGTTCGACGAGAAGATCAACCGGACAGCAGTCGAAGCAGCGCGGCGCAAGTTCACGCCCGAGTTCATGAACCGCATCGACAAAGTCGTGGTGTTCAAGACGCTGCGGCCGGAGCACTTGTCGCAAATTCTCGAAATCGAACTTGGCATGGTGCAGCAGCGTGTGCTGATGGCGTCTGCAGCGAACCAGTTCGTTTTCTCGTGCACGCCCAAGGTGAAGAATTATCTGCTGCAAGAGGGAACGGATGCGCGATACGGAGCCCGGCATTTGAAGCGGGCGATTGAACGGAATCTTGTCTTCCCACTTGCCAATCTGGTCGCAACTGGACAGATTCGGCTGGGAGATTTTATCCGCGTTGATCTGAGCCCGGAAGGCCGGCTGACATTTGTGAAGGAAGCAGAAGGCGCGATGGTGCCAATGCTGATGGAGCGCTACGGAGCCGCAGCCGGCGCGCCAAGCCTAACGAGCCGGGCAGCGCGTCCGATTGCGAAACCGAAAGAGTTTACCGCCACACCTGGCAACGAAACGAAGTAGAAACAAAATTCCACCGCTTAAACCTAGCCCAGCAAACGCTGGGCTTTTTATTTATTGGCGAGGTTGGGAGCGATCTGCGGGACCACGCCACGAAGCAGGGCAACGAAATGCCCGCGCACTCGGGCCGTGGTCTCGAAGACCTCTTCGGAATTCAGGGGCTGGTCGAGAATTCCGGCGGCCATGTTAGTGACGCAGGAGATTGCGAGAACTTCAATCCCCATGTGGCGGGCAGCGATCACCTCCGGGACGGTAGACATTCCGACAAGGTCGGCGCCGATCGTGCGCAAGTAGCGGATTTCAGCCGGAGTTTCGTAGCTGGGGCCGGCAAGCGCGGCGTACACGCCTTCGCTCAGTTCCTGGCCGAGCTTCTGCGCGGCGGTGCGGGCGAGCTCGCGGAATTCCTTGGAATAAGCGGTGGTCATGTCAGGGAAGCGCTCGCCTAAACGATTGTCGTTAGGGCCGATCAGTGGATTCGCGCTTTGCAGGTTGATGTGGTCTTTGATCAGAACCAGCGCGCCTTGCTTGTAGTCGGGATTGATCCCTCCGGCGGCGTTGGTGAAGATGATGGCGCGAACTCCCATGCGGCCAAACACCCGAACAGGGAATGCGACCTGCTGCGCCGAGTAGCCTTCGTATAAGTGGACGCGGCCCTGCATGACGACGACGGGAACCTGGTCGAGTGAGCCGATCACCATTTGTCCGGCGTGGCCAATCGCGGTTGAGCGCGGGAAATGAGGAATAGTCGTGTAGGGAACGCGGACAGCGCCTGAGAGTTCGTCGGCAAAACTGCCGAGACCGGAACCCAGTACGATGCCAATCCGCGGTTTAATCGAGAGATGAGAGAGCAGGAATTGCGCGGCGGATTCAGCCCTCGAAAATTCGTTAGCTTCTTGCATATCAGCTTGTACTTCAAAAGCTTTTAACCGCAGAGATCGCCGAGAACAATAGCCGGGTTCGCGGAGAAGAACAATTTCCCACACCTAGAACTTTTTTTCGAAGCGGGCGAATTCCTGCTCGAGTCGCCACTCAACGGCTGCTTTCTCGCTTTCGCGAAGCAATTTTGTGCAGGAAGCGGACTCAAGCGATGGTCCGAATTGACTGTTTGAACATTCAGGGACAGGTCGCGCGCGAGCGATATCTGACCAGAGGCTCGATCCTGGCAGGAAGCTGTGCTCAAGACTCTGCCGTGCCATCTGTTTCAAGTCAATGTAAGAAAAGCTGTAAGTTTCAAATGCGCGCAGGTATTCATGCGTCATGTCGGAACGGGAGACGCCCTCGTCGTCAGTTGCGAGCGCAACGGGGACGCCGAATTTGCGATAGATCGGAAGCGGGTGATCTTTTCCTTTCACTCCCAGGATCGTGTCATTCGATGTGAGGCAGATCTCAACCAGGATTTTGCGTTCAGCCATTTCGTGCAGAAGATCGACGGCATTGTGCTCGTTCATAATATCGACACCGTGGCCAATGCGCTCGGCGTGACCCTGCTCGATCGAATGGCGGATGTGGAAGCTCAAGCCCTCGGGCGGAACGAGACCCATGGCGAGCTCTCCGGCATGGAGGGTGATGTGGACCTTGGGATAGATCGTGTGCATGTAATCGATCATGCGCATGTGCAGGTCGAAGTCGCGCATGGGAATGTACCAGTCTTCCGGCATGACGAGGTTCAGGCCAACAACGCGCGGATCAACCGATGCGAGTTCGAAGCCGGTGAGAATCTGAGCAAAGACCTGTTCGTGAGGCAGGCCGCGGAGGACCTGATACAAAAACCTGGGCGCCACGTCGCACCCGAATGGCATTGGATTTTTCGACGGGTGTGTACGCCTATTACCCCAGTCCTCTGAATCAATAGCGCAGCCGAGCGTGTCGCGAACCGTAATCTCATCGCGATCAAGCTCAGCACGGGCTGCGGCGACTGCGTCCTTCAAGCCTCCCGACAAAAGCTTCTGCCGCATGGCTCCAAAATCAGAATCCCATCCGAGCTGTGCGCCTAATTGGGCAGATTGCATTCCGCCAATTGTGTGCATCAGCTCGACGTACTGCAGGTGGTCGGCGGCGGCTCGTTGCAGGGCGCGCGCGATCTCCTCGCCGATGTGATTTTCGAAGGGTGCGTCGAATTTAAAAAAGGTTGCGAAGAAATGATCGTGGCCGGACTCGTGACCGCGCTCCCAGTTGCGCATGGACCAGGCGTCGATCAGCGAGTTATCGAACGTCTGGTCGCGATAAGCGCATTGGGCTGCGGGTCTGGTTGTCTTTGAGTCGCAAGATGCATCGCACTCACCACTGACGGCGGTCATGGTCGAGCGATCGATGCAGAGCTTATCTTGCGCGGCGTAGTCAATCAGATCTTCTGCATAAACCGCTCCGCCAAGATGATTGTGCAGGTCGCCGCCTTTTGGCATTTCGCGGAGAAAGGCGAGCGCAAGGCCGGGCTGATTGCGAACACTCTCGAGATAATGCGCGGCGCGCTGCTCGGGCGCCAGAGTGTTCGATTTCCCGACTGCTGAAATCGGATTTAAGAAAAACGAAGCAAGAAAAAGGAGAAGGGCTGATCGCCGCAATGTCTGCTCCCGAGGATGAAACGGCATTTTACCTTTTCGAGAGCTATTTTGAATCAGACAACTGGCTTGAATCAGATTGGGCCATGATATCGGCGCAGGCGCACTGCAAGCGCAATGAAGACTGCCGCGATCAGTAGCCCGGTCCACAGTCCTGGTTCACTGAAAAAATGCGCGGGAATTAGCGCCATCAGGTTGGTGTGGGCGCCGGGTTCCATTGGTATGGAGGAGTGAGGCCCAGCCAACCGGTTCAGCACGAAACCGGCAAAGTGCGAGCTGTTGAAGGCGATCTTTTCGACTACGGAAATTACAAATGGGGGCAGAAAAGCCCATATGAATGGCGCACGCCGCGCCCATGCAGAAACAAAGATGAACCAGCCGAAAAATGGCGCGTACCAGAGACCGTGGACCGTGAGCAGGTGATAAAGGATCACAAGAGATACATGAAAAAACGATGCCTCTGTCCACAATTCAGAAATTGAAATGCCGCTGCCCGCGAGGAACACAGTACTCAACAACAGCATGACGAACTGTGTAGCAATTGCAATTACGAAACTGACGAGCGGAAGGATAACGATCGGCACCGCCACTTTCGACAGCACGACTGTGAGATCGGAAACAGGAAGCGACTTCCAGAAAAAGATACTGCGATCGCGGCGCTCGCCGTAGAGGGCATCAAGCGCATAGAAAACCCCTACGATCAGAGCTGTACCCATGATCAACGCTGCAGAGGCTTCGTAACGGGTTGTCAATAAACCGTGCTGTTGCGCCAGCTCGGCCGGCGCAGCCAAGAGGAGTTTGCGCCGCAGAGACAGCATGTTGATCATGAAGCCAATGACGAAGATTGCAGCTACGGCGAGCGGCGCAAGATAAATTGACCGATACTCCCAGAGTTCGCGACGCACCGACCAATAGAACGGCCCGTCCCACCATGTTGCGGCCCGTGCGGAGGACCGGCCCTGGCCGTGAGTCTGAGAAATTGCGTTCGATTGAGTGTTCATTGGCCTGCTCCTACGGCAGCGCTGTTTTGATTCACGATCACGGCAACGAACAAGTCCGCAATGCTGGGGATGCGCAGTTCACCAAAATTCGAGAGCTGCTGCGTATCCGGTTTCGGCGTGCTTGCCCGGTCAAAAAGCAAAATCACCCGGCCCATCAAGTGGCGCTCCTGAATGGGATTGAGCGCGCGGGCTGCAGCTAGGCTGTCGGGCCGGACCGTCACTTCCACATAGCGAGACTCAAACTCCTCCATACTGCAGGCGAGCGCGATGCGGCCATGATCGATAAACATGAGATCGGTAAGCACGTGTTGCAGTTCTTCGACCTGGTGCGTTGTTACGACAATCGTTCGGCTGCGGTCGAAATAGTCGTTCAGCAGCGAATCGTAAAACTGCTTGCGATAGAGAATGTCGAGGCCGAGCGTCGGCTCATCCAGAACCAGCAAGCGCGCATCGATCGCCATTACAAGCGCCAGGTGCAACTGGACGACCATGCCTTTCGAGAGTTCGCGAACTTTGCTGCTGCGCTGAATGGTCGTTCTCGCAAGAAAGCTTTCGGCTTTTGAGCGGTCAAATCGCGGATGAACTCCGGCCACAAAATCGAGTGCCTGGGAAACCCGCATCCAGCGGGGCAGGACCGCAACATCTGCTATGAAGCAGACATCCCGCATAAGAAGGTCGCGCTCAGCCCAGGGATCGCGGCCAAGCACTTTGAGATCGCCCTGATATGGAATCAGACCAAGAATTGCGTTCAGCGCGGTGGTCTTGCCGGCGCCGTTCGGTCCGATAAGTCCGAGTATTCGGCCTTCTTCGACGCGCAGATCAATGCCATCGAGTGCGACAGTCGCCCCGAATGTTTTGCGCAGCCCACGTGCTTCGATCACTGGCATATTCAGTGTTCCTCCCCGTCAGGTTTCGGTGGCGATGGGGGGACGCCGGTCTTGAGCAGGTCCTCAGGCGAGAGCCCCAGTCGCTGAATAGTCTCGCGAAGCCTTGGCCATTCTTGTTTGAGAAACTTCTCCCGCTCGCCTTTCAGCAGCAACTTGCGCGCTCCTTCGCGGACGAACATGCCCAGCCCACGCCGTTTTTCTACGAGTTCCTCGTCTACCAGTTCCTGATAGCTCTTCAGGACCGTAAGTGGATTGACGCGATAGTCGGTCGCCACCGTGCGCACGGAAGGCAAGGGATCGCCTTCTTTTAGTGCGCCGTCGAGTATCATCGCGACCACCTGATCGCGAAGCTGGCGATAAATCGGCTGATTGTCATTCCACTCGCGGTCCATTCAGGTTTCCCATTGCCGCAGTCTGCGTCTATTTCATCCTTTGCAGATCCATATGCCCACGCATAACCTTGTCACCCGGCATCAAGTACGTCCAGTCCTCGGTGTGGTGGTTGGCATCGATGATGGTAAACGTAGCATGTTGCATGTGCCCGTGATCGGTGGGACCTGCGACGTCGAGGAAGTCGAAGTCGATGGTCTTCCCATCGGCTGACAGCGTGCCAGTCATGCGTGGACGGTTTCCCGCGTCACAATAGTGAGTCAAGAGCAAGCGACCATTGTCCAAATAAAGCATGGTTAGCGGATGATCGTTTTTGGCAGGATCATCGGCCGTGGAAGGGTCACGCATCTCGTGAACAACGGCGTTCCCGCGCGAAGTCACCCGCAAAGATACTTGGATCTTGTCGCTTCCATTTCCCATCTTGTGGTCGGCGGGTGAAAGCGTAACTGGACCATCCC
>DAIPJJ010000221.1:0-6683 GCA_036770325.1 Terriglobales bacterium
ACGATACTCGTGCGCCATCACAGGCGTGGACAGGATAACCGGCATCTACATGCGCTTGGGATGCGCGTGGCAGACTCCAATCTCACTTCAAGCTGACGTCGGTCCTTCTCCTGCCCCCTGCGGATGGAGGCTCGGGATGACTGCAGTTTTCGAGTGTTACAATCAGTCGAATCACGAATGTCCCGCCTTCTCCAATGGAGCGTTCTTCCCAGCGGACTCTGATCCGCTTCGGCGGCGAAGTTCTGTTCGCGAGTATTATTCCTGTTCACGGCAACATCAGCGGCTAAACCAGCGGTCACTTAGAAACACCTTCGGCACGTCTGAAGACGTGCCCCGATACCAGCAAACCGATAGCTGACAGCTGAGAGCGACAGCTAAAAGCCAGGAGCTAAGAGCTAGTGGCTGTTTCATACGACATCATCGTCATCGGAGGCGGGCACAACGGGCTCACGCATGCGGCGTATCTTGCGCGCGCAGGCAAGAAAGTGCTGGTGCTCGAGCGCCGGCACGTGCTCGGCGGTGCGGCCGTCACAGAAGAAGTTTTTCCTGGTTTCCAGTTTTCCGTTTGCTCGTACGTTGTTTCGCTGCTGCGGCCGGAGATCATTCGCGACCTTGATCTTCCACGCCACGGTCTTGAAATTCTCCCGCTCGATGGCACCTTCACGCCCATGCCGAACGGCGACTATCTGTGGCGCGTGAATGACCACGGCAAAACTTACCGCGAGATTGCCCGTCACTCGAAGCTCGACGCCGATGCTTACGAAGACTTCGGCAAGGCGATGCAGCCGATGTGTCACTTCGTTAAGCCGATCCTGAACATGGTGCCGCCGGATCCGACCGGCCTGAATCCGAAAGATCTCTCGAAGCTGCTGTTCATGGCGCGGCGATTCCAGAAGCTGTCGAGCGGCGACCGCTACAACCTGGTGCAGCTCATGACTATGAGCGCAGCCGATTTTCTCGACCAGTGGTTTGAGACCGATGTGCTTAAGGCGACGATGTCGGCCTCGGGAATTATCGGCACATTCCTCGGCGTGCGCTCGCCGGGTACTGCTTACGTCCTGCTTCACCACTACATGGGAGAGATCGATGGTGCGTTTCGCGCCTGGGGATTCGCCCGCGGCGGCACTGGTGGAATTTCAAATGCGATCGCCGAAGCCGCACTCGAAGCTGGAGTTGAGATTCGCAAGCAAGCCGGAGTGGCAAAAATTATTGTGAAAGGCGGCCGCGCGGTCGGGGTCGCCGTCGCCAACGGAGATGAGATTTACGGCCGTGTAATTTCCTCGAGCGTCGATCCGCGGCACACGTTCATCGAGTTCATTGACAATGGGAATCTGCCGGGCGAATTTGTTGACGAAGTGAAGCGATACAAGTTCCGTGGATCATCCGGGAAGGTAAATCTTGCTCTCGATGCACTGCCAGACTTTAAGTGCATGCCTGGTCCCGGCGCACACCTCCGTGGCGCAATCTCGATTTCACCCGCAGTCGAATACATGGAACGCGCCTACGATGATGCGAAGTACGGAATGTTTTCGCAGCGCCCCTACATCGACATGGTGATCCCTTCGCTCACTGACCCGAGCGTGGCGCCGCCGGGGAAGCACGTGCTCTCGTGCTTCGTGCAGTATGCACCGTATAAGTTGAAACCTGGGTTGAATTGGGACCAACTGCGCGATGATTTCGGGAACACCGTTATCAATACGATTTCGGAGTACGCGCCGAATTTGAAAAATATCATTCTGCACAAGCAAGTGCTCACGCCGCTTGATCTCGAGCGCGAATGGGGTTTAAGCGAAGGGAATATTTTTCAGGGCGAGTTGTCGCTGGAACAACTCTTCTTTTTGCGTCCCGCTCCCGGATGGGCGCGCTTCCGAACTCCTATTAAGGGTCTTTATATGTGCGGCTCGGCCACGCATCCGGGTGGTGGGATCATGGGCGCGCCGGGCAGGTTAGCAGCGCTGGAGGTATTAAAAGATGTTGGTTGAAATTGCCCTGTGCACCTCCGCGTGCTCTGTGGTGGAGGCTTTTTGCATGTTCTGGGAAAAACCTAACCACAGAGCACACAGAGTTAT
This sequence comes from Terriglobales bacterium, assembly GCA_036770325.1. GTDB lineage: Bacteria > Acidobacteriota > Terriglobia > Terriglobales > Acidobacteriaceae > Gp1-AA145. The sequence goes on from DAIPJJ010000221.1 coordinate 2,070, forward strand.
ACAGAGGAAGTACCACCGAGTGGTGAATGCCTAACAATCGCGACATTGTCATCGTTGGTGGCGGCCACAACGGCCTGGTGACCGCCTTCTACCTGGCCAAAGCCGGGTACACGCCGCTGGTCCTTGAGCGCCGCGATCAAGTTGGCGGAGCGGCAGTCACAGAGGAATTCCATCCCGGCTTTCGTTCCTCGACCCTTGCGCACTCGGCATCTTTGCGACCCGATATCGTCCGGGACATGCAACTCGAGAAACACGGGCTGAAGTTGATCGTCCCCGAAGCCGCAGTAACGTCGCTCTCGCCCGACGGTCAGGCGTTGGTCCTTTATCGCGACCTCAACAAGACAGCGCAGGAAATCGCGAAATTCTCAAGATCCGATGCAGTGAAATACAGCGCTTTCCAGGCCGCACTCGAAAAAACATCGCGAGTAATTTCCAAAGCTCTGGCCCTCACCCCTCCAGAGATTGCCGAACCGACGAAGGCCGATCTGTTCGGCCTGTTGCAGCTTGGCCGCTCGGTTCGCGGCCTGGGAAAAAGAAGCACTTACGACCTGTTGCGTTGGGGACCGATGGCTGTCGCGGATCTTGTTTCGGAGTTTTTCGAAAACGATTTGCTGCGCGCCACGATTGCCGCCCGTGGAATCTTCGGCACTTTTATGGGGCCGTGGTCTGCGGGAACCAGTCTGGTTCTCCTGCTTCGTGCGGCTGCCGATTCGCACCCGGCTGGCAGCAATCTGTTTGCAGAAGGCGGTATAGGCGCGATCACTCAGTCGATGGCCACTGCTGCGCAAAAAGCTGGCGCAGAAATTCGCACCGGCGCTCAGGTTGAGCGAATCAAGGTGAAAGGTGAAACCACGAATGGCGTGGTGCTCTCGACCGGGGAAGAAATCGAAGCTCGCGCCGTTGTATCGAACGCCGATCCGAAGAACACGTTTCTCAAACTTATCGATCCTTCTCTGTTGTCACCAAGCTTCACGAAACGCCTGCAGAATTTCCGCATGAACGGAACAGTTGCGAAGGTGAACCTTGCACTCTCGGGCCTGCCGAACTTCACAGAGCTGAGCGGCAATGCGGAAGCTTTAAAAGGGCGCATTCAGATCGGCCCTGAAATCGACTACCTTGAGCGCGCATTCGACGAATCAAAATACGGCAGTTTCTCGCGTGAGCCATACCTTGAGATTACAATTCCTTCACTCAGCGATGCTTCACTCGCGCCCGCGAGCAAGCACGTGATGTCCATCTACATGCAGTATGCTCCGCACAAGCTGAGGGACGGTAGCTGGAATGATCAAAAAACAGCCCTCGCAGATACAGTTATCAGAAACGTACAAAGATATGCGCCGGATCTCCCGGAACGAGTTCTGCACGCGCAGGTCATCACGCCACTCGATCTCGAACAAACATACCGCCTGACTGGCGGCCACATCTTTCATGGCGAGCTAGCGCTGGATCAGATTTTCACCATGCGACCTTTTCTCGACTGGGCACGATATCGCACACCGATTCGCAACCTCTGTTTATGTGGATCGGGCACACATCCGGGAACAGGCCTCACCGGTGGCTCAGGGGCGAATGCCGCGCGCGAAATTGTGAAAGACTTGAATAAGCGATGACGAAGAACTCCGCCGTCCTTCTGCTCAGTTGCCCTGACACAAAGGGCGTGGTTGCGACAATCTCCGGATTTATTTACCAGCATGGAGGCAACATTCTTCATGCCGATGAGCACGGCGACAGCGAATCTGGCACGTTTCTCATGCGTGTCGAATTTGATCCTGCCGAGTTCGACATTCCTTTCCACCGTTTCACCACCGATTTCCTGCCAATCGCCAAGAAGTTCAATATGCAGTGGCGCTTGGCACAGTCAGACACCAAGCCACGCGTGGCAATACTGGTCTCCAAGCAAGACCATTGCGTTGTTGACTTACTCTACCGGCATCAGAGTGGGGAACTGAATTGCGATATTCCCTGCATCGTTTCCAACCACGCGGAAAGTCAGGCGATTGCGGATTTCTACCACGTCCCCTTTTTCCTCGTTCCCGTCGAAAAAGAGAACAAGCACGCGGCGGAGAGGCAAATCCTTTCACGGCTCGAACGCCACAACGTTGACCTCGTCGTGCTCGCCCGTTACATGCAGATTCTCTCAGCCGAGTTTGTGGCCAGATATCCGCAGCGGATCATTAATATTCATCATTCGTTTCTGCCTGCATTTGTCGGATCAAAACCCTATCACCAGGCATTCACTCGCGGCGTAAAGCTGATTGGCGCCACGAGTCACTATGTGACCGAGGTACTCGACGATGGTCCCATCATCGAGCAGGATGTCGTGCGGGTGTCGCACCGCGATTCAGTTCAAAACCTCATCCAGAAGGGGCGCGACCTCGAAAAGGTAGTGCTCTCGCGCGCAGTCCGGTGGCATCTGGAGAACCGGGTTCTGGTGTATGGGAAAAAAACAGTGGTGTTTGAATGAATTGAATCATCGAGTCATTGAGTCATTGAACAGCTTTCATCCCAGAAATTCCCAATGACTCAATGATCTGATGATTCAATGATTCAATTGAAGCCACGCTCTACTTCTAGAACACTCTTACTTAGGTAACTATCCGGTAATTCCGTACTCTGGCACTATTTATTCTGACTAATTTGAAACGCGTTCCAACGAGGGAAGTCCTTGGCTGAAGATCCCAAATGGGAACTTGCCATCCTCGCTACTGTTCAGGGGTTTTACGAAAAGCTCCTGCAGGAAGCGGTGGATGGCGAGGTGCCGGTTCCTGCCGGTCTCGAAACCGTCTCGCTGCAGGATGATGACGTGGATGCCATGCTGACGGCGATGCGTCGCTGGCTGCGCCTGCTCGATATGGCAATCTCGCCCGCGATGCTGCGTCGTGCCTTCAGCGACGACACTGATCCTGAAATTGCCGAAGCCATGTTGCGCTACTTTGTGCGCAAGAAGGACCACACCGACTCCGACCGCGACAAAGCCGATATTATCGTTACCTTTCTTTATCGTCACCCGCGTGTGCCCGGGCAATGGGAACAGCGCGGCTATGGACTCGACGGCTCGCTGCCGCTTTCGCCCTTCGAGATTGCACTGATCGAGATTCTTGCTGATTCCGACCTTCTACCGCTTCCCGAAGAGCACGTTCAGGTGCTGCGACGTTTCGATGCTTTTGAGGAGCAGATTTCTCAGTTTCGCGATTTCAACGCCATGCTCGAGTCCGGAATCATTCAGACCGTGCGCCAGATCAAACAAAATCTTGATGACTCATTTTTTCATCCCGCTGTGCTTGCAACTATTGCGCCTTATAATGCGAGCTTTGGAACGCGCTTCGACGAACTTTTCTGTTCCGCCACGAAACACATCAAGAAGTTCGCCGGCGACTTGGAAGAACAAGGCGGAACCATTCTTGGCAGCGTGGACGGCGTAGATGTGACAATCGATCACGTCAAAGCCATGGATGAGAGCAATCTTCTCAGGCTCGATTATGGTCTTGCTCTCGATAAGTTCCGCCGGGTGTCGCGCCTGAAACTCACGCTGGAACAGATGCCGCCGATCAAGAAAGGGTCGAAAGCAGCCGCGGGTTCGGCAGCCAAACCCGCGGTGAAGACATCCAGCGTAGTAGTCGCGAAGCCGTTTAATCTGAGTGCTGTGCGCAAGGGAGTCACCCAGCAGCAACTGGCGGCAGAGGAAACGAAGCTATTGAAAGTGGAAGAATCGGTGCGCATTTTCGTAAGAGTCGCCGATCCGAAATTCCGCCAGGTCGTTCCGATGCGGTTCTTCAATCTGACACTTACTCCTGCCGAAGCGGATGCTTATTGCGCGGACTACCTGGAAGAAAAAAGCCTGCGTGCCGGGGTTGCGCGAGTATTGCTCCGCCTGGTTGCCGTCACAGCGAGAATCATCACCGAATGGGAAGAGCTGAAGCGCGCCAACAATTCACCCTCGCTCTGGAAGCTGCATGCGGATTCATTGGCAACGCTGCTGGAAATCGGCGCCAACGCGATGGAGAGTGCGGAGAGGGTTTCCGCTATGGCCAGCCAGCGCGGGCAGAAACAACATGTCGAGGAAATCCAGACTTCGCTGAAGAAGCTGCGTGAATACAGCGGGATTGCGGAACGCAGTATAACCGGATCAGCCGAAGCGAAGGGCGCAGGGGCAGATTAATTCATCGTTCTCTCGCCAGTCGATCGAAAAATTTGCCGAGCGATCCTGATACCTAATCCGGTCCCAAAAACCAGAAATAGCCAGACGGTCACAGACTCGAGCACGAACTCGAAGAAGTTGCCGCGAAAGTCTACGATGTCGGAGCCCGGTAGACCGTGGAACACGATTAAAGGCGGGAATTTGGGATCGCCGAATATACGCCCTTGGTACGCTGGCAATCCGAACTGGATAACTAAAGTCGACAATTCAAGTGCGACGACGAGGAGTGAAAGGCCTTTCCATTTCATATCGACTGATCGTTCCGCAGCAGATAGTCTTGCGAAGAAAAAAGGGCGAGGCACCCGTTTCCCCAACAGTCTGGTTTTTCAGCTAAGAGCTAAAGGCTAGCAGCTAAGAGCTCAGTTGATATCAAACTTCTCCTGGTGCAGGGCTGGGTCGCTCTTCACAATTACGGT
>DAIPJJ010000306.1:0-2493 GCA_036770325.1 Terriglobales bacterium
TTACCTCTCGGGCCATGAAGAAGAAGCCCCATCCTGCCGAACGGGCTTTGCGATCGAGAGCACCACTATCAGGAGAACGAACTAAGCTCCAGTTCCCTAGATAGAATTCGGTTTCCATCGCGAGCGCACGGGCAATCATGGGTCTGTCATCGATCAGGATGCTGCCGACTTGGATCTCGGATCGCATAGGTCCTCCAAAAAAGTTTCCGAGAACGTGGCGAGACAGCACAGGGCCGCCTCGCCCGTCTTCGGTCCCTCAGTCTGCAGCAGCAACAGCAGAAGGCGAGTGAATTGTCGAGCTAATCACATTCGAGACCAGCACCTTGGGAGTGCCTTCGAGCACCTTATTTAAGCTCTTCCGTACCTCCGGGTATGCAGTCGTGCTGTACGCTTCGGCGTGTTCCTTCGTGTCCCACAAACTGATCGCGGTTAAACGGAGTCCGCTCGGCGAAATGGAAAAGGTGATCTCAGCGCGAAATCCCGCTTGCTTTCGCAGCATGGGCAGCACATCAGCGTCGAAAATCCGGGTGAACTCGGTCAGGGAGTTGGGTTTCAGGTGTATTGCCAGATTGCGAGCAAACATAGTCAGCCTTCATGTTGACGGATAATCTAAGAGGGGAAGCTTCAGATAGGCTGACTTAGCTCAGGGAACCTGAATGAGAGAAGAAAGAATCCTCTATTAACTAACCTAGTCTTATTTACCAGTGCTGTCAACAAGGTAACCGGCGCGGGTTTTGCGCGGCTTGTGCCGGAGGACACGCGACTCCCAAATAGACTTTTATTCGTGGCTAAGCAGCAGCCGAAGTTCGCTAGAGCGCGCCGAAAGCCGCAGCTTGCGCAGTGCCTTGGCCTCAATCTGACGAATGCGCTCGCGAGTTACGTCAAAACTGCGGCCAACTTCCTCCAAAGTGCGTTCTAGGCCGTCATCCATGCCGAAGCGCATTCTAAGGACCCTCTCTTCGCGAAGAGTGAGCCCACGTAAGGCATGCTGCGTTTGCAATCTTAAATCATCACTGATGGCAGACTCCGCGGGTGAGACGGTGCCACGATCTTCGATGAGGTCCCCGAGGTGACAATCTCCCTCCACGCCGATCGGCGTTTCCAGCGAGACGGGTACCCGCATAATTTTTAAGGCTTTGCGAACCTTGGCTTCCGGGATGTCCATCTGCCTGGCAATCTCGCTCGGCGTAGGTTCGCGTCCCAAGGTCTGAACTAATCGCCGCGAAATTCGGATCAACTTATTGACCACTTCAATCATGTGAACGGGAAGCCGGATGGTACGAGCCTGGTCGGCGATTGCGCGGCTAATTGCTTGGCGAATCCACCAAGTCGCATAAGTAGAGAACTTGTATCCACGCCGATAATCGAATTTATCAACCGCTTTCATCAGGCCTAGATTGCCCTCCTGAATAAGATCGAGAAAATGCAGTCCTCGATTAGCGTACTTTTTCGCGATAGACACGACCAGCCGCAGATTGGCTTCTACCATTTCGTGCTTCGCTCGTTCTGCGTCCCTCTGGCCTTCGAGAATTGCACACTGCGTCTTTCGCAACTGCTTGAACGTCGCTCCTGAGTCGATTTCCAACGCTCGGATTGCCACACGATGTTGCCGCTGCGTTGAACGATATTTTCGTGTGAGCCCCTCACTGCGCGAACTCGCAATTCTCGTGTCGATCTTGGCAAGCTGGCGGTCAAATACGCGCATAGCTTCGACAGCTCTATTCACGCGATCAATGAGGCACCTGAGTTCCGACGGTTTAAGCCCAAGATGGCAGATAATCCGTGAGATCCTCACCATCTCACGGCCCAGTTGCGCTCGACACCGCCGATATTGCTTTGGATTTTGTTTCGCGGAGAGCTGTTGGAACCGGCTTGTCAATTGAACGGCAATCTTCTCGCGTTTGCGCAGTTCAAGCATGTCACGCGCAACGGCAGCTGTACGCTCGCGCAAAACCTGTTCGGCGACATCTTCTTCCTCGAAGTGCACAATGTCCTCGATGGAACGAATGCCTAAGCTGAGGTCCTCCGCGGTATTTAATATCTGACGGATCATAATGGGTGAGCGTGAAAGCGCTTTCAGCGTGCGCAGTTTTCCGCGTTCAAGCCGCTTTGCGATTTCCACTTCCTGTTCACGGGTGAGCAGGGGCGAGATGCTCATCTCATGTAAATATAGGCGCACCGGATCGTTAGATGGATCAGGTTTATCCGCAGTCAGATCGAGCTCAACTTCGCCTGATTCAGTCGCAGCTTTTTGTTCAAGAGTCAGCCATGGAAGCGCGAGATCGGGTGTGAACACATTAAGACCTTGCCTACCGACTGTACTGAACAACTCGTCAATACCATTTTCGGGTTCCGTCTCAGAGCTAGTCTTATGAAAGGTCAAAGCGGTTTCCACGCCATCTGGAACATAGTCACTTCTCTTTATCATAGGTGCCTCTAGCTATAGCAGTATCCGAGGACTGTCGAATGCAAAGACACTAGAAATGAGTAGCA